>NZ_JBIVOO010000004.1:32452-395069 GCF_044754165.1 Arthrobacter sp. NPDC093139
GCGAGGGGTGGGTAGTTGTTGCTCGGGGCGGTGGGGGGGTCCCCCATCTGGGTCCCCTGGCATATATTGGCACCCCCGGAAACCGCGCGGGGGGCTTGGTTGCCCCCCGGCCGGGGGGGGCGGGGCCCGCCGCGGCCGAATCGCTTTTCACGGCACCGGAGGGTTTGCGGGGCCCGACGGTCCTGCGTGGAACAGCCAGGTGCGTCCGGTGCATTGCGAAGGCCGGCACGAGCGTGATGGTCAGCGCCGCGGCAAGGGCCAGCGGCAGCCAAGGCGCCACCAGGCTGGCGAGCATCCCCACGAGGGCCGGCCCGAGGACAAAGGTCAGTTCGTCCGCCGTGCCTTCATACGCCAGCGCCGTATCCAGATCCTGGCCGCTGCCTTTGCGGCTTCCGCCTGACGTCAAGCCCACCCACCGGACGCGGGCCAGGGGGCCGACCTGGGGACAACTGAAACCGGCGAGCAGCGCGGCCGCAAGGACCGGCACGGCTGCGGCGGAAACCCCGGCAACAACACTGCCGGCAGCGGGACTGCCTGTGCCGGGAAGCGCATGGGCCAGGGCAATCAGCGTGAGGACAGCCACGGCATTCAGGACGGCGGCCACCAGCAGCACGGCGCGCTGACCCCGGCGGTCGGCGAGGGCGCCCAGGACAGGCGCACCGACGGCTGAGCCGATCCCCACCGCTCCTGCCGCTGCGCCGCCAGTGGCATATGAGCCGCTCACGGATGTGACCAGGGTCAGCGTTCCGACAGTCAGCATGGCAAGCGGGAGGCGCGCGAAAAGGCCGAGCGGAAGGAAGCCCTTACCGGCCAGCTGCGCCAGCCGGGCGAACCTCCCGCCAGAAGGGGCAGGTACAGGGCCCGCAGGCGCGGTGTCCGCGTGGACATTCCGGGAGTCGAAATTTTGGGAGGGGCGCTTGGGCGCTGTGGAAGTCGTCATGTTTCCGGGCTCGTTCAGTCGTGCGCACCGTCCCCCCTCCCGATGCGCGCAACCCGGTGACTATCCGATTGTACTGGACCGGCTGCGCTGGGCCGGTTGCGCCGGACCGGCTGCGCTGGGCCGGTTGACCGCGGCTGCGTCAGGCCGCCATGACGGCATCGGAGATGTGGAGGGTAGAACCGTTGCGGCCCTTCACCACCTGCAGCTGGGTGCCGATCCGCTGCTTCATTTCCGCCACGTGGCTGACAAGCCCGACCACGCGCCCGCCATCGCGCAGTCCTTCGAGGGCGTCCATGACCTGCTCAAGGGCCTGCTCATCGAGGCTGCCGAAGCCCTCGTCCACGAACAGCGTCTCAATGTCCACGCCGCCCGCCTCGTGCTGCACAACGTCTGCCAGACCCAGCGCGAGCGACAAGGAGGCCATGAAGGATTCCCCGCCCGAGAGGGTGGACGTGTCGCGCCGCTGGCCGGTCCACGCATCCACCACTTCGAGTCCCAGCCCGGATTTTGCGCCGCGCGCGGCTTTCGCATCCGTGTGCTGGAGCGTGTACCGGCCGTCGCTCATGGCGACCAGCCGCTCTGACGCAGCGACGGCAACCTGTTCCAGCCGGGCTGCCAGGACATAGCTGTTGAGGCTCATGCGGTAGCTGTTGTCGCCGCCGCCCCGGACGGAGTCCGCCAGTGCCGACAGGCGCTCTGCCCTATCACGCGGAGCCCGTCCTGATTCGGCCAGCTCCTCGTAGTCTTCCCGCAGACCGCGCAATGCTGTGCACTTCTGCGCTGCCAGCCCGGCGGCGAGCGCAAGGTCTTTCGCCTGTCCGGCTGCCCGTTCGGCCTCGGCCCGCAGACGGTCAATTTCCCCCGCCTCGGCTGTGATGCCGGCTGCGTGCTCTTCCTCGGCGAGGATCAGCTCGTCACTCGCGAACAGTTCCTCCAGCCGCGCCTGTTCGTCCCTTCCCGCCAGGACTGCCGCTTCCAGTCGCGCAGCGTCCTCCGGGTCCAGCAGGGCCTCATGGGCTTCGGCGGCGGTGCCGAAACCGGCTTCCGGCAGGGCAAGCTCGAGCTGGGCGTGCGCTTCATCCAGGCGGGCAGATGCCAGCTCCCACGCGGTGTGGGCAGAAGCAGCCCGTTCCAGAACGGCAATCGTTTCGCCGATGCCGGCGGAGCGCCGGCGCAGACTGGGGTACCCGGCCCGCAACGCGGCAAGCGCGGATTCAAGGGCTGTTGACTGCTGGTCCAGTTCGGCCAACGTGGATTCCAGCTGCGCGATGCGCGACAGGCACCCGGTTCGTGCCTGCTCTGTGGCGGTGACGCGGTCCTCGAGACCTTCGTACCGTGCCCTGGCCTCGGCCAGTTGCACCTCCGCGGCCTCCGCTTCCGCTGCCGCTGCGCGGGCAACCCTGGCGGCTTCGGCTGCGTCAGCCGGATCAGTGTCGCCGCCCTGCCCCGCCAATACGGCAACCTCCTGCCGGGCTGCAGCAAGCTCGGCATCCAAGGCAGCGAGACTCAGCTCTGCGGCATCGCAGGCCTCCCTGGCCCGTTCCTCCTCCTCGGCAAGGCCCCGGACCGAGGCTGCGGCGGGCACGGGATCCGGATGCTCGGTGCCGCCGCAGACGGGGCATGGTTCCCCGGCGTCCAGACGGGCCGCCAGTTCCGCGGCGGCGTTGGCCAGCCGCTGCTCACGTATGTCAAGCCATCGTTGACGGGACTCCTGGTATGCATCACGGCCTTTGAGGTGCCGCTCCGTGGCGGCTGCACATTTTCCGGCCGCAGCTCCGTAGCGCCGGACCACGTCCACGAGCTCGTCGGCGGCCATCGACTCCTTGGTCCGGAGCACTGCCTCACTTGCCAGCTGTGCCAGTGGCTGCAGCCCGGCATGGAGCCGCTCCATTTCAGTGCGGAGGGCGGTGAGGGTTTCGGCCTGGTTCTCGGTGGTACGCAGCAGATCCTGGCGCCGGGCGGTGAGGTCTGTGCTCCTCGCAGCCAGCGCTGTGAGCCGGTCTTCGTCGGCCGCGCGCTCGTTCACGACGGCCAGGAGCGCCCGCAGCCGGCCGAGCTCGGCGGCGGTGTCGACGTCTGCGTGATCTGTGTGCGCCAGCTCAACGTCCGTGCGGGCCGCCGCTTGAAGGTCAGCTGCAGCCCGTGCCATGGCGCTGGCTGACCGCTCCACGGCTGCCTCGGCCGCGGCCACGGCCTTGAGCTGCCCCCCGAGGGTTTCTGCTTTTCGGTGCAGGGCAAGCCGGGCAGCATTCTGTTCCAGAACGGGTGCGGCCGCGCATGCTGCTGATTTTCGGCGCATCGCTGCGGCGAGTTTCAACTGCCGGCTTTCACGGGCCAGTTCGGCTTCGAGCCGGGCGGCGTGCTCGCGGCGGAGGGCCTCGGAGGATTCTGCCGCGGTGCCCAACTCCGCTGCCCGGCGCGAGGCGGCATCCTCGAGCCAAACCAGAAGTTCCCGGGCTTTGCCGGCAGCCGGGGCATTGTCGAGCTCAAGCCCCAAGGCCTCAGCCTCGGCCCGCGCCCGCTCCACCAGAAGCGCAAGCCTGCCGTTGTGCCCGCTGACTTCCTTGGCGGCTTCCGCAGCCTTCAGGGCCAGTTCACGCTCAACGGCTTCAAACCGTTCCGTTCCAAAGAGCTTCTGCAGAAGGTCCATCCGGTCTGAGGCCTTGGATCGCAGGAACGCTGCGAAGTCTCCCTGGGGCAGCATGACCACCCGGGTAAACTGCTCCCTGTCCATGCCGAGAATCGCGGCGATCTCACCGCCGGCTTCGTCGTTTCTGCCGGACTTCTCAATCCATTCCCCGCCGACCCGCTCCCGCAGGAGCGTTTTGGCCTTCTGCGCGGTGAAGCCGTTCCGGCCGCGGGCGCTGGGCTTGTCCCACGCCGGAAAGCGCGAGACCTCGAAGCGCCGGCCCCTGGCTGTGAACTCACAGGTGACGCTGGGTTCTGTCGCTGCCTCGGCGTGGTCGCTGCGGAGTCTCTTGCCGTCCTGCCGCGCCCCGGGCACTGAGCCGTAGAGGGCGTAGCAGATCGCGTCCAGCACGCTGGTCTTCCCGGCACCGGTGGCACCGTTGAGGAGAAACAGCCCGTGGGCGCTAAGCCTGTCAAAATCGATGGTTTCCGTGCCGGCGAAGGGCCCGAAAGCACAGATTTCCAGCCGGTGAATCCTCATAGCGACACTCCTTGCAGGCGGACAGTTTCCAGCGCCTCGGCCAGCAGGCTCCGCTCGGCGTCGTCGGGCTCACGGCCCCGGACGTGCTCCAGGAACCCGCAGCAGATCGAGAGGTCGTCTTCGGCCGCGGCGAGGCGGCTGCTGTAGCTGACAGTGGCCGACGGCGGCGCGCCCTCGGGGTCAAAGCCGAGCACGAGGGTATCCGGGAACCGCGCCCTCAACCGTTCCATTGCCTGGGCCGGGCGTTGGGCGTCAGTGAGGGTCACCTGGCAGTAGGCGTCCTCGGCCCAGGCGTGGCGGCCGGACTCAAGGAGTTCGGAAATGGTTCCCCGGAGGACGGCCAGTTTTCTTGGCGCATCCCAGAGAACCGCCTCCACCGCCGTGACACCCGATTCGTCAACGTCAATGAGCCAGCCGCCCTTTTGGTGCTGTGCCTCAGAGAAGGAGTAGGCCAACGGAGATCCTGAGTAGCGCACCTCAGGCGACAGCGCCTGCCGTCCGTGCAGATGGCCCAGGGCGGTATAGCTAAAGCCTGCAAAGAGGTCCAGCGGAACGGCACCGACTCCGCCGATGCTGAGGTCCCGCTCGCTGTCCGAGCTGATTCCGCCACTGGCGAAGGTGTGCGCCAGCACCACGGAGTGGACGTCCCGCGACCTGCTGCGCCGGGCAATGTCTGCCCGGATGCGGTCGGTGGCCGCGCGGGTGACCTCGAAATGGCTGGCAGTCTCCACGCCGAGCTGGTCGGCGACGAGCCGCGGTTCCAGCCACGGTATGCCATAGATCGCCAGCGCCGGGCTCCGACCATCGTCCGGCCGGCCCCCGATCGGAAGCAGCAGCGGCGTATCCAGTTCGGCGAGCCGGGTGCGCAGATGCACGCCGCCCCGCTCCATGAGCCGAGAGGCAAAGCCGAGCCTGATGGCAGAGTCATGGTTCCCGCTGGTGAGCACTACCCGGGCTCCGGCGCCGGTCAGCCGGACCAGGGCGTCGTCGAGCAGGTTGACAACGTCCACTCCGGGCAGCGCGCGGTCGTACACGTCGCCGGCGATGAGGACGATGTCGACGGACAGTTCCTCGACGCGGGCCACCAGCTGGTCGACAAACCCGCGCTGGGCGTCGAGCATTCCAACGCCGTGGAAGGACCGGCCAAGGTGCCAATCGGAAGTGTGCAGTAACCGCATGTTTTTAAGCTATCCGTAGGGACTGACAGTTTTGCCGACCACGCCCGGGCGCGTCCGAAGCCCACGGCGGCCGCTACTGGCGGCCAGGGCCGTCGAAGAAGTCGCGGGCCTCGTCGGGTGCACTCGCAGGCCGGGCTTCAGCCGAGGCTGAACGGCCGGGTGCCTTACTGTCCGGGGTGTCCCTGTCAGGGGTGTGGCTGTCCGAGATGTCCGTGTCAGATGTGCCGCTGTCAGATGTGCCGGTGACAGTCTCCTCAGTGGCCTCTTCGCCGCTGTCCGGCCCTTCACTGTCCGTAACGTCAACACCGTCCTCCGTACCCGTTGCAGCCTTGCCGGCCGTGCTGCCGGAGAAGCCCCGGAAAACCAGACCGGCAATGGCCGCACCCACCAGCGGGGCGATCCAGAACAGCCACAGCTGCTCCAGCGACCAGCTGTTGCTGAACAGCGCTGACGCGGTGGCCCGTGCGGGGTTGAACGGAGCGTTGCCGATGGCCTGGCCGAACTGCAGGAGCACCGCCAGCGACAGGCCGACGGCGAACGGTGCCGCGGCCGCGTGGACGTTGCGGCGTGCCGTGGTGCCGAGGAAGACGGCGACCAGCAGTGCGGCGCCGAGGACCTCGGCCAGGAGGACACCTGCCATGGACGCCTGAATGACGGAGTGCTCGCCGAAGCCGGCGGTGACCGTATCGAAGGCGGCCCGGGTGTCCGGGATGTTGGGGATGGTCCGGAGAACGCCGAACAGCGCCAGCGCGCCGGCGGCGGCACCCGCCAGCTGGGCGCCGACGTAGGCAGCGGCGTGGCCGGCCCTGATCCGCCCCGCGACGAGGTTACCGAGCGTGATGGCCGGATTGAAGTGCCCGCCTGAAACATAGCCGACGGCGAGCATCGCGGCCGTCACGGCGAGACCGCCAGCCAGCGCCGCAGGAAGCGGGTTCGATTGCGGGAGGGTAAACAGCGGCACGCCCAGTCCGCCCACGACCAGGAACAGGGCTCCGAACGCTTCGGCCGCCAGCCGGGAAAGCAGTCCGGGCCGGAAGCCAGGGTCATCCGGGTGCGGCTCGGCGTCGGTCGTGGATGCGGACACAGGCGTGGTCATGTTCGGAGAATCCTTTGTTTTGTCGGCCGGGAACACCGGCATGTGCCGGGTCAGCCTCTGCAGTCTGCCAGTTGAGTCTGGACGGTTGCTGAATCCGAGCTTAGCGTCCCGCGGCCGGGGCCGTTCGGGAGTGAGGAAGACCACACAGCGGAGGGCCCGTTTGGCGGTCGGAACCATGACGTCCCGGACGGGTAAATTTACCTTCATGAGCAATGTTCCCGGCACCGCCGCCGTGCCGTCCCCGAAGTCCCGCATCCACGGCTGCCTGTTGGGCGGCGCCCTTGGAGACTCCCTCGGCTACGCCGTCGAGTTCGACTCCATCGCTGCGATCCGGAGCCGGTTCGGCCCGAAGGGGTTGCAGGACTTCGCGGCGCTCGACGGCGGCAGCCATTTTTCCGACGACACGCAGATGACGCTGTACACGGTGGACGGGCTCGTCGAGGCGCTGGAGTGGGCGAATGCCGGGGTGGGCGCCGATGCGAACGCCTGCGTGTGGCTCGCCTATCTCCGGTGGCTCAACACCCAGGGCATGTCGGCCCCGGATCCGGCACCCAGGCCGCAGCAGCGCTGGATTGACAGCCAGCAGGTGCTCAGGCACCGCAGGGCCCCCGGCGCTGCCTGCCTCAGCGGGTTGGCGACCGGAGAGATGGGCACGGTGCACCGGCCGGTCAACCCCGATTCGAAAGGCTGCGGAACGGTCATGCGGTCGGCGCCGTTCGGGCTGATCCCCCACATTCCGGCCGAATCCGTCTACAAGCTGAGCTCGGATGCTGCCTCCCTGACGCACGGACACCCGTCGGCCCGCCAGAGCGCCGGGGTCTTCAGCCTTCTGATCCATTCCCTGGTCCAGGGGCGGGGCCTGCTGGAAGCCGCACAGCTGGCCGCTGACCACGTCCGGTCCGATGCGGAAGCGGTGCCGGAACTCCGTGCTCGCCTCGACGCCGCAATCCGCTGGGCCGGCGAAGCGGCCGCGCAGGGATCGGAAACCCGCGCACTGCTCGCCCCCGAGGACCTGGTCCGCGAACTCGGCGAGGGCTGGGTGGCGGAGGAGGCACTCGCCGTCGGGCTTTACGCCGTCCTGGCCACAGCGTCAGGTGGCCCAACAGCGCCAGGTGGCCAAGCGGCAGCGCCCGCTCCGGCGGAGCACTTCAAGGCGGCCATTGCCGTGGCCATCAACCACAGCGGAGACAGCGACTCAACGGGATCGATCGCCGGAAATATCCTCGGCGCCTATTACGGCGAAGCGTGCCTCCCGGCGGACTGGCTGGAGGCGCTCGAGGCACCCGAGGTGATCCGTGGCATGGCGGACCAGCTGGTGGCTGTCACAACTGCCTGAGGGAAATGTTGTTGCAGGCTTCGCAGACGTCCTCGGGGATCATGCCCCGGCGCTGCAGGAAGCCGAAAATCGCGCAGCCAAGGCAGAAACCGGCAAAGGCCTCCAGCGAAGCAGCGGCGATGAGGACGGCGAGCAGCACCCAGGCCGCGGGTGCCAGGCCCGCGAAGAACAGCACCGCCGCCGCGGTGGAGACCGCGGCCCCGATCCCCTGGGCGAAGCGCTTGGGCGGTCCGGGGACCAGCTTGGGGCGGCCGAGCCGCGGAGCGAGCACCTTGACTGAGAGCAGCGCCAGCGGGGAGATCCGGGGGCCGAAAAGCACCCGGAGCCAGAAGCCGGCAGCAATGATGGCAAGTCCCCAGCCGAAGCCGGTGAGCAGCGTGGCGACGGCGAGCAGCACCACGAGTCCGGCCGTGATTCGCGCGGCGTACTCATTGACCGGATTGGGAAAGGCGAACACCGCCCGCCAGTCCACCCCGCCCGTTGCGGTGGCCGGGGAAACGCTGGTCTCGCTTGGTCTGCTCATGGAGCAAGGCTAGGAGCGCAGGGCCGCAACGGGGAAGCTTTGTTGCGCCACATGAATACCGGCCCCCGTGGCGTTCATCATGCCGGCATCCATCGTGCCGGCCGCCCCGCCGACCATCTGCAGGAATTCGCCCTCGGACAGCACCTCGATGGCCTGCCCCCGTTCGTGCAACTCCAGCACGCGCCTGGCCTTACCGGTGAGCCGTCCCGACCGGAGGTCCCGGGCGTCGAATCCGTCGCCCACCACAAGGACGCTGGTCCGGGCGGTGACCCGGCTTTCAGGCCGGGCCCCCATCTCGGCGGAGCGGATTTTGGCCTCCGGCCGTGGCATGGCCAGCTGTCCGGTGAACACCACGGTCTGGCCAAAGAGCGGGTTGCCGGGTTCGGCGTCGGGATTTGGCGGGGGGTTGTCGCCTTCCTGGGGCCATCCGGTCCGAAAGGGCCGGGCAGGTCCGTCACTGCCGGCGGCGGCGAGGGCCGTGAGGGTCGCCTTGGACAGGGCGTCTGCGGCCGGGTGAAAGGCCTGCTGCTGCGGTATCGACAGGCCGAGTGACAGGTAGAGCTCGGCAACGCTGTTTGCCCGGTTGCGGGCTGCGATGTCGATCAGGATGCCGGCGCAGGCCCTCGCATCCTCGGCGGCATCGTGGTGGTTGATCAGGGGCACGCCGGCCTCTTCGGCAGCGAAGGGCAGCGAGTTGGAGACCAGTGAGTAGCAGCGCCGGGACAACATGACGGTGCAGACGTAGTCGTATGCCGGCCCGGGCAGGCCGGAGACCTCCAGTCCGGAGCGGATGACGCCCAGGTCGAAGGCGGCGTTGTGCGCGGCGATGATGTCGCCGCCGATGAATGCGCCGATTTCGGCGAAAAGCTCCCCGAAGCGCGGCTGGCCGGCAACCTTTTCGGGCGTGATGCCGTGGATCCGCACGTTGTGGTAGTCGAACGTGTCGTGGTTTTCCGGCGGTCTCATCAGCCAGGACGCTTCCTCGACGATCACACCGCCGCGGACCTTGCTGAGGCCAACGGCGCACGGAGAACCGCGAAAGCCGTTGGCGGTCTCGAAGTCGATCGCCGTAAAGTCCAAACTCACGGGCTCAACATTAGCGCCGCGGGAGCAGTGGCAAGGTCAAGTACCCTTGGAAGGTGAACTTTAATGCCATCAGCGACTTTGCCGTGCCCATGTTGGGAGGAGCCGGACCGGTCCAGCCGCAGCTGGCTTCGTTCCTTCCCGACTGGCTTAATCCCCAGGTCTTCCTCGCCGACCCCGCCCTGGCTCCGTGGGTGGTGCTGCTGGTCTGCGGAATCATCTTCGCCGAAACCGGCCTGCTCATCGGGTTCTTCCTGCCCGGCGACTCCATGCTGTTCACCGCCGGCCTGCTCGTCGCGACCGACACGATCAAGTTCAACATCTGGCTCTTCGCGGCGCTCATCATCGTGGCGGCAATCATCGGAAACCAGACGGGCTACCTCATCGGCTCCAAGGCAGGCCCGGCGATCTTCAACAAGCCGGATTCGCGCCTGTTCAAGCACGAGAACGTCGAAAGCGCCCACAAATTCTTTGAGAAGCACGGCGGCAAGGCACTGATTCTGGCCCGTTTCGTCCCCATCATCCGCACCTTCGTGCCGGTCATCGTCGGCGTGGCCCAGATGGACAAGCGGAAATTCTTCCTCTTCAACGTGATCGGCGCGTTCCTGTGGGGCGGCGGCGTGACGCTCCTGGGCTACCTGCTGGGTGACAGGATTCCGTGGGTCCGCGAGAACCTGGACATCATCTTCATCGTGATCGTCCTGCTCTCCGTGATTCCGATCGGCATCGAGGTCTTCCGCGGAATGGTCGCCAAGCGTCAGGCTGCCAAGTACGGCACGGATGTGGTGGAGGAGTTCATCGAGGAGCACGAACCCGAAGAGGAACGCAAGACGCCGTAAGTCCTCACACACGCGAACGGCCGTTCCCCGCATAAGCGCTGCTGGCCAGCAACGCTTATGCGGGGAACGGCGTTTAACGGGACCTAGCCTGCGGCGAGGGCTTCGACTATGGCAGGCAGCAGTGCGCGGAAGGCCTGACCGCGGTGGCTGATGGCATTCTTCTCCTCGGGGGTGAGCTCCGCGCAGCTGCGGTCGAGACCAAGGGGCTGGAGCACGGGGTCATAGCCGAAGCCGCCCTCACCGCGCGGTTCCCGCAACAGGGTGCCGGACAGCTGGCCGTATTCCACCACCTCGCGTGCCCCGTCCCCGGACGCGGAGCCGGATGCCGACGCCGGCACTGCCAGGGCCGCTGCGCACACGAAGGCCGCGCCGCGGTGGGCATCCGGCACGTCAGCGAGCTGGGCCAGCAGCAACCGAAGATTGGCGGCATCGTCGCCGTGCCGCCCGGACCAGCGGGCAGAAAAGATGCCAGGTGCCCCGCCGAGCACGTCTACCGAAAGACCGGAGTCGTCGGCGATCGCCACCAGCCCGGTGGCCTCGGCCACGGCCCGAGCCTTGAGCAGTGAGTTCTCCGCAAACGTTACGCCGGTCTCGGCCACGTCGGGGCCCCCGACGGCGGACGCGTCCACCACCTGCGTGTCGACGTCCAGCCCGGGAACCTGCCCGCGCAGCAGCTCGCGCAGTTCCCGCAGCTTCCCCTTGTTGTGCGTGGCCAGCACGAGCCGGGGCGCGCCGGGCTGCCTGCCGGCCGTGTTTTCGTTCACGGTTCCCTTGCCGGTCACGGCGCTTCGGCCAGGGTCTCACGCTGGATGGCTGCGAGCTGCTCCGTGCCCAGAAGTGCAAGGTCGAGCAGCTTGTTGAGCTCATCCCGGTCGAACGGGGCACCCTCGGCGGTGCCCTGCACCTCGACGAACTTGCCCGAACCCGTCACCACGACGTTCATGTCGGTCTCGGCCCGGACATCCTCGATGTAGGGCAGGTCAAGCATCGGAACGCCGTCGATGATGCCAACGGACACGGCAGCGATGGTATCCACAAGCGGCTGGGCGTTGCGGGCGATCATCTTGTTCTCGCGGGCAAAGCGGATCGCTTCGGCGAGGGCCACATAGGCGCCGGTGATGGCGGCAGTCCGCGTCCCGCCGTCGGCTTGGAGGACGTCGCAGTCCAAAACGATGGTGTTTTCGCCGAGCGCCTTGGTGTCGATGATCGAACGCAGCGAGCGTCCGATCAGGCGGGAAATCTCATGGGTGCGGCCGCCGATCTTGCCTTTGACCGACTCGCGGTCGGACCGTGTGTTCGTCGCGCGCGGGAGCATGGCGTACTCGGCCGTGACCCAGCCGCGGCCTTCGCCCTTGAGCCAGCGGGGTACGCCCTCGGTCAGGGAAGCCGTGCACAGCACCCGGGTGTTGCCGAACTCGATCAGGGCGGATCCTTCCGCCTGCTTGGACCAGCCGCGGGTGATGCTGATGGGGCGGAGCTGGTCCGGGGTGCGGCCGTCGGCACGGATGACGGGGGCAGTGGTTGCTTCGGAAGTCATGCCTTTAGCTTATCGATTTATCCGCTGGCGGCTGGCCCCCGAAGCCTCAGACGGTGTAGTGAACTCCGGCGACCGCAACCGCGACATCGCCGCCGAAAGCCGGACGTGCCTCGGCCATGACCTTCGTCTGCGATGTCCAGACCGGGATGTGCGTCAGGAGCAGACGGCGGGCGCCGGCCACCGCAGCGGCCTCGCCGGCCCGCTTGCCGGTCAGATGGACGTCCTTGATGCCGTCGTCACGGCCCTCTTCGAAGGCCGCCTCGCACAGGAAAAGGTCAGCGTCCTTGGCAGCTTCTTCGAGCCCGCGGCACGAATCGGTATCGCCGGAGTAGGTCAGGACGCGCGTCACGGCAGCCCCGGCCGCGTCGGGTTCGGTCGCCTCCACGCGCAGCGCGTAGGCCTCCTCCACGGGATGGTTCACCGCGAAGGGCGTCACCGTGAAGGGCCCCACGGTGACGGACTGGCGCTCGGTCCAGTTGGTGAAGTCGAATTCCTCGTGCATGCCGGGGTCGAGTTCGAGGCCGTACGCGGTGGCCATCCTGTCGGCCGTTGCGGCAGGTCCCCAAACCGGGATGCGCCCCCGGTCCCAGCCGCCCGGTTTCCAGCGCACGGCCACGTGCAGGCCGCACAGGTCCATGCAGTGGTCCGGATGCAGGTGCGTCAGGAATATGGCATCGATGTCCTCGAGGTCCGTGTAGCGCTGGATGGCGCCGAGGGCTCCGCTGCCAAGGTCCATGACGACTTTCCAGGTGCGTTCGCCGTCGTGCGCTGTCAGCAGGTAGCAGGACGCGGGCGAGCCGGGGCCGGGGAAGGAT
This sequence comes from Arthrobacter sp. NPDC093139, assembly GCF_044754165.1. Classification (NCBI taxonomy): domain Bacteria; kingdom Bacillati; phylum Actinomycetota; class Actinomycetes; order Micrococcales; family Micrococcaceae; genus Arthrobacter; species Arthrobacter sp. NPDC093139. The sequence continues at coordinate 44,969 of NZ_JBIVOO010000004.1, forward strand.
CCGGTGCAGCCGACGATGGTGAGCTTCACAGGGCGGAACCTCCGGAAGAGGGGTTGCCGCCGGCACCCTGTCCCACAAAGTTCGAGATGCGCGGCCGGGCAGCGGCGCCCTGGGCGGCGGCAATCATTTCCGGCGTAATGCGCGCCAGGCTGCCGGTAGGATACTGTGCCGCCACATGGTCGACATGTTTGACGCTGAGGACCTCGGGCCCGAGGAACCTGCGCGCCAGCGCCTCGAACTGGCCGGCGTCGCCCGTGGCAATGAAGCTGTGTTCCGGCGCGGCGGCGGCAGTCCGTTCCAGGCCCCGGCTGGCGAGCGCGCGGTACACGTCCTTGGCCGTTTCCTCGGCGCTGGAGACGAGGGTGACGTCCTCGCCCATGACGTAGGAAATCACCCCGGTCAGCAGGGGGTAGTGCGTGCAGCCCAGCACAACGGTGTCCACTCCCGCAGCCTTCAGGGGCTCAAGGTACTCCCCCGCCACTGCCAGCAGTTCGGGCCCGGTGGTGATGCCGGCCTCCACGTAGCTGACGAACGCGGGGCAGGCCACGGAGGTGATGGAAAGATCCGGGGCCGCAGCAAACGTGTCCTCGTAGGCACGCGAACCCACGGTTGCCGAGGTGCCGATGACGCCGACGCGGCCTGTGCGGGTGGCCGCCACGGCCCGCCTGACGGCCGGCTGGATCACCTCGATCACGGGTATCCCGTAGCGGGCCGTGTACCGTTCGCGGGCGTCCCGGAGGACTGCGGCCGACGCCGAGTTGCAGGCGATGGTGAGCAGCTTGACGCCGGAATCCACGAGTTCGTCCATGACACCCAGGGCGTTGGCGCGCACCTCGGCGATGGGGAGCGGACCGTAGGGCCCGTGGGCCGTGTCACCGACGTAGAGGATCGATTCGTTCGGCAACTGGTCGATGATGGACCGTGCCACAGTGAGTCCGCCGACGCCCGAATCAAAGACCCCGATCGGCAGTGATCCCAGAGTCCCGCCGATGGCCGTTGCGGAATCCGGCGCAGCTCCTGCTGCGGGATCCGTGCTCGATGCTGAAGTCATGATTATTCGAGGATAGGTCTTCCCGGTAGGCGCGGCCATCAAATGTGGTGTCCGCCTCGTGTCGAATTTGTCACATTTGGGAACCGGCGCGCACGCCCATACGTGGAGGCCCGGCGGATGGAGTGCCCGGACGTAAAGCCTAGGGCCGGGTTTCCAGGGACTGCAGCATGGCCTGCACGAGAGACTCCTGCAGCCACGTGGTGAAGTTGTAGACGAGGGCCAGGTAGCTCTCCACGTCTTCCGCCTGGGACCAGTCCTGCATCTGGTGGACGTGGTCGGCATCGGCCTCGTCCCGGATGTCGAGCCGTTCGGCCAGGACCAGCCGGACGTCATTCAGGGCAGTGGACCAGTGCCGGGCGTCCGCCGCGGTCAGGACCAGCTCGTCCTTGTCCAGGTCCAGTGCTGCAGCGCGCAGCGCGCCGATCTTGCTTTCCCGCAGGGAACGTTCGGTGAGCTGGCGGAACTCGAGGGAGGCGGCGCCGTCGTCCTTAACAACGTCTGGCAAAAGCCTCCGGAGCGCCCGGTCCGACGGTTCCTTGACGTCCATGTCCAGCCCGATCATTGCGGCGAGCGGATCCTGCTTTCCCCGGTCTTCCGGCTCAAGCATCGAGATGACGTCGTCGAACAGGCTGCGCAGCAGCTCCCGCTCCGTGGGCTCCAGGAATCCCGTGATGCCTTTGAGCCCGTATTTGAAAGCCTTAGCCACGTTTTCCCCTGCCCTTGCCCGGGCCGCCGTTCTTTCCGCCCCCGCTGTTTCCGCCCGTGGCCTTCTCAACCGTCGCCCACAGGCCAAAGCCATGCATGGCCACCGCGTGCTGTTCCACCTGCTCCTTGCTGCCGTGGGCAACAATGGAGCGGCCCTTCCTGTGGACCTCCATCATGAGCCTGTTCGCTTTGCTTTCCGAGTAGCCGAAATAGCTCTGGAAAACGAAGCTGACATAGCTCATGAGATTGACCGGATCATTCCAGATCACGAGGTTCCAGGGGATGTCAGGGGCCGTCAGGGCGTCGGTGGACACCGCTGTTCCGGTTTCGGTGCTCTCCTGGGTGTCAGGGCCGAGCGCAACGCTTAAGGTCATCTGTCCATTCTATGGCGAGGCTGGGCCCACGCCGGCGAGGGCCCCGCGGCGAAGCGAAGCGAGACGTGGGAGCCGGTGGGTGGGCCCACGCCGGCGATGGCCCCGCGGCGAAGCGAAGCGAGACGTGGGAGCCGGTGGGTGGGCCCACGCCGGCGAGGGCCCCGCGGCGAAGCGAAGCGAGACGTGGGAGCCGGTGGGGACTAGAGTGATTTTGTGAGTACCTCCCCGGGCTGGAACCAGCCACGCACGTCCCTGTTCACCGATCACTACGAGCTGACGATGCTGCAGGCCGCACTCCATTCGGGCACCGCGCACCGCAAGTCAGTCTTCGAGGCGTTCGCACGCAGGCTGCCCGACGGCCGGCGCTACGGGATCGTGGGCGGCACCGGCCGGCTGCTGGACGGCATCGCGGCTTTCCGCTTTGGCGAGGCTGAACTGGAGTTCCTGGGCCGCACGCGGGTGGTCAACCAGAAAACCCTGGACTACCTGGCCGACTTCCGCTTCACCGGGGACATCTGGGGCTATGCGGAAGGCGAGGCCTACTTCCCGAACTCCCCCGTCCTGATCGTCGAATCGACGTTCGCCGAGGCCTGCATCCTGGAGACCTATATCCTCTCCGTGCTGAACCACGACAGCGCCATCGCCTCGGCGGCCTCCCGGATGATCACTGCTGCCGGGCACCGGCCCTGCATCGAGATGGGCTCCCGGCGGACGCAGGAGGAATCGGCCACGGCCGCTGCCCGCGCCGCTGTCATCGCCGGCTTCGACAGCACCTCCAACCTGGAGGCCGGGCTGCGCTACGGACTCAAGACGGTGGGCACCGCCGCCCACTCGTTCACCCTGCTCCACGACACCGAACGCGACGCGTTCGAGGCGCAGGTCGCCTCCCTCGGGGCGGGTACCTCGCTGCTCGTGGACACGTACGACGTCGAAACCGCCGTCCGTACGGCCGTGGACATTGCCGGGGACAAGTTGGGCGCCGTCAGGCTCGACTCGGGGGACCTGGTGGAACAGGCGCAGTGGGTGCGGCAGCTGCTCGATGAACTGGGCAATGAGAACACCCGCATCGTGGTCACCTCCGACCTCGACGAGTTCGCCATTGCGGCGCTCCAGTCCGCGCCGGTGGACGCCTACGGAGTGGGCACGTCCCTTGTCACGGGTTCCGGTGCACCCACGGCGAGCATGGTGTACAAGCTTGTTAGCCGCACGGATGACGACGGGGACTTCGTGTCCGTCGCCAAAACCGCGAAGAACAAGATCAGCAAGGGCGGGCGGAAATACGCCCTCCGCCGGCTCAACGAGCACGGCACGGCCACCCAGGAACTCATCGGCGTGGGGCACCGCCCCCTCGACGACGGCAACGACCGGCCCCTCCTGCAACAGTTCATCAAGAACGGGGAGCTGCTGCCGGGCTGGACCGGCCACGAAGGAGTGCTTCGTGCCCGCCAGCGCCACGCCGACTCAATGGCCGAACTGCCGGCGGTCGTTCACCGCCTGCAGCGCGGCGAGCCGGCCATCCCCACTCTTTACGAGGAAAACTGAGGAGAACTGATGTCACGTGCACTGATCATTGTCGACGTCCAGAACGACTTCTGCGAGGGCGGCGCGCTGCCGGTGGAAGGCGGCGCCGCAGTGGCAGGGGCCATCAGCGAATACGTTGAAGCGCACCACGGCCAGTTCGACCACATCGTGGCCACGCAGGACTGGCACATCGATCCCGGTGCGCACTTCTCGGACACCCCCGATTTCAAGGACAGCTGGCCGCCGCACTGCGTCGCGGGAACGCAGGGCGCCGAGCTTCACCCGGACCTCGAGACGGAACACATCCAGGCTTACTTCCACAAGGGGCTGCACACCGCCGCGTACTCCGGCTTTGAAGGCCTGCTCGCCCCCGAGGACGCTGTGCCCACCGGCGACCGGAAGCCCGGTTCCCTGCCCTCACCCGGTGATGCGGACTACGCGCCCGAAGAGGACAACATAGGCCTGGACGACTGGCTACAGAGCCACGACGTGGAAGACGTCGTGGTGGTGGGCCTCGCCACCGACCACTGCGTCATGGCCACCTCCCTGGATGCCGTGCAGGCGGGCTACTCAGTCACCGTGATCAAGCGGCTGACGGCGGGAATCGCCGAGGACCTGGACGACACCTACGCCGAACTGGAACTGGGAGGCGTCGACCTCGAATAGGTCGCGAACAGCGTGCCTAGAAGCTGGTCACGAGGTCACCCAGCACGGCTTCCAAGTGGTTCGGGTCAGTGGCGTCGTAGAAGTGTGCACCGCTGGCCATGGCGATGGCCCGCAGTGATTCGGTGTCGGCGTCAGCACCGTAGGCGAGGGTGAACACGAGCACCGGGGTGCTGTGGTGCTGATGGCTCAGCTGCTCCGTCAGCGACTTTAGGTCACCGGGATGGGTTGTGTCGTTCTTGCCATCGCTCAGGAGCACGATCGTGTTGATTTCGGATTCGTTGTATTCGCTGGCCTGTTCGGCGGCGAACTGCCCCACGGCTTCGTAGAGTGGTGTGGCGGCCACCGGCTGCAGGGCATCGAGTTCGGCCAGCAGATCGCCCTTGTTCGTCTTGAAGGGGGCCACCGGGCTGACCAGACCGGGAGTCAGCGGGCCATCCGCCACATGGGAGAACGCTGCCAACCCCAGTTTGTCGTCGTCGGTGAAGTGCTCCAAGGCACGGGTAACGGCGTTCTTGGCGCCCTGCAAGCGGGTTACGCCCGGGGCAATCTCCTGGCCCATGGAACCGGAGACGTCCAGCAGGAACAGCGCCCGGGCCCTTTTACGGATTTTGGGAAAGCTCTTCTGGACGTCGACCAGGACGTCCGCGCTGGGAAGCGGGACCGGCTGCAGGAACCGCGCATAGTGCCCGGTGTTGGCGACAGTGGGGTCCACCTTGTCCTGAATGGTGCGGTAGCCGGTGGTTTTGACCACTTCTTGGCCCTGCTCCGTCCGGGTGTAGGCCAGGAAGTCCTCGGCAGCGAGGCGCTGCTGGCTGCTGACCCAGTCGCCGGAGAGGGCCACAGCGGGATTGTCGGCAACCATGACGCCGTCGCTGGGGTAGATGGCCAGCAGCGGCTCCCTTGGTGCGGGGCCCGCCTGCTTCGTGACACCGTCGTTGCTCGAAATTCCCCGGTTGTAGTCCCATACGGACTTTTCATCGACGATAACGGCCGAGAGGAATTCTGAAACGTCTCCGGCGTCGTCCGCCTGCCGGGCGTGCCAGAGGAAGTGCTCCGGCGTGGCCATGTAATGGCTTGTGCTCAGCTCGCCATCCTTGACCTTGGTTATGACGGAGGGCTGGGTCAGCTGATCGTTTTGGATGTCCTTAAGGTTCCCACCGGCCACGCCGTAGGACGCCAGCAGGCCCATGAGCCCGGACGTGGAAACTGTGGGGCTGGCCTTGCCGAACTTGAATTTGCCCCAGTCCGCATGGCCAAGGCGTTCCCAGACGCCAGGGTCCTTCGACACCGCGAAGACTTCGGCCCACGTCGGTGCCTTGGTGTCCCAGCCGATCGCCTTGGCCATCGAGGCCGGCATGGCCACCACGATCCCGCTCCTCGCCACGCTGGCGCCATCCTGCCGGACGGCGTTCCCAGCGCGGTCCTCGGCTACACGCAGCCAGGCCGTGGAGTCCGGCAGCCAGACGGCGGGCCGTTCGGCGGCAGGAATGGAGGCAAATCCGTCTGCCATCCGGGTGGCCGCCACTCCTGATTTTTCCTGGTCCACCTTTACCGAGACGCACTTGCCGTCCACGCTGCGCGGCTTGGCAAGGTAGGCAGCCGCCAGCGACCGGACCATGTCGGCGTTTTCGAGTGATGCCAGGACCCTGAGGGGAATGCAAGGGGCAGCGCCTTCGCTGACAGCAGGGCGGTCCTCCGGAAGGACCGCTTCTGCCTGCGTCCCAGTGGCGGCGGACTGTGATGAGTCGATACCGCCCGGAGTGAGGAGGGGCGGCAGGACCAGAGCCGCGGCGATAAGACCCACAACCAGGGCTGCCGCCACAACTGAGGTCCGGATCCAACCGGGGTAGCTTGGCTTGGTGGGGGCACGGCGACGGCCCATGTTCGTATCCTTGACATCCAGGGATATGTCGCAGCTGCAACATACCGGCATAAACTGGCTCGCGGCGGCGCTGGCCGCCAAGTGCGCCTAGCCCCCGCCCCGATGCGGATGGCATCCGGATACGCACCTAAGAGGATATACAATGCCGGCCGTCCAGGGTGAATCGAAGTCACATCAAGGGTGAATCGAAGTCATATAGCTACTTGCGGCCGACGAACCAGTCCTGAAGCTTCTTGAGCCTGGACTGCAGCTGCTCCTCGTTGGCCTGCGCCACGGGCGGGCCGCCACAGACAGTGCGCAGCTTCGTGTGGACCACGCCGTGGGGAGTTCCGGTCCGGGCGGACCAGGCGGCCACGTTCTTGGCGAGCTCGTTCCGCAGGTCCATCAGCATCCGGTGGTCCGGAACTGCCGGCGCCGCGGGCGCCGCCGCCGGACCCTGGCGCTTTTTCCGGCTCTGCTGCTCGTGCTGCCGCTGACGCAGGAGGGTCCCCACCTGTTCGGCGTCCAGCAGGCCAGGAATGCCGAGGAAGTCCAGCTCGTCCTCGGACCCGATGTCGCCGCCCGTGCCGAATTCGCCGCCGTCGAACAACACACGGTCGAAGGACGCCTGGGAATCAAGGGCCTCGAACTTGCCCTTGGTCAGGCTGTCAGAGGCCTTGTCCTCGCGGTTGGCCTCGTCCATCAGCGAATCTTCCGGATTGAAGAGGCCGTCACCGTCCTCCTTTTCCGGCCGGTCCAGGGCGTGGTCGCGTTCCGCCTCCATGCTGTTGGCCAGCGCCATCAGCTGCGGCACGGAGGGCAGGAACACCGAGGCGGTCTCGCCGCGCTTCCGGGCGCGGACAAAGCGTCCCACCGCCTGGGCGAAGAACAGGGGCGTGGAGGTCGAGGTGGCATACACGCCCACGGAAAGACGCGGAACGTCCACACCTTCGGACACCATGCGCACGGCCACCATCCAGCGCTTTTCGTTCGCCGAGAATTCTTCGATCTTGCTCGATGCCTTGGCGTCGTCCGACAGAATGACGGTGGGCGATTCGCCGGTGATCTTCTTCAGCTGGCCAGCATACGCCCTTGCGTCCTCATGGTCCGTCGCAATCACCAGGCCGCCTGCATCGGGTACCGAGCGGCGCACTTCGCTCAGGCGCTTGTCCGCTCCGGCCAGCACTGCCGGAATCCACTCCCCGGCGGGGTTCAGGGCAGTGCGCCACGCCTGGGACGTGACATCCTTGGTCACGGCAGCCTCGCCCAGGGAAGCGGCCATTTCCTCGCCGGCGCTGGTGCGCCAGCGCATCTGGCCCGAATACGCCATGAACATGACCGGCCTCACCACGTGGTCGCGCAGCGCATTGCCGTAGCCGTAGGTGTAGTCCGCTTTGGACCGTCTGATGCCGTCGCGGTCCTCCGCATACTCCACGAACGGAATGGGCGAGGTGTCGGAGCGGAAAGGCGTACCGGTCAGCGACAGGCGACGGACCGCGGGATCGAAGGCCTCGCGCAAGCCGTCTCCCCAGGAGAGCGCCTCGCCACCGTGGTGGATCTCGTCCAGGATGACCAGTGTGCGTGCGGCCTCGGTCTTGGCGCGGTGCAGCAGGGGCTTGCTGGCCACTTGGGCATACGTGACCGCAACCCCGATGAAGCCGCGGCCGTGCTGGCCGTCGGAATTCTTGAAGTTCGGATCGATGGCGATCCCAACGCGTGCGGCAGCGTCAGCCCATTGCCTCTTCAGGTGGTCCGTGGGGGCAACGATGGTCACCCGGTTGACGGCACCGGATTCGATGAGCATGGACGCCACACGAAGGGCAAAGGTGGTCTTGCCAGCGCCGGGGGTCGCCACAGCCAGGAAGTCGCGCGGACCAGTGCTGAAGTAGCGGTCAAGGGCTTCCTGCTGCCAGGCACGGAGCTTCGGGGCGGTTCCCCAGGCTGCACGTTCCGGATAAGCCGGGGGCAGGGTGGGTCCGCCGAAGAGTGTCTCCGTCACTACTTGTTGTTGCCTGAGTCCCCGCCGGACCCCTTGCCGCCGTCATTTCCCGGGCGCAGGCCGTCATAGACCTCTTTGCACATCGGGCAGACGGGGAATTTCTGCGGGTCACGCCCGGGCGTCCAGACCTTGCCGCACAACGCGATGACGGGCTCACCGGTCAGCGCGGACTCCATGATTTTTTCCTTGCGGACGTAGTGCGAAAAGCGCTCTCGGTCGCCGGGCTCCACTTCCTGGCGCTGTTCCTCGCGCTCAATGGTGGCCGTGGACGATCCGGCTCCGGAGAGCTCACGCATGGGGTCGTTGTCGAGAGGATCCGTCATGCTAGTCATGCCATCCATCTTAGCCCGTCCCGGAACGAGGGTTGCGGACCCGGGACCCGAGCCGCGCAGCGGCGCACATCGGCAGGCCGCGGCGTCTACAGGTCCTGCCAGGCCGGCTTGTGGTCGTACGAGTGGCGGTAGTAGTCGGCCAGTTTCAGCGACGACGCCGCAGCCTCGTCAATCAGGATGGATGCGTGCGGGTGCAACTGCAGGACCGAGGCGGGGCAGACCGCCGCCAGCGGCCCCTCGACGAGATCATGGACCGCCTGGGCTTTCTGTGCCCCGGTGGCCACGAGCACCGCGTGGCGTGATTCGAGGATGGTGCCCAGTCCCTGGGTCAGCACGTGGTGGGGCACCTCGCCAAGGCTGCCGAAGAAGCGGGCGTTGTCCCGGCGTGTCTGCTCTATGAGCGTCTTGATGCGCGTCCTGGAAGCCAGCGATGAACCGGGTTCGTTGAAGCCGATGTGCCCGTCGGTTCCCAAGCCGAGCAGCTGCAGGTCCACTCCCCCGCTCTCCCTGATGGCGTCCTCGTACGCCCGGCACGCGGCGGGTATGTCCTTGGCGCTGCCGTCCGGGCCGTGGACGTTTTCCCGAGGAATGTTGACCCTGCCGGCAAAGTCCCTGCGGATGACTTCCAGGTAGGACTCCGGATGGCCGGCTTCCAGCCCCACGTACTCGTCCAGCAGAAAGCCATGGACGCGGCTGAAGTCCAGCAGGCCGCGCTCGTGGCGCGAGGCCAGTTCGTCGTAAACGGGAAGGGGCGACGAACCTGTGGCCAGCCCCAGGACCGCATTGGGCTTGCGGCGCAGCAGCGCCTGGATGGCATCCGCTGCCAGCGAGGCGATCTGCCTGTTGCCGGGAAGGATCACGACCTCCACGGTCCACCGCCTTTCATCTCTCGGTGTTGACCGGACGCGTGCGGTCCAGGCCAGCGGTCTCGTGCAAAGTCAAGCTCCTGCACGGTCAACCTCCTGCATAGTCAAACACGTGTGGAGCTGCACCGGCAGGCCCTTACCTGTTGACTGTCAGCTGCGCCAGCAGCTCGGGTCCGCGGGCGTCCAGCCAGCGTCCGCCGATGCGTACGCCTGCCACAAAGAGGGCCATGCCCAGCAGCGGCCCGACGGCAAGGCTCGCCCAGCCAAAGGCCGGGTCGCCGGTTACGGACTGGGCGATGACCAGGGCGGCCTCCGGAATCGTCAGCACGAGCAGGATGCCCATGCCGCAGAACTGAACGGCCAGGGTCTGGCCGACGTTTCCGGGCGGTTTCTTGAAGGGGCTGTCCCCGGGAAGCGGAACCGCCGCCGTATAGCGGGCCGAAACCACTGACGCGAGGCCAAGCCCGCTCAACAGCACTCCGAGGGACAGCCCCAGTATGGCGGGCAGCCACTCCCAGTCCCCGGTCAGGAAGAACGGCCCCACCGCGAGGACCAGCACGGTGGGCAAGGCAAACGTGAGGCAGGCCAGAGCGCGTCCCAGCCGGTCATGCAGGCCACGGACTCCCGCGGCGAGGTGCAGGGCGAATGCGGTGTTGTCGTAGGACACATCGGCCGAGATGGACCAGGCCAGTAGGAATGCGGTCAGCGGGCCGACGATCATGATGATGCCGAAGTTGCCCGTCTGGCTTCCCTGGAACGCGAGCACCACTGGCAGGAGCGGAATGGCCACGAGGGATCCGGAGTACCGGGGATCCCGGAACCAATATGTCAGGGAACGGGCCGCAATGGCGCCTGTGGGCGAGGCAGGAAACAGCCCGAACAGCCCCATCCGGCCGCCGGTCCGGCGGTTGCTCCCGGCGTAGGACGGCGTGACCAGGGCCCGCTCCAGCAGGAGTTTCCAGCACCAGGTCATGCCTGCGAGGGTCACCACACCGATGAGGAGCTTCAGGGCTGCATCAACGGGACGCCCCGCCGCGAGCTCCCCGCCCAGTGACCAGGCTGCGCCGAGGGGCGTCCAGGACAGAACCCGCGCAAGTTCGGTGAGAAAGTCCCGGGAGTCCGCAATCCCCTGTGCTATCGCGGCCACGATCGGACCCATCAGGATCAGGGGCACCATGAAGGCCAATGCACTGGCATCCTTGAAGCGCCGCGACGCAGCCAGGCTGGCTGTGGCAGTGGTGACCACCTTGGACAAAACAACACAGCTCAGCACGGCAAGGACGGCACCAGTGAGGGCTCCGGCAGCCGGGATGAAGCCACGCCACCAGGTGCCCACCGTCGCCAGGGCCACCAGTGCCGTAGCCAGCCCGGGAATCCCGATCAGGCCGCCCACAGCAAGGCCTGCCAGCAACTGGGGCATGGGGATGGCCGAGGTTGTGAACCGTGCGGGGTCCAGCGTCATGTCGGCCGTCGCGGCAACCACGGGCACGATCCCCCAACCGAGCAGGGCCGCCGAGCCGCCCAGCACCACAACGGTCTGGGCCAGCACCGGGTCCTGCTGGCCGAGGAAGAGCAGCGCAGCGACACACATGCCCACGGTCCCCAGGGCGTACAGCCCGCCGATTGCCAGGCCGAAGAGCTGCAATGGACTCCGCCGCAGCCCGTTCCGCAGCAGGGTGAGTTTCAGTCTCAGAAGGTGCGCAACCACTCGAGCCCCCCGGTCTGGACCTTTCCGCCCACCAGTTGAACGAACCGCTCTTCCAGGGTGAGGCCACCGCGGACGTCCGCCACCGTCCCTGCGGCCAGGAGCCGTCCTGCGGCAACGACGGCAACGTGGTCACACATCCTCTGCACCAGGTCCATGACGTGGCTGGAGACGATCACGGTTCCTCCGGTGGCGACGTATCGCTCCAGGATGTCGCGGATGTTTGCTGCGGAGACCGGGTCAACTGATTCGAAGGGCTCGTCCAGGACCAGCACTTTGGGTGCATGGATCAGGGCTGAGGCAAGGGCTATTTTCTTGGTCATGCCGGCCGAGTAGTCCACCACCAAGGTTCCGGCGTCCCCGCCAAGGTCCAGCGCAGCCAGCAGTTCCCCGACGCGGGCCGAGACCACCGCCTTGTCCATGCCGCGCAGCAGGCCCGCGTACGTGACGAGCTGTTCGCCCGTGAGCCTGTCGAAGAGCCTGATCCCGTCCGGCAGGATACCCATCAGCTTCTTGGCTTCCAGCGGCCGCGCCCAAACGTCCACGCCGTGGACCACCGCCGTGCCGAAGTCGGGCCGCAGCAGCCCGGTGGCCATGGACAGCGTGGTGGTCTTGCCTGCGCCATTCGGGCCCACAATTCCGAAGAAGGAACCGGCAGGAACCTCCAGGCTGATACCGTCGACGGCGATCTTGCTGCCGAAGCGCTTGGCAAGTCCCCTGATGGACAGGGCTGCGGAGGGAACACTCATGAACTCACCCTATCCGCGCCGCGTCCGCAGGGGGATCCCCCTCAGGGAGTAAAGCGCCGCGGGCGGCGGGTCCGTCTCAGGGAGGAGGGCCGCGCGCAGCTGCGGGGCGGTCAAAACGTGCGCCGGGGCACCGCCCGCTCGTACTGAGGTACCCACGTGAGGATCAGGGCCGCTCCCCCGGCGGCGAAGGAGCCCAGGTGCATGAGGTGCCAGTCGTTGGGCACGCCTGGCGCGGCTTCCGGGTCGCAGCTGTACTGGCACATGGGCGAAACCCAGCCCCGGTGCTGCAGCTGGAGCGAACGGAGGGACAGCGGCCTGAAGAGGGCCGGAACTGTCGCTAGAACAGCACCCGGGCCAGCGCCTGACGGGCTTTCGCGACTCGCGGGTCGGTGCTTCCAACGACGTCGAACAGCTCCAGCAGCCGCACGCGGGCTGCCTCACGCTCCGGTCCGAAGTTCCTGCCGATGAATGCCACCACGCGGTTCAGGGCATCCTCCACGTGTCCGCCGGCAACGTCGAGGTCGGCGACCCCGAGCTGGGCATCCAGGTTGTCGGGCTCCTCGGCCGCACGTTCCCGGATCGCCTCGCCGTCGGGGCCGGACAGCTTCTGGAGCCGGTCCATGAGTTCAACCTGTGCCAGGCCTGCCTTGGCCTCGGCGTCGGCCGGCATCTCCGTGAGGGCCTGCCGGTAGGCCGCCGCAGCTGCGGCATAATCCCCTGCCTCAATGGCATCGAACGCAGCCTGATGCAGCGGCGGGACCGGCGCGGGGGCAGGCTCGGCCGTGGCAGCCCCGCCGACGTTTCCGGACACGCCATTGGCTGCGGCGACCTTAAGCAGTTCGTCGAGCAGTGCGCGGATCTGCTGCTCATCCGCCCCGCCCTGGAACAGCGGAACGGGCTGGCCCTTGAGCACCGCCACCACCGTGGGCACGGCCTGCACCTGGAATGCCTGGGCAAGCTGGGGAAAGGCGTCGATGTCCGCCGTGCCGAGCACCAGCCGGCCGGCATACCCCTGCACGATCCGCTCCAGTGCATCAAGCACGCCCGCCGATTCCGGCGAGTACGCCGCCCAGAGTGCGAACACCACAGGCACCTGCGTCGAAAGCTCCACGAGGTCCTGGAAGTTGGCCTCGGTGACCTCGACCCGGAGCGCAGGCGCCTCGGAGCCGGCGGCGCCCTGCGCGCCGGCCGGGGCCGTTCCCGCCGGTCCGTTCCCGGCGGCAGTGCCTGCCGGGGCGGTGCCTGCGGCGGGAGCCGCTGGCGGCGTTTGGCGCTGCTTGAGTGCGGACAGATCGACGGCGCCGCGAAGATTGAGGTGGCTGTCGGCGGCTGAAGGGACAGGACGGGAAGCTGGCGAACTCATAGCTTCCACTCTAGCCACTCCCTGCGCCGCAGGAAGCACGTTAACGCAGCACTGTTAACGCAGAGAGCACCGTTGCCGCGGGCCGCGGCAACGGTGCTCTGTTAACAGAGAGTCCTGCGTTTACTTGAAGCTGGCTCCGACGAGTCCGCGTGTGGCGGCCACGAGCTTCATCGGGTCCTTCGATCCGGTCGGCGGAACATAGACAGCCACGGATTCAGCAAAGTTCAGCACCATGCCGGAGGTGGTTTCCTTGCCCCCGGCGAGGACTGCGGCGTCGTTTCCGATGGTGAGCTTGTCACCTTCAGCCTTGGGCGTGCCATCGAAATTGAAGGTGAGGCGGCCGAGCACCAAGGCTCCGCCATCCGCGGTGCGGAAGACCACGGTGGCGTCTGGGACGACCTTGTGGGCGAAGGCGAACTCACCGTTCACGCCCGACTTCACGACGTCGGCCTGGTAGGACAGCGTGTCCGCGATGTACGGCGAGGACTCGCCCTCCACCAGCTTGCTCTTGAACGTGGAGTTCGCGTTGGTCAGCCGGTCAGCAAGACCGGAGAGTGCTTCCTGCCCGCTGTACAGTAGACCGGACTTGTCGCCGGGGGCCAGTGACTCGGTGCCGTTCCGGGCAATCGACGGGAACGTGGTTCCGGGCTGGAGCGGGCTGGTGCCCACCAGCTTGTAGTTGTCGCGCGGGGACTTCTGGACCAGGGTCAGCAGCTGGGGCACCACATTGCCCTCACCCTGCGTTACGGCCAGCACCTGGCGCGGCCAGGCGCGGTTGCTGGTCACCACGGTGGTCAGCAGCTTGGTCGCGCGGACCGGCATGCGTGCGTCGTAGGAAGCCACGCGGGAACGGATCTTGTAGTTCTGCGTGCGTACCTCGAGCTCCGTCCCGGCAACGCGGGCGGCAAGCTTCTTGGAGTCCTTTGCTGCGTCGCCGGAGTCTGTGGCACTCGCCACCTGCTCCAGGATCCGGCGGAACTGGGCGTCCAGAAGCACTGGCGCGGCGCCGGCATCGCCGGAGGCGGCCGCCGTGGAGGACGCCCCCTGCGTCGCAGCCGGCTCCGGCGTCTGGCTGGCCTGGGCGGCAGCGCCCGTTCCGGCGAGCAGCGCGGCGGTGGACGCGGCCACGATGAGGCTCATGCGCGAGGAGGAGGAACCGGCTGCGGCCTTGGCACGCTTGGCGAACAGGTTGCCCGGACCGGCGGCGGAGCCGCCCTGCCCCGGTGTTCCGCGGTTGCTGCCCTTGGGCTTGAGCACCAGGAGCGCAGCACCGGCGAGCATGAGGAGTGCGCCCATCACCATGAACGGCACAGCCCACGGCGTGGAGGTGTCGTTGGGGAAGGTCATGGAAATCGACGACGGCGCGGGCTTCTTGCCGTCACTGGCCAGCAGGAGCGACCACTCGCCGTCTGCGGGTGGGGACCACGTGTAGTCCAGTTCGCCGCTGGCGTTTTCGCTGGAAACCCAGAGGTCCGATCCGGCCGGCGACGGGGCGGCTGCTTCACCGTCGGTGCGCTCCACCTGCAGGGACTTCTTGTCCTCGGAGAGCCCGGTGACCGTGTTGTGCGCCGTCTTGCCCACCCAGGCAGTGACGTCGTCAGGGCGGCCTGCGGCGAGGAGGAAGTTGCCCTCACCCTTGACCTTGATGGTCACTGTTCCGCCTTCGAGGGTGCGGAGCTTCTGGTCGATAACGGTCAGCGGCGCGGCTTCGGCATCGGCGGGCGCCGTGGCGGTCACCGTCTCGGCGGGGGCCCACACCGTCTTCTGTCCGATGCCGGCGAGCAGTGTCAGGAGGCCGAGCAGCACGAGTGCAACTGCAGTCTTGAAACGCAAAGGAGTCCTATCATCAGCGGGGGTTTGCCTTCAATAGTAACCGTTTTGTTACCAATCCTTCAGTTCGGGTCACCTAACCCTTCCCGGGACACTCCAATGAAACAGTGCACATCCGGCTATTCACAAGGCTGCTGATAGTGTTTGCGATGATCATCACATGCGGCCCGCAGCCGCGGAGCCATGGACGGAAAAGGCATCAAAAGCAGTGACTGAACACACGGATCCGTCGATGCACGGCCCGGAAAACCTGCCCCACGCCGGCTCCTCCAATGACGCTCCAGCCGCGAAGCACGCTCCGCATGAACACGGCAAGCCGCAACGGACCATGGCACGCCGCCCCGCCGCGATTGGAGCCATGCTGAAGCGGCTGCGGCAGCCCATCCCCGGCGCGCAGCCGAGGCTCCGTTTCGAGATGCCGCCCGAACAGCTGGACACACTCGAAGCCGAACCGTCCGAGGCCGGCGACACCGCCCGGTTCGGCGCCCCCGGCCCCCGGATCTCTGCCCAACATCCGCTGTACCTCGGCTTCATGGGCACCGTCGGCGTCGGCCTTGCCCTCCTGGTGTACTGGATCGGTTCCAACACCACGCAGCTTCTGCTGTGGATCGTGGCGGCCCTGTTCATAGCGCTGGGCCTCGATCCGGTGGTGCGCTGGCTGGAAAGCCGCAGAATTCCGAGACCTGCCGGAATCCTGGTGTCCGTCTCGGTACTGGTCGCCGCGGTGGTGGGCTTTTTCGCCACCCTCATTCCCACCATCGTGGAACAGGTCACCGAACTCGTCAGGCTGGCCCCGGTGTGGGTCCGGGACTTCATCGATTCGGAGTTCTTTCGGACGGTGGACAGCCAATTCGGCGTGCGCGACCGTATTGCCGAGGAACTGGATAAGTTCGTCAACAACCCCGCGGCCATGGGCGGCATCTTCGGCGGCGTGGTGGGGTTCGGCTCCACCGTCGCTAACAGCCTCTTCGGAACCCTGATCGTGCTCGTGCTCAGCCTGTATTTCCTGGCAGCCCTCCCGGCCATGAAGAAGTGGGGATACCGGCTCGCCCCGCGGTCCCGGCGCGACAGGGTGGAAGCGCTCTCCGAGGAAATCACCCGCTCGGTGGGCAACTACGTGATCGGACAGGCCGTGGTGGCCCTCCTGAACGCCACGTTCGCCTTCATCGTCATGTCCGTCATCGGTGTCCCGTTCGCTGTGCTGCTGGCATTCGTCGTGGCCCTCTTGGCATTCATTCCCCTGGTCGGCGGGCTGATTGCCGGTGTGCTGGTCACCCTGATCACCCTCACGCTGGGCTGGCAGTCGGCCCTGGCCTATGCCATCTGCTACTTCGCCTACCTGCAGTTCGAGGCGTACTTCATCTCGCCACGCATCATGCAAAAGGCCGTCGCGGTGCCCGGTGCCGTCGCCGTGATCTCGGTGATCGCCGGAGGCAGCCTCCTGGGCGTCCTCGGGGCCCTGATTGCGATCCCCACGGCCGCCGCCGTCCTGCTCCTCGTCAAGGAGATCTACATCGTCCGCCAGGACAAACACTAGGCCCACCGGACAGCCCCCAGGACAAACACCCAGCCGTTAGGCGGTCGCTGTAGCCGTGGGTCCGCTCCACTCCTGGGCGAGGCCGCCGGCGCCCGACCCGGCGCGCGTGACGTCATCAACGATCTCGTTGAGCACCCGGGCAGCCTGCTTCTCCCCCACCCAAAGGTGCTTTGCGCCGTCGACCCCTACAACCCGGGCCTGCGGCACGAGGCTGAAGCGGGCGGCCGCGGCGTCCGGCCGGAGGTAATCGTCGTGTTCGGGCACGAGGACAGTCAGTGGCTTGCCGGATTCCGCCCACTGCCGCAGGTGCGCGTCCGTGGCACGGTGCAGCGGCGGGGACAGCAGAATGGCGCCTTCCACCTTTGAGGCCACGGGTTCAACGGCGCCGTACATAAGGGCGAGCTCCGTGCCGAAGGACCACCCCACGAGCCAGCGGTTCGGCAGGCCCCTCTCCACCGCGAAACGGACCGCGGCTTCAACGTCATACCGTTCGCCGATGCCCTCTTCGAAGTGACCGTCGCTGGTGCCCCGGGGCGACGAGGTTCCGCGGGTGTTGAAACGCAGCACGGCCACGCCTGCGAGTGCCGGCAACCGATAGGACGCCTTCCTGTAGACGTGGGAGTCCATGAAGCCGCCGTGCGTGGGCAACGGGTGAAGCGTGATCAGCGTGGCGCTGATCTCCCCCGACTCGGGCAGGGCTAGCTCGCCAACCAGCGTGCGGCCGTCTTCGGTGTGGATCTCGATGTTCTCGCGGCGGGCGGGCAGCACCGTGGAAGCGCGGATGGCGGTGGCTTCTGCCGGCTGGCTGAAAACGTACGACGACGGGTCAAAAGTCATGCGTAACAGCTTAGCTTCCGCTACCGGTACCGAAAGTTCCGCGACGTCCAGCAGTTGGTGTGCCAGTGCCGGCGCTCGGCGAGACCCGCCGCTGCCCCGAATATATGGTCGTCGGCCCACACCACCAAGTGCGCGATCCCCGGCAGCACTGCAGTGGAGCAGCCCGGGCAGATGTAAGCCTTTTCTGCCTTGCGGGCGGTCATCGTGCGCACCATCCAGACTCCATCCGGCGCGTTCTCGCGCCGGGCAATGCCGGCGCGCGCCCGCTCAAGGTCAAGCTCGGGAACCGGCCCGGACCCGTGCTTGCCTCCGGCCGCGGCCTTCCCCGGTCCGGAGCGCCCCGCGGAGGCGCGCCCTGCTGAGGAGCGGCGGGGACGGTTCGAACGCGGCATGCTTCCATTCTGCCCCAGCCAGAACCATGCCCTGACCCCGCCGCGTGCTCCGCAGGGGCTGCACGGCCTCCAAGCGGAGATCGGCTGCCCGGCTGACGCGGTAGTGTGTACGGCGTGCGTCTAGTCATAGCCCGTTGCTCTGTTGATTACGTTGGCCGCCTCAAAGCCCATCTGCCCCTCGCCACGAGGCTGCTCCTGGTGAAGGCCGACGGCTCTGTGCTGGTCCATTCTGACGGCGGCTCCTACAAGCCGCTGAACTGGATGAGCCCGCCCGCTTCCCTGCGCATCTCCTCACCGGATGAGGCGGATGTCGAGATCGGCGTCATCGAACAGTGGACCGTGCAGTCCGCCAAGACTGACGACAGGCTGATCATCAACATCCATGAACAGCTTCACGACACGTCACATGAGCTCGGCCAGGATCCGGGGCTTATCAAGGATGGCGTCGAGGCCGACCTGCAGCGGCTGCTTGCCGAACAGATTGAAACGCTGGGATCGGGGTTCTCGCTCATTCGCCGCGAGTACTTCACGGCGATCGGCCCAGTGGACATCCTGGCCCGGGACGCTGACGGAGCCACTGTGGCCATTGAACTCAAGCGCCGCGGCGACATCGACGGCGTGGAACAACTGACCAGATATCTCGAACTGCTGAACCGGGATCCCCTGCTCGCTCCGGTCCGCGGGATCTTCGCCGCCCAGCAGATCAAGCCGCAGGCCCGCGTCCTCGCGGCCGACCGCGGCATCGACTGCATCACGCTGGACTACGACGCCATGCGCGGTGTGGACGACATCGAGTCACGGCTTTTCTGACCACTGACTTCGGCAGTGGGGAACCCGGGCAGGCGTTTACTTTCGTTTTACCCAAAATTTATCGGATTCTGTGTTTTGCCCGTTGACCAGACCGTGCTGTCATGAAATTCTTAGACGAGTCTTTGTGTAGGTGTTTTTCATGCTCGCAAGACCATGTTGCGAGCGCGAAGCTCCTGCAATGCTTTCCGGCCCGGCCGGAGCTGCAAGCCAGGATTCTTCTCGCAGAGTGACCAAGACCAGTACGAAGTGTGCTGGCCTTAAATTAGTTCCATAATGAGGAGAAATAAATGGCACAGGGAACCGTCAAGTGGTTCAACGCTGAAAAGGGCTTCGGCTTCATCACCCCGGACGACTCCGATGGCGATGTCTTCGTTCACTACTCTGAGATCCAGACGGGCGGCTTCAAGACCCTCGACGAGAACCAGCGCGTTCAGTTCGAGATCGGTCAGGGTGCCAAGGGCCCCCAGGCCACCGGTGTAACGCTGGTCTAATAGCAGCATCTGCTAATAATGATCCCCGGTATTAAATACCGGGGATCATTTTTGGTTGCGTTGCTCTGCAATTGCAGATCATTGAATTTTCTAACGCACGAGTGTCCTCAGCAGACGCGCGCTTTGCCGAATGGAAAGTCCCGGCAGATAAGCGCGGCTCAGGGCGCGGCCTATGGCGGGCAACTGCAGCGGGTCCTGGTAGTACAGATAGAGAGTTCTGTACTCGGGCTTGAAACGTGACTTGAACGTCGCCAGAGACCTGAATCCATAGATCGGTTCGAGTGCCCGCCCCACGACGTCAAGGATGCCGGCCAGCACTTCAGTCTCCTGCGCCCGTCCGCCGCTGCCCCCGGGAACAGCAGGGTCCTGAGCCAGCGGCGAACCGGAGAGCGAGATGACCTCGACTGTTTTCCGTAACTCCAGGACGGCGGATGCAATCAGGAACTCCATCACTCCGGGGAAGGCTTCGCCGCGCCGCCGCATGAAGTCCAGGGTCCAGCTCACCACGTGCCCGCCTTCGTACGTCGGCAGCCAGCTCGTCACTCCGTGCACAAGTCCCTGCTCGTCGACGGCGAGGCAGCACAACACGTCGTCGTCCATCAGCTCGTCGACGCCGCCCAGGGTGAAGCCCATCTCCGGAACGGTTTTCTGTGCTGCCCACTCCTCGGAAACTTCACTTAGCTGGGTCCGCAGGGACTGCGGGAGGCTGCTGTAGTTGCCCCATCGCGCGTTCACCCCGAGTTTCTTGGCACGGTTAAGCGCAGTGCGGACGTTTTGCCATTCCTTGCCCTTGAACTCCAGTTCGCGCACCGACAGCCTCGTCTCCTGGGCTACCGAAACCCGTGAGAAACCACGGTCGCTCAACATTGGCCATAATCCGTCGGTGCAGGAATAGAAGCATGGAATCAAGGCATGGTCGGCGCAGAAGCGCAGAAAGCCTTCAGCAGCCGCCTCACGCCGGAGAGGGTCGCCGAAGGGTCCGGCAAGGGTCAAGGCGACGCTGCCGTGCTGTTGGTACGCGATCCCGGCACCTCCGCCCGGCAGAAACCAGTACTTGTTGGGCTCCCACAAGGCCATCCACGAGAGAGAATCGCCGCCTCGCCTAACCAGCTCCCGCGCCGCCTCCCGGTCGTCCGCCCCCGCGTCGGAATGATCATGGCTCCCCAGCAGGACCATCCAGACACCTGCGAGTGCAACAATCCAGAAGATGACGCCCGAATAGGCAAACAGGACGGTTTCCAGGGCACTGTGGTTCTCGAAAACCCGCCGGTAGAGTCCGGGCAGGGGTACCGGCAGGTATTGCCGTGCCAGTTCGCCGGCCAGGACCAGCAGCCCTCCGTCCCTCCGCGGGCCACCGGCGGCGTACCAGGATGCGGTATACAGCGAGGCCAGTGCCAGCCAGGTTCCTCCGACCGTAACCGCCAGCGCCCTCAGGGCCCGGGATGAGGTTTGGATGCGGAAGTGACGGCGGTACGCCAGCAGCAGCACCACCAGCAGTACCGGCACAGCGACCAGCGGCAGAACGTGCACGAACTTTGATTCCAGCGCCGAGGTGTCCTGAAGGGATACGGAACCGGCCATCTGGGCGAAGAGCGCCAGGTACACAGCGGACAGGGCGGCCACTGTCAGCTGGACGACTATGGCAATCCAGAGCGCCAGTTTCCGGCCGCGGCGCATCCCGTCGGCGCAGATCAGCAGCAGGATCACCGGTACGACGGCGAGAGCCAGGCCCAGCGGCCCCCCGAGGCCCTGCCTGTCCAGTTCCAGGCAGCCTGCGTCCAGCGTGCCGCCGCAGTTCTCCTCAAGCTGGCTCAGGGTGGGCAGCGGGTTGAGGACAACGTTGCGCAACTGGGCGAGCGGCCCGGCGGGACTCCGTGCCGCGGCGGTGAGCATTGGCCCGATGGCGAAGATGGCGACCGTCAAGGCGAGGAGGTTGCGGGTTTCGCGGCCGGTGGAACGGTGCCGGTGCAGAACTCCCTGGTCACTTTGAATCCACCATCCTGCGGCCAGCCCCAGCAGCGCCCCGAGCAGCCCCACCACGGCTTCGGGGTGTCCCACGTAGAGCACCAGCAGCAGCGCCGTGGACAGCACTGCAGTGCGCAGCCGCCGCTGCCACAGCGCCGGGAACAGGCCGCTGGCTGCGAGGGACGCGGCGAGGACAGGGGCATACGGCCCCATCAGCAGTGTATTTTCCATGGACCCGAGCCACGGGTCACCGGCCTGCTCGGCAACCTGGGTAATCAGGAGGAAGAGTGTCACTGAGGCGAACTGTCCTCCGAAATAAAAGACGGCCGTGCGCACGGGGCCGAGCTTCCTCTCGGCAAACCCCAGCAAAAGCAGAATCATGAGCCCCGCGGCCAGGTATGCCGCGGGATTGCTGGCGAAGAACATGGAGGTGAACAGCGACCACCAGCGCCCGGCTTTGACGCCCTCCGCGTTTACGGCCGCGAACTCAAGCATTGATTCGGGCGGCCCCGCCAGAAAACTGCCGGTGACAGCACCGGCCGTGACGAAAGCCGTCAGCACGGCAAGTGTCAGTGGAGTGGTCCTAAAGTGCTGCAGGCACACCTTCGCAGTCTGCCGGAGCACCTTGGTGAGAGTATCACCGGCGCCGGCTTGGGATACTGCCGTCAAGGCGCGATGCCCCAGCGCGGGGCGAAGAAATCGAGCGCATCCTGCATGCCCCTGGACACGGTCTCCCAGGAGTGGCCGGAGTTGGCGATGCGGCGGACTTCAACCTCGAATCCTGCTTCGCGCGCGGCAACCGAAAGCACGTCCATGTAGCCCGTAAACTCGGGGTCGGCGGCTCCGGCAGCGAAGTAGACCGCGTTGCCGGTGAAGTTGTGCTGTTTCATCAGATATAAAGGCGTCTGCGCTTCGAAGGCCTTCGCGTCTCCACCGAAAGAAGCCTCCACTGTCTTCTCCCGTTCCTTGGCCAGCGCTGGTTCCTGTTCACTGGCAAAAGCGAGGATGGACCTGTAGAGCTCCGGATGCCTGGTGCCCAGTTGCATGGCGCATGTGCCACCGAACGAAAACCCTCCGACGCCCCAGTTTCTCCGCTCCGCACCGACGTCGAGGGTCTCACTGATCCAGCGGGGAACATCGACGGACAGGTACGTGTCCGCCTTGGCGATACGGCTGTCCATGCAGAGCGAGTTCCCGGAAGAAGAGCCGTTGGGATCCACCACCACCACTACCGGGGCGACTCCATGGTGCCGGGCGGAGAACCTGTCCATGTGGCTGCGCAGGGCTCCCCCTGTCAGCCAGTCGGCCGGCCCGCCGGGCTGACCGGAAAACAGCACCAGCACAGGAAGTGCGGGGCGTTCCGGGCTCTGGTACGCGGGCGGCAGATAGATATAGGCCTCGCGGGCGTCGAAACCCGAGCTAGTGCCCGGAATGTCCGCTTTCCGGAGCACGCCTTCGGAGGGCAGGCCTTCAGGCTTCACCCATTCTGCGAGCTGTACCGGCACGGCCCCTCCGGCTTGGCGGGTCAACCCGGCCTCGAGCGGAGGAATGCGGGCAACGGCTGTTCCCAGAAGGTCCCCCACTGTGCGGTTCAGCCCGAAGTAGGCATTCATTTGCACCGAGGACAGCAGGACGACCCCCAGCATGGCTGCGGTGGCGGCGGCCCTGCCTTTCCAGCCGGCAGGGGCGAGCCGTGTGATCCAGAGCAGCACGCCGGCTACTGCCGGGACGGACCACCCGAGCACCTCGCGCGGGAGCTCTTCGGGGAACGTGGAGAAAACGTAAATGAGCAGCCAGTGAACGGCTGCCACGAGGAGGGCGGCCGAGGCCACGGCAAGAACGGGCACCAGGGGCCAGAGTCTGCCGCGCCGCCAGAGCAGGTGAACTGCACCCACGGCTCCCACAGCGCAGGCGGCCCAAAAAAAGGGCCCATCCACGAGCCGGATATCGGCAAGGGCGTCCATGCCGGCTAGCGCCAGGTGCCGATGCCAATAACCGGGCCGGCCTCCAGCCAGGAGGATAGCCCGGTATATGCGTCGAACTTCATCGCGAGCAACACATCCTGACCCTCGTACTTGAGTTCGACGATCACGACGTCCGGCTGTACTTTGACCAGTTCGGCCTCGGTAGGCTGCCGCCTCCCCACCAGCTCCAGCGAACTGCGCCTGAAGCGGTGCTTGGGCCGCACGCTGAGCGAGAGCAGCCTGAACCACTCCAGCTCCGTGTCCTGATAACGACAAACCCCCATCTGCCAGCTGTTTCCAGCCGTGCAAATGGAGGCGTCAACCGTGCCGAGGGCGCGCCGCAGGTTGTAGCGGCGCACCCCCAAAAGGCACAGCGTAAAAACCAGCAACCCGAACGCGGCTGCTATGGCGATGAACGGAAAACCAGTAACGTCCATCAAGGTCGTGCTAGCGGATCCCCGCAGTGGCCGCGTCGCCCAGCTGGGCGTTGTCAGCAACAATAACCACCCGGTTGTTGTCGACGGAGAAGAATCCCCCGTCAACAACTACAGCGATACGGTCACCGGAAACCGGCTCGATTGCCATTTCACCTTCGGCCAGAATCGCCAGCAGGGGCGAGTGGCCGGGCAGGATTCCGATTTCACCATCGCTGGTGCGGGCCTTGACCATCTTGGCCGCTCCGGACCACACGAAGTGGTCCGCTGCGACAATCTCAACCTCAAGCTCAGCCATATTACTTGGTCTGTTCCTGGATCTTGGCCCACTGGCGCTCAACGTCATCGAGGCCGCCGACGTTGAAGAACGCCTGCTCCGCAACGTGGTCGAGGTCGCCGTCGCAGATGGCGGTGAAGCCCTCAACGGTGTCCTTGATGGACACGGTGGAACCCTCGACGCCGGTGAACTGCTTGGCGGTGTAGGTGTTCTGCGACAGGAACTGCTGGATGCGGCGTGCACGCGACACCACGATCTTGTCTTCCTCGGAGAGTTCGTCGACGCCGAGGATGGCGATGATGTCCTGGAGTTCCTTGTTCTTCTGCAGGATCTGCTTCACACGGACAGCCGTGTTGTAGTGGTCCTTGCCGATGTACTGGGGGTCCAGGATTCGGGAGGTCGACGTCAGCGGGTCAACGGCCGGGTACAGACCACGGGAGGCGATTTCACGGGAAAGTTCCGTGGTCGCGTCGAGG
The DNA here is from genome assembly GCF_044754165.1 of Arthrobacter sp. NPDC093139. NCBI lineage: Bacteria > Bacillati > Actinomycetota > Actinomycetes > Micrococcales > Micrococcaceae > Arthrobacter > Arthrobacter sp. NPDC093139. Next base: position 69,174 of record NZ_JBIVOO010000004.1, read on the forward strand.
TGTGCGAAGGTCGTGGCCGGGGCCGGGTCGGTGTAGTCATCCGCGGGAACGTAGATGGCCTGCATCGAGGTGATGGAGTGGCCCTTGGTGGACGTGATGCGCTCCTGGAGGAGACCCATCTCGTCGGCCAGGTTCGGCTGGTACCCCACGGCGGAAGGCATGCGGCCGAGAAGGGTGGAGACCTCGGAACCTGCCTGCGTGAAGCGGAAGATGTTGTCGATGAAGAGCAGCACGTCCTGGTTCTGGACATCGCGGAAGTACTCCGCCATGGTCAGGGCCGACAGGGCGACGCGCAGACGCGTTCCCGGCGGCTCGTCCATCTGGCCGAATACAAGGGCGGTGTCCTTCAGAACGCCGGCTTCTTCCATTTCGACCCAGAGGTCGTTACCTTCACGGGTGCGCTCGCCAACACCGGCGAACACGGACGTACCACCGAAGTTGCGGGCAACACGGGTGATCATTTCCTGGATCAGAACGGTCTTGCCCACGCCGGCGCCGCCGAACAGGCCGATCTTTCCACCCTTGATGTACGGGGTGAGAAGGTCGATGACCTTGATGCCCGTTTCGAGCATCTCGGTGGAACCCTCGAGGGAAGCGAAGGACGGTGCCTTGCGGTGGATCGGCCAGTAGTCCGAGGCCTGGATTTCGGACTCGGCAACGTCGAGCGGCTTGCCCAGAACGTTGAAGATGTGGCCCTTGACTCCGTCGCCCACAGGCACGGAGATGGGGGCGCCGCTGTCAATAACAGACGTGCCGCGGACGAGTCCGTCGGTGGCCTGCAGGGCGATAGCGCGGACGAGGTTGTCGCCCAGGTGCTGGGAGGTCTCGAACGTGATGGTCTTGGTCTCACCGTTGAGTGTGATCTCGGTGGTGAGTGCGTTGTAAATCGAGGGGATTGCGTCAGCCGGGAATTCGACGTCGACAACCGGGCCAATGACACGTGCAATACGGCCGGTGGCACCGGACGTTGCGGCTACGTGTTCGGTAGCGGTGGCAGTCATCTCTCTCACTTCACTCAGTAGATGGCGTGGGGGTTAAGTTTATCTGTGATGCAGGTCGGCCTGGACCCGAAACCCGGCAGGCTAGGACGCGAGGGCGTCGGCGCCGGCCACGATTTCGGAGAGCTCCTGCGTAATTTCCGCCTGGCGGGCGGTGTTGCGCAAACGCGTGTACTTCTTGATGAGGTCCGTGGCGTTGTCGCCTGCGGACTTCATGGCCCGCTGGCGGGCTGCGAGCTCCGAAGCCGCCGCCTGCAACATGGCTGCGAAAATTCGGGATTCGATGTACCGCGGCAGCAGAGCATCGAGAACCTGCTCTGACTCCGGTTCGAACTCGTACAAGGGCAGCAGGTCCGATTCGGAGGCAGGCTGCTCATCTACAACTTCGAGCGGAAGAAGACGGATGACCGTCGGCTCCTGGGTCACCATGGACTTAAAGCGGGTGTACACAACGTGGATCTCGTCCACGCCGCCCTCTTCGTAGTCCGTTGCGAATTCCTTCAGCAGTGTCGCTCCGATTTCCTGCGCCGTAGCGAACTCCGGTGCGTCGGTGCCGCCGGTCCAGACCCCTCCGTAGGAGCGGCCACGGAAGTCGAAGTACGCCTGTGCCTTGCGGCCCACCACGTAGGTCTTGACTTCCTTGCCCTCGGCACGGAGAAGCTCGTTGAGGCCCTCGGCCTGCTTGAGCACACTTGCCGAGTAGGATCCTGCCAGGCCGCGGTCAGAGGTGATGACCAGCACTGCGGCGCGGCGGATGTTCTCCGGCTCGGTTGTTAGAGGGTGGTCGATTTCGCTCTGGCTTGCAACGGCAGAAACGGCGCGCGTGATCGCGTTTGCGTAAGGCAGTGAAGCTGCTACGCGTGCGCGGGCCTTGCCGATGCGCGAGGTAGCGATCAGTTCCATCGCCTTGAAGATCTTCCGCATCGACGTCGTCGAGGCGATCTTCTGGCGGTAGACCCGAATCTGGGCTCCCATACTTATCCTTTCCTAAGATCCCGATGGCCGGGACTGCCGGAACCCCTCGGGGTTCCGGCAGTCCCTGCCAACGAAACTAGCGCTTCTGCCTGACGATTTTTTCCTGGTCGACCTGGCCCTCGGAGATGGCTTCATGCTCCTCGTGGCCGGCGCCTACCAGATGGTTGTCGCCTTCGCCGAAGAAGCCCTTCTTGAAGTCGACGATCGCGTCCTTCAGCGCTGCTGCGGTGTCATCATCCAGGACGTTGGTCTGAGCCAGCGTGGTAAGGATGGACGACTTGTGCTTCAGGTGCTCAAGGAACTCGGACTCGAAGCGGCTGATGTCCTCGACGGGAACGTCGTCCAGGTGGCCCTGGGTTCCTGCCCAGATGGACACAACCTGGTCCTCGACCGGGAACGGCGAGTACTGGCCCTGCTTGAGCAGTTCCATCAGGCGTGCGCCACGGGTCAGCTGCTGGCGGGAAGCGGCGTCCAGGTCGGATGCGAACATCGCAAACGCCTGCATGTCGCGGTACTGGGCAAGATCCAGCTTCAAGGTACCGGAGACCTTCTTCATGGACTTGACCTGTGCCGCACCGCCGACGCGGGACACGGAGACACCCACGTCAACAGCGGGGCGCTGGTTGGCGTTGAAGAGGTCCGACTGCAGGAAGATCTGGCCATCGGTAATGGAGATCACGTTGGTCGGGATGTAGGCCGAAACGTCGTTTGCCTTGGTCTCGATCAGCGGCAGGCCGGTCATCGAGCCGGCACCGAGCTCGTCGGAGAGCTTGGCACAACGCTCGAGAAGGCGGGAGTGCAGGTAGAACACGTCGCCCGGGTAGGCTTCGCGTCCCGGCGGGCGGCGGAGCAGCAGCGACACTGCACGGTAGGCCTCGGCCTGCTTGGAGAGGTCATCGAACACGATGAGGACGTGCTTGCCGCCGTACATCCAGTGCTGGCCGATGGCAGACCCGGCGTAGGGAGCCAGGTACTTGAAGCCGGCGGGGTCAGAAGCCGGTGAGGCGACGATCGTGGTGTATTCCAGTGCGCCGTTGTCTTCCAGCGTCTGGCGGATGGCCGCGATGGTGGACGCCTTCTGGCCGATTGCCACGTACACGCAGCGAACCTGCTTGGTCACATCGCCGGAAGCCCAGTTGGCCTTCTGGTTGATGATCGTGTCGATGGCGATGGCGGACTTACCGGTCTGGCGGTCGCCAATGATCAGCTGGCGCTGGCCGCGGCCGATCGGAATCATGGCGTCGATGGCCTTCAGGCCGGTCTGCATCGGCTCGTGCACCGACTTGCGCTGGGTCACGCCGGGAGCCTGGAGCTCCAGTGCGCGGGTGGTCTCAGCCTTGATCTCGCCGAGGTCGTCGATGGGCACGCCCAGCGGGTCAACGACGCGGCCGAGGAACGCGTCGCCAACCGGCACGGACAGAACCTGTCCGGTGCGGTGGACTTCCTGGCCTTCTTCGATCCCGGTGAAGTCACCGAGGACGATGACACCGATCTCGCGGACGTCGAGGTTCTGGGCCAGGCCCAGGGTGCCGTCTTCGAAGCGAAGCAGCTCGTTCGCCATGACCGAGGGAAGGCCCTCAACACGGGCGATGCCGTCACTTGCGGTGGTAACACGGCCGACCTCTACGCGCTCTGCGTTTCCGGGTTCGTAGGACGCCGCGAACTCGTTCAACGCATTACGGACGTCGTCGGCGTTGATGGTCAATTCGGCCATCTGCAGTCCCTGCTCTCCTGTTTTCGTGATCATCGTTGCTCACGATGACCGGGGTTTCTATCAGTTAAGTTGTGCTTGTCCGGCTAGCCGGCCAGTTGGCGTTGCAGCTCGCCCAGACGGGTGAGGACAGAAGCATCGAGCACTTCGTCGCCCACCTGTACGCGGATGCCGCCGATCAGCAAAGGATCAACCTTGACGTTGATCTTGAGCTCGCGTCCGTAGAGGGAGTTGAGCCCCGCCTGCAGACGATTGGCCTGCGTCTCCGTCAAGGGACGCGTGACACTGACCGTTGCAATCCAGCGCTGCTGGCGCTTTGCGGCGAGCTCGGCAAACCGGGCGACGAGCCTGGTTGCCTTGATGCCGCGCGGCTGCGACACTGCCTGGCCAATCAGGACCTTTGCTTCCTCGCCTACGCCAGGAACGATCCTCTCGGCCAGGGTGATCTTTGCTGCGGCGCTGGCCTGCGGTTCAGACAGAGCACGCTGCACCTCGTGGCTGGAAGCCACGGCCTGGTTGAATGAGAACAAATCGTTCTCGAGCTCTTCCAGTCCGGTGATGCCGGAGGCAGAAACGGCCGACTTGTTTTCTGCAACGGCGATTACCACCGTTGCGGCAAGCGTCTCGAGTGCATCGCCGATGTCTCGCGCCGATGCCCAGCGTGAGCTGGCCAGTCCGGCCGCGATCTCCGCAGCCTCAGTGGAGACCTTCCCGCTGAACAGCTGCCTGATCAGCGCTGACTTTTCCTCACCGCTGCGGGACGGGTCCGTCAGGGCCCGGCGCAAGCCAGCCGAGCTGTCCACCGTTCCCAGGATTGCGAAGAGTTCCTTTGCCAACTGCAGCGATGCAAATGGAAGCCTGGCTTCCAGCCCGGTCAGCGCTTTGGTCAGCGATTCGCTCGATACACCTGCCATTACTTTGCTACACCTGCGTTCTGGTTCTCCAGATCAGCCAGGAAGCGGTCAACAACACGTGCCGCGCGCTCGTCGTCGCTCAGCGACTCACCGACGATGCGGCCAGCCAGCGTGGTGGCAAGGGTGCCCACCTCTGAACGCAGGGAGACCACGGCCGCCTGACGCTCGGATTCGATCTGTACGTGTGCCTGCGCCGTGATGCGCGCAGACTCGGCAGCAGCCTTCTCCTTCAGCTCCGCAAGGATCAGGGCGCCTTCGGCACGGGCCTCCTCGCGGATGCGGTTGGCCTCTGCGCGCGCGTCGGTGAGCTGCTGCTTGTACTCCTCGAGCGCTGCGGAAGCCTCGGCCTGGGCCTTCTCAGCCTTGGCGATGCCGCCTTCGATGGCCTCAGCACGCTCTGCGAACGTCTTCTCGAACATCGGGACAACAAACTTGACCACGATGAAAAAGAGGACAGCAAAGCCGGCGAGGACGACGCCCATTTCCCAGACATTGGGAACGAGCGGGTTAGCCGCCGCTGCGCCTTCTGTGGCGGCTGAGATGATCAGCTGATTCATATTTCACCCGTCCTTATCTACTCGGTTCTGAATGTTCGCTAGTTCTGCTGGACTAGCTAAGAACGAATGCGAAGACCAGACCCAGGATGGCGAGGGCTTCAGTCAGCGCGAGGCCGAGGAATGCGATCGGCTGCAGGACGCGCTGGGCTTCCGGCTGACGTGCCACACCGTTGATGTAAGCAGCGAACACGAGACCCACACCGATACCACCGCCGATGGCGGAGAGGCCGTAGCCGATGAGGTTGAGGGAGCCGTTGATGGAGCCTTCCATTTTTCTTCCTTTCAAGATGCCAACTCTGTGGCAGGTTGTTTGGGTTGCTTCATCCCCGCGAGGGGGAAGTTTAGGGGTGCCTAGTGGCTGTCGGCGTGAATGGCGCCTTCGATGTAGATAGCCGTCAGCAGGGTGAAGACGTAGGCCTGCAGTGCCATGATCAGCGCTTCGAGCATGTACATGGCGATTGCACCGGCCAGGACCAGAACAGAGGTCCCCTTCAGAAGAACGTTTTCCTGCATGACGAGGAACTCAATCCCCGAGCCGGCGATCATGACGATCAGGTGGCCTGCCAGCATGGTGGCGAACAGACGGAGGCTGTGCGTGACAGGACGGACCAGGAAGTTGGAGATGATCTCGATCGGGATGACGATCGGCAGGATGTAGACCGGGACTCCGGAGGGAACCGTGGCGAGCTTGAAGTAACGCAGGCCGTTCTTCTTGACGCCGATGCCGATCCAGGTGATGTACACGATGGCGGCCAGGACGTAGGCACCGCCCACGTGGGAGAAACTCGGCAGCTGGATCAGCGGGATCGCGCCGTAGATGTTGTTCACCAGGATGAAGAAGAACAGCGTGAACAGCAGCGGGACGTACTTCATGAAGTCCCTGCCGCCGATGATGTCCTTGGCGATGCTGTTGCGGACGAAGCCGTAGGCCATCTCGCCGGCGAACTGCAGCTTGCCAGGAACCATCTGCTGCTTCCGCGCAGCTAGCATAAAGAACGTAGCGATAATGACGACGGACAGGATTACCAGCAGCATCTGCTTGGAGAATCCGTCATGCGCACCGAACGGCAGGATCGCCGGCAGGTGCATTTCTTCAATTCCGGGAGGCGTGAAGACTCCTGAATTTTGGGCCGGGAGCGCAAGCGCGATCAACGCGTTTCCTCTCTGCAGTGTCCATCGTTGGGCGTTGGTTGGGTTCCGGCGTGACTCATGCTCGCCCTCCCCCTTGTAAAGTTATTTGGCATTACTGGTCCCGTCCTCGGACGGGCCGCTGGCTGCACCATTCCCACCAGTCGGTTTCTTCGAACTGGTGAGGCCGTGCATATGGGATAAATAGAATCCTCCCGCAGCTCCAAGCAGAGCGCCTGCGAGCACGATCCAGCGGGTTCCCCACAGATAATCCAGACCCCACCCTATCAAACTCCAGACCATGATTCCGCCAATAATGTAGCTAAACACGGCGATTCCAGCGTTGTAACCGCCGTCACCATATCCGGCGGAGTCGCCAGGGGTGCCGGCCGGTTTGCGGGCGTCGTCGGCAGGGTTGTTTTCGGAGTGGTGCGGCTTAGACATCAGTGGTTCCGCCATCCGATTGTGGGTTTGGCCGGGGGTCATTGAAGATCTGCAGGCGCGCCTTGCTGAAGCCATAGATTTCGGCAGCCTGCCAGAAGACCACAGCCACGACAGCTCCGATGAGGAACCAGCGTTCGTGCAGCCATGCCGGCGCGCCGAGAATGAAAAGCACGACCGCAAAGCCAATGACTTTTACGAAGTAAGTCGCGACGAACAGGCCGACGGCGCCGGAGGGATTGTTTTGGCCGACAAAGTGGCCAATCAGGAGGCTGATGGCAAAAAATGCCATCACCAGCAGGCCGCCGAACGTGCTCGAAAGCAGCCCGATCCAGCCGTTCAGAATCAGGGCAACGATGCCCGCGAGCAGCAGCGCTCCGCCGGCTGTTGCCGAGCTCAGGCCCAGCAGACCGAGCCACAGCGACTGCCTGGGACCGGATGCGCCAACGGATCCGTTGCCGGACAGAGGTCCGGGCTCGGCGTCGGAGGTCATGCGGTCCCAATCGTCGGAGGCAGGGGTGAATTCGGTGCAGGACACACCTGCCCCTGAATTCTACACGAGATAGAAATTATTACGGAAACCACCGGCTACTGTGTATCAGCGCTGCGGCGGCTCAAATACGGCCAGGCAGTGATGAGCCCCATGCCCAGTGTTGCCATGAGATCGAGGGCCAGCACAATCTGCCAGGGGTAGACAGCAAACGCGAGGCCGCCAAACGATAGAACGGCTGCCCACAGGTAAAGCAGCATCACCGCGGTGCGGTGGGAGTAGCCGATATCCATGAGTTTGTGGTGAAGATGCCCCCGGTCCGCGGACCAGGGCGAACGGCCGACGGCGGTGCGCCGGACCACGGCGAGGCCCAGGTCGAGCAGAGGCAGGAAGAGGACGGCGAACGGCAGCAGGATGGGGATGATCGTGGGGATACCGTTGACGCGGTCATAGAGGCCCGAGGTGATCTGTCCCGTTGAGACCACGCCGGCGGACGCCATCAGCAGGCCTATCAGCATGGCTCCGGAGTCGCCCATAAAAATCTTCGAGGGAAACCAGTTGTGCGGCAGGAAGCCCAGGCAGCTGCCCACCAGGACTGCCGTGAGGAGGGTTGCCAGGTCGGAGCGGTCCAGGATCGGCGCGTTCCGGTGGACCCAGTAGGCGGTCAGGAAGAACGCGGACCCGCCGATAATCGCAACCCCTGCCGCGAGCCCGTCCAGACCGTCGATGAAGTTGAATGCGTTCATCGTGACGACGATGAGACCTGTGGTGAGAAGGATGTTCACAGGGTCCGAGTTAAAACTGATCGGCTCCGGAACGAATGGAATGACGGTCATCCGCACGCCCCAGACCGCCACGACGAGAGCCGCCAGGCTCTGCCCGATCAGCTTGATCCACCAGCGCAGGTCCAGGAGGTCGTCAGCGACACCGACGAGCACGATGACGGCCGCACCCGCCAAGACACCCCAGGGCGCCGCATTTCCCCGGAAGATGTCCTTGACGAAGAAGGACTGGCTGGCCACAACCAGGGCCACGAGCACACCGGCAAAGATCCCCAGCCCGCCCAGTCGCGAGACCGGGCTCGAATGCATGTCCCGGCTGCGGATCGGTGCGAACAGCTCAAGCCGGTTGCCGACCAGCCGCGCGCCCCAGGTTGCCGCATAGGACACGATGGCCGCTGTCAGCATCATGCTCAGGTACATGATCATGGGGTCTCCCCCGGCCGGTCGGCGCTCAGGGAGCCTGAGCGGCGAGTGTGGCGGCCGCTCCTGCCGAGGGGGCGCGCAGCGGCGCTGTGCTGCATTTTATGCCGACGCAGATTCGGGGTCCGGCTGGGTGGACTGTAGGGGCTCGATAGCTGTGGATCTGACGTGCAATAAATGAAACTTCTCCGTCGCCATGCGCACAGACAGGCACTGCATGAGTGCCTGACAGGGCTGTATTACAGTGGACTCTAGTCAAGATACTAATGCCAACGGGTACATCGCTTCGCGTCACACGGCCTTATGCCGGCGGGAAACTTGCCGACGGCCGCGCTGAAAGGATCCCGTAATGCCAGTGTCCGTCGCCGTTGCTGCCGTAACGTTTGACCGTCCCCGTGAACTCGCCGTCCTCCTTAACGCCATCAACAGCCAGACGGCTCAGGTGGCGTCGATCTGCCTTGTGGACAGCGGCACCGTTCCCGCCAGGGAGGTAGCCGAGGGGCACCACAACGTGGACTACATCCGCTCGGAGGCGAACCTCGGCGGAGCCGGCGGGTTTTCGCTGGCCGTCCTGAAGGCCGTGGCCAGCGGTGCTGACTGGATCTGGATGATGGACGACGACGCCGAGCCGGCCGACACCGAATGCCTGGCCACCCTGATCCGGGAGGCCGAGGCCCGGGACCTTGAGGCCGTGGTTCCGCTGGTCGTGGCGCCCGGGCACCCCGACCGGCTGTCCTTCTTCTTCCGGCTGGACGGCAAAGTGACCCACGACCGCGCCGCGCTGGAAAAGGTGGGTTTCCTTCCCCAGGACGGGCATTTCTTCAACGGGGCACTGATCCGTTCAGACGTCTTCTTTAAAGTTGGCCTGCCCGACATGCGCCTTTTTATCCGGGGTGACGAGGTGGACTTCACCATCCGTCTGCGCAAGGCGGGGATCCGGTTCGGCACCGTCACCACGGCGGCGATCAGCCATCCCCACGCGTTCTCCGAAACCCAGCACGTCTTTGGCCCCCGGTGGCACGTCATCGTTCCGGAATCGGCGTTCAAGCGTTACTACTACTACCGCAACCGCGGCTACCTGATCCGCCGTTACTTCCGCATCAAGTCCCTGACTGCCGACGTCGGCGGCTACCTGGGATACTTCCTGCGCCGCGGTGACTTCCGGGGCCTGGCCGACTGGTTCAGGGCATTTTCGACGGGCCTTCGAGGCAAGGGTTTCGGCCCGCTCAAGGACCAGAAGTTCTAGAGCTCCCGTGGCTGCCCGCTGCCGTCCGGCGTTGCAGGCGGCGCCGGACCAGCAGGCCGAGCAGCACCCACGGTTCACCGAGAACGCGATACGCAACGCGCCGCGGGTGAAGCACGAGCCGCCACGCCCACTCGAGACCAAGCCTGCCGAGCCAGCGCGGCGCCAGCTTTTGAATGCCGGCAATCTGCTCGATGGCACCGCCCACGGCGCAGTAGACCGCCGGAGGCAGCGAGCCAAGGCGGCGCAGCAGCACTTCTTCCTGCAGGGGCATGCCCAGGCCAACGAGCACCAGCTGGGGCCGCTGCTCCGCAAGCCACTCCACCGCAGCCTCTTCAATGTCGTCGTTCCAGCCATCGCCGGGCATGCCGGAGACGGTAGCCCCGGGAACGATGCCCTGCAGCTTTGCCACAGCGCGCGCATTGGCCACAGGCCCTGCCCCTAGGATCGCGATCCGCTCCAGTCCGCGGACCTCCCCCAGCGCCGGGATCCAGTCGGTCGATCCCAACCGGTAGTCCATGACGGGCACAGCGTGGTGCTTTCCCCGCCCCCACAGCCACAGCACAGGGGCGCCGTCGATCAGGACAACATCGCTGTCCTCATAGAATTTGCGGAATTCAGGTTCGGAATGGAACAGCGTGACGCTGTGGAGGTTGTGTCCGACGACGGTCCGCGTGGTGCCGTCAGCAACGAACCTGTTGAGCACGCCGGTAAGTCCGGCCACGTCCAGCGGCGTGGCTTCGACTCCCAGGACGGGTACCGCCTGGCGCTGGAGCATCATTCAGCACGGGGCGCTTTGCCGCCCTCGGATTCATCGGCGACAGGATCCACCGCGGGCTCAACATCGGCAGGCTCATCGCCGGCGGGCTCGTCGTCGGCGGGTGCGGCCGCAGCGTCCGCACCGGCAGCATGACCGTTGATGTCGAGCAGCCCGGGCACCACCTCCCTGAGCCGTTCCAGGCTGACGGCGCCTTCCCGCACCACGCGCAGCGGCCGGGATGTGGCGTCCACGATCGTGGAGGGCAGGGCGTCGGTTCCCTCAACGGGACGGAATCCGCCTTCCAGATAGACCTCCACGGACTCGGCAAGCTGGGAGCGTGCTTCAAAGGCGGTCTGCGCTGGTGCCTGCCCGGTCCTGTTGGCGGACGAGACGGCCAGCGGACCGGTCAGGGTCAGCAGCTCCTGCGCCACTTCATCGGCCGGAATCCTGAGCGCCACGGTTCCCTTGGTGTCACCCAGGTCCCAGTCCAGCGAGGGCTGCGCGTGCAGGATAAGCGTCAGTCCGCCGGGCCAGAAGGCCTCCGCCAGCTTGCGTGCCTCAGGAAAGACATCCGTGGCCAGACCGTCCAAGGCGTTAAGACGCGGCATCAGCACGGGGGGCGGCATGCTCCGGCTGCGGCCCTTCGACACCAGCAGCATGGTGACGGCCTGCGGCGAAAACGCGTCCGCGGCGATCCCGTAGACGGTGTCCGTGGGAAACACCACGCACTTCTTCTCGAGGATGGCACGCCGTGCGTGAGCCAGTCCTGCGGTACGCTCATCGTCGGCCATGCAGTTATAGGTAGTGGTCACTGCCTTATTCTTTCATTACTCCGCGCCTGCCGTGGCGAGGACGGCGCTGGTAGCGCGTTCCTTGCCGTTGAGATCCACGTGCGTGGTGACTTCCGTCCACCGGCCCGTCCGGGACAGCATGGCCGCGATCCAGGCGGCCTGGACTTCGGCGTGTTCCATCACGAAGTACCCGCCGGGAACCAGCAGCCGCGCCGCAGAGGCGGCAGCCGCCGTCGGCAGTTCCATGCCGTCCGCTCCCCCGCCGTAAAGCGCTTCGGGCGGGTCGTGGAGCGCCACTTCGGGTTCGTTCGGGATAGCTTCGGCGGGGATGTAGGGCGGGTTGGACACCACGACGTCGAAGGTCCCGTTGAGTTCCTTCAATGCGTCCCTCAGGTCCCCGCGGATGAGTCGGACGTTGAGGGGCCGGAGGTTTTTTGCCGCCCAGGCGTGCGCGAACTCGCTGTACTCCACAGCATGGACCTCGGCCTCGGGCACCTCGTGGGCCACGGAGCCCGCAATGGCCCCCGAACCGGTGCCCAAATCCACCACTTTGGGGTGGCGCGCCCCAGCACGGATCAGTGCGTGGAGCCGGTCGATGACCAGCTGGACCACCGATTCCGTTTCCGGGCGGGGAATGAAGACCCCAGGGCCCACGGCCAGCTGAAGGTAGCGGAAATGTGCGACGCCCGTAATGTGCTGCAGCGGAATGCGCCGGGCACGCTCGGCCACCAGTTCCGCATAGCCGGCCGGCGCCGGCGTATCTCCGAGCATCATGGCCCGCAGCCTTCCCAGGCCCACGCCTAGCAGGTGGTCGGCCAGCAGTTCGGCGTCAACCCGGGGGCTCGGAACTCCGGCAGCGGCCAGGAGTCCGGTGGCCTCGCGGACGGCATCGCCAAGGGACAGCCCCGACTGGGCCGGATCATGCTCGGTCGTCATCTGGTTTTGGCGGTCCGGCTAGTCGCCGATGGCGTCCAGGCGTGCCTGCTCGTCCATCTCGATGGCGGACTGGATCACCGGTTCAAGGTCGCCGTTCATGACCTGGTCCAGGTTGTACGCCTTGTAGCCGGTGCGGTGGTCAGCGATCCGGTTTTCCGGATAGTTGTAGGTGCGGATCCGCTCGGAACGGTCCATGGTGCGGATCTGCGACTTCCGCTGGGCCGAGTTTTCGGCGTCGATCTGTTCCTGCTGGTGCGCCAGGATGCGGGCACGGAGAACGCGCATGCCGGCCTCGCGGTTCTGCAGCTGCGACTTCTCGTTCTGCATGGCCACGACGATCCCGGTCGGAAGGTGGGTGATGCGCACCGCCGAGTCGGTGGTGTTGACGGACTGGCCGCCGGGTCCCGACGACCGGTAGACGTCGATCTTGAGGTCGTTCTGGTTGATTTCGAGCTCTTCAGGCTCGTCCACCTCGGGAAGGACCAGCACGCCGGCAGCCGAGGTGTGGATGCGGCCCTGCGATTCGGTGACGGGCACGCGCTGCACGCGGTGCACGCCGCCCTCGAACTTCAGCCGCGCATAAACGCCTTCGGCGGGGTCGTTCGAGCTGCCCTTGACGGCCATCTGGACATCCTTGTACCCGCCCAGATCCGACTCGGTTGCGGAAATGATTTCGGTCTTCCAGCCGCGCGACTCCGCATAGCGGGTGTACATGCGCAGGAGGTCACCGGCGAACAGCGCAGCCTCGTCGCCGCCTTCACCGCCCTTGACCTCGAGGATCACGTTGCGGGCATCGTCCGGGTCGCGCGGAATGAGGAGCCGGCGAAGCTTTGCAGCGGTAGTCTCGAGGGCGGCCTCAAGCTCGGGCACCTCGGCAGCGAACTCAGGATCCTCGGCAGCCATTTCCTTGGCTGCCGCCAGGTCATCCTGGAGCCCGTGCCACTTGTGATAGGTCTCCACGATGCCGTTAAGCTGCGCGGACCGCCGCCCCAACTTCCGCGCCAGCTTCTGGTCAGCATAGACAGCCGGATCGCCCAGCTGAGCCTGAATAGCATCATGCTCATCAAGCAGGCCCTGTACGGACTCAAACATTTTCAAAACCTCTTTCGACTCTTTCAAGTCTAGTAATGCGGCGGCGTTAGGTGAGAGGACAGCAAGACGTTCGGGGGGACAAAAAGCCGTACGACAAAGGGGTGGGGCCCGCGAGAATACGCGACGGCCCCACCCCCAGCTCAGCTACTTGTCGTTGTCCGACTTAGCACCAAGCGTCGTCTTCTGAACCTGCATGAGGAACTCGACGTTGCTCTGCGTCTCCCGGATCTTGTTGGTCAGGAGTTCAAGGCTCTGCTGGGTTTCGAGTCCGGAGAGGACGCGGCGCAGCTTCCACATGATCTTGACCTCTTCAGGCGAGAGGAGGTTCTCTTCGCGCCGGGTACCGGACGCGTTGACGTCCACGGCCGGGAAGATGCGCTTGTCAGCCAGCTGGCGGGACAGGCGGAGTTCCATGTTGCCGGTGCCCTTGAACTCTTCGAAAATGACCTCATCCATCTTGGAGCCGGTCTCGACGAGCGCGGTGGCCAGAATGGTCAGCGAGCCGCCGTTTTCGATGTTGCGGGCAGCACCGAAGAAGCGCTTCGGCGGGTACAGGGCTGCGGAGTCGACACCACCGGACAGGATGCGGCCAGAAGCCGGTGCTGCCAGGTTGTAGGCGCGGCCCAGGCGGGTCATGGAGTCGAGGAGCACCACGACGTCCATGCCCATTTCCACGAGCCGCTTGGCGCGTTCAATGGAGAGCTCGGCCACGGTGGTGTGGTCGTCGGCGGGACGGTCGAAGGTGGAGGCGATAACCTCGCCCTTGACTGTGCGCTGCATGTCCGTGACTTCTTCGGGGCGTTCGTCAACGAGCACCATCATGAGGTGGACCTCAGGATTGTTGGTGGTGATGGCGTTGGCGATGGACTGCAGGATGAGGGTCTTGCCGGCCTTCGGCGGCGAGACGATGAGGCCGCGCTGTCCCTTGCCGATCGGGGCAACCAGGTCGATGACGCGGGGCCCGATCTTCTTGGGGTCCGTCTCGAGGCGGAGGCGCTCGGACGGGTACAGCGGAACCAGCTTGGCGAACTCAACGCGGTCCTTGAGGTCCTCGGAGGTCTTGCCGTTGACCGAGGTCACGCGCACCAGGGCATTGAACTTCTGGCGTGCGGACTGCTGGCCGCGGTCCTCCCCGTCGCGCGGAGCGCGGATGGCACCGACGACGGCGTCACCCTTGCGCAGGTTGTACTTCTTGACCTGGGCGAGGGACACGTAGACATCGTTCGGGCCCGGCAGGTAGCCGGAAGTGCGGATGAAGGCGTAGTTCTCCAGGACATCCAGGATGCCTGCCACGGGCAGCAGGACGTCATCGTCAGTGACCTCGACGTCGTCGACGTCGGGTCCCTGGCTGCGTCCCCGGCGGCGGTCGTTGCGGTCGCGGAAGCGGTCGTTGCGGTTGCCGTCCCGGCTGTCGGACCGGTTGTCGGACCGTTCGTTGCGGTCGCGGCGGTTGCGGCGGTTCCTGCGGCTGCCGCCATCGGTGTCGTCGCCGTCGCGGCTGTCATCGCGACGGTTGTCACGGCCGCCTGCGCTTTCAGCAGAGTCGCGGCCACCACGGGTGCGGCCGGCTTCGCGGCGGTCCGTGCGCTGTGCGCCCTCGCCGGCGTCGCCACCCTGCTCGCGGGTCTCAGCACCGCGGGTCTCAGCACCGCGGGTCTCAGCACCGCGCGTTTCCGCCGGAGCGGCTTCGGCCGGGGCCTCGGCAGTTTCGGCCTGCGGGGCCGCTGCGGCGGCCTCGCCGCGGCGGCGGTTCCGAGTGCGCGGCGGGCGGCGTTCGCCGGCGCCTTCGCCGGCTGCGGCTTCGGGGGCCTCGGCGGCTGCCGGGGCAGCCGGTGCTTCGACGGCGGCGGGCTCGGCGGCAGGTTCAGCGGCTGGAGTGGAGACTACACCGTCGCTGACGGCGCGGCGGCTGCGGCCACGGCCCCGGGCACGGGTGCCTTCCTGGGCCGGGGCTTCCGTCGCTGCAGCAGGGGCGGCCGGAGCCGTTACGTCTGCAGCAGCGCTGCTGTCACCGGTGGTCTTCGCAGCACCCCGGGCTGGAGCCGTGGGTGCTGAAGTACCCGCACGATGCGCCGAGATGGCAGAGACGAGGTCTCCCTTGCGCATACGGGAGCCGCCGGAAATACCAAGCTGGCTGGCAAGAGCCTGCAGCTGGGCGAGCTTGAGGCCGGCGAGGCCGCTGCTCTTGGCGGGTGCTTCCGTCAACGATCCGGAAGCTGAAGATGGTGTGTCCACAGCTGGCGACAGCTCAGTGGTTTCGGTCACGAAGGATCCTTCCCCCTCGACGGCGTCCAGACTGGGAGCTGGACGCGATGATTTGATCTGGGCTGCAGTTCAGATCTGCAGCCGGGATTTCGGCCTTGCCGGATGGAATTCGCGGCAGGGCCGGATACTGATCGCCTTCAACGCTCCGTAATTCAGCGGGACGTCGGACTGACGGTTCAGGGAACAGAATGCTTTCTGTAAGCCCGTCAGGCCAAGGAGGCGGCACCGGAAAATACTGCGCATTACGAAGACGAAGCAGCAGCAGAACTGAGCAGGTCAGGACCGGAATAGGCAACATGGCCGATAATCAGGTTCTTGACTGCACGGTCTTTGGCTGCAGGGCCCCTTGACTGCAGAGTCGCTGTCTGACTGCATAACTGCGATGACTGAATGCGGGTTTACCGCCGGTGCACTCCCACTTTAGCACCTTCAACGTCCACTGCCAGCTTCATCACTCGCCAGTTGATATCAGGCGTGTTCTCCGCCGTGAACGTATTGATGAACTGCAGCACATCCGCGGCTTCCGCCTCGCCGTTGGCAAGCACCAGGACGGTGGGCCCGGCGCCGGAAACGACGGCGGCGTGCCCGGTTTGGCGCAGCGCCTTGATGAGGGCGGCGCTGGGCCGCATCGCCTCCGCGCGGTAGCTCTGGTGCAGGAAGTCTTCGGTACCGGCGAGCAGAAGTTCCGGCTTGTTTGTCAGGGCGTGGATGAGGAGTGCGGCGCGGCCGGAGTTCATGGCTGCTGCGTGGTGGCCCACGGAGGCCGGCAGCAGGGCACGCGCGGCTTCCGTGGACAGCTCATAATCGGGCACGGCCACGATGGGGATAACGGCTTCGTTCACTGCGGCGCAGGTGCTGCTGTACTGGTCACTGTCCTGCCACGACAGCGCCAGCCCACCGAAAATCGCCGGGGCGACGTTGTCCGGGTGCCCCTCCATTTCACTGGTCAGCTGGAGGATCCAGTTCCGGTCCTGCTGCTCCCCCGAGGGGAGCAGGGCGTTTGCTGCCGTAACGGCGGCCACCACCGCGGCTGCAGACGAACCCAGGCCGCGGCCGTGCGGGTTGACGTTCTCTGCCGTGATCTTCAGGCCGTTGTGGCGGTAGCCCAGGCGCGAGAACGCCGCATTCATGGCCCTGACCACGAGGTGGCTGGCATCGCGGGGCAGGGACGCGGCTCCCTCACCGCTGAGCTCGAAAACCAGCTCCCCGCTCTCGAGGCTCTCGACCGTCAGGGTGTCGTGCAGCGTCAGGGCGAGGCCGAGGCTGTCATAGCCGGGCCCGAGGTTCGCGCTGGTGGCAGGCACCCGGACGGTAACCTGCTGCCCGCTTTGAATCGCGGGCAGCTGGTGGGTTTGGGGCAGCATGGTTTCCAAGGTTACTTGTCTTCCAGTCCCAGTTCGGCGGCGACCGTGACAACGTCGTTGGACACCTTGACGGGCTGGACATCGCTGCCGTCGTCCGTCCGCAGGGCCCACTGGGGGTCCTTCAGACCGTGGCCGGTGACGGTGATGACGATCGTCTTGCCCGAAGGAACCTCGCCGGCCTCATGCTTCTTGAGGAGCCCCGCGACGCCTGCGGCCGAGCCGGGCTCCACGAAGACACCCTCCTTGGAGGAGAGCCAGCGGTGGGCTGCGAGGATTTCGTCGTCCGTCACGGCGTCAATGAAGCCGCCCGACTCGTCACGGGCGGCAATCGCACCGTCCCAGGAGGCAGGGTTGCCGATGCGGATCGCCGTGGCGATGGTGTCCGGCTCAGTGATGGGGTGACCGGCTACAAACGGGGCGGCACCCGCGGCCTGGAAGCCCCACATCCGGGGAGTGCGGGTGGAAACAGCGGGAAGGGTGCCGGCTGTCGCGGATTCGAACGGCGCCGAGTACTCCTTGTAGCCCTTCCAGTACGCGGTGATGTTCCCCGCGTTGCCGACGGGCAGCACGTGGATGTCCGGGGCATCGCCGAGGGCGTCCACGATTTCGAAGGCTCCGGTCTTCTGTCCCTGGATACGGGCAGGGTTGACGGAATTCACCAGGAAGACCGGGTAGGACTCGCCAAGCTTGCGGGCGATGTCCAGGCAGTTGTCGAAGTTGCCGTCGACCTGCAGCAGGGTGGCGCCGTGGGCGATCGCCTGGCTGAGCTTGCCCATGGAGATCTTGCCTTCCGGCACCAGCACCGCGCACTTCAGGCCGGCGGCCGTGGCGTACGCGGCAGCCGAAGCGGAGGTGTTGCCGGTGGAGGCGCACACCACGGCCTTCGCTCCGGACTCCACGGCGGCGGTCATGGCCATGGTCATCCCGCGGTCCTTGAAGGAACCGGTGGGGTTCATGCCTTCGACCTTGAGGTACACCTCTGACCCGGTCAGCTCCGAGAGCTTCTGCGCGTGGACGAGCGGCGTGCCGCCCTCACCGAGGGTAATGACCCTGGTTTTCTCCGTGACTGGCAAACGGTCAGCGTATTCGCGGATGACCCCGCGCCATTGGTGAGCCACTTAGACTCCTTCTACCCGAAGTACGGATGTAACGGAATTGATAACGTCAAGGCCCTTCACTGCCTCGACGGTTGCTGCCAGTGCAGCTTCGCTTGCCCGGTGCGTGACGATCCGCAGTTCCGCCGATTCCACGTTGGACTCGGCGTCACGGTGGATGGTCTGGCGCATGGTCTCGATCGAAACGCCGTGCTCGGCGAACAGCTGGGCGATCTTCGCCAGGACGCCGGGCTGGTCGGCAACGTCCAACCCGATGTAGTAGCTGGTGTTGACGGCGTCGATGGGCAGAGCCGGAACGTGGCCGGTGGTGGATTCGATGCGGCCCGGGCCGCCCAGGACGATCCTGCGGGCTGCCGAGACGAGGTCGCCCAGCACGGCAGAGGCGGTCGGCGTTCCGCCGGCGCCCTGGCCGTAGAACATCAGCTCACCGGCGTTCTCCGCCTCAACGAAGACCGCGTTGAAGGCTCCGCGGACGGCAGCCAGGGGATGTTCCCGGGGAAGCAGGGTGGGGTGCACGCGCACCGAGACGCCGTCGCCGCCGTCGGAATCTGTCAGCTGCTCGGCGATAGCCAGCAGCTTGATGACGAACCCCGCTTCTTTGGCCGCGGCGATATCGGCAGCGGTGACACCGGTGATGCCCTCGCAGTGGACGTTCGCGAGGTCGAACCGCGTGTGGAAGGAGAGCGATGCGAGGATGGCAGCCTTTGCTGCCGCGTCCAGGCCTTCGATGTCGGCGGCGGGGTCGGCCTCGGCATAGCCCAGCCGCTGGGCCTCGGCAAGAGCGTCGGCGAACTGGGCGCCCGTGCTGTCCATCTGGTCAAGGATGAAGTTGGTGGTGCCGTTCACGATGCCCAGGACGCGGGTGATGCGGTCTCCGGACAGGCTGTCGCGGATGGGGCGCAGGATCGGGATGGCGCCTGCCACTGCCGCCTCGTAGGACAGCTCGACGCCGGCCTTGTCCGCCTCTTCGTACAGGGCGGGGCCGTCGGCGGCAAGCAGGGCCTTGTTTCCCGTGACGACGCTGGCGCCGTTCTGGAGGGCCGCAACGATCAGGGAACGGGCCGGCTCGAGGCCGCCCATCAGCTCGATGACGAGGTCGGCGTCCTTGACCAGGGTTTCGGCATCCGTGGTGAACAGTTCGCGCGGAAGGTCCACCTCACGCTCGGCGTCGACGTTGCGCACGGCGATGCCCGTGAGCTGCAGGTGGGCACCCGTGCGGGGGGCCAGGGTGTCGGCGTCGTCCATGAGAATCCGCGCCACCTGAGCCCCGACGTTGCCACAGCCCAGCAGGGCCACTTTCAGGGTTCGCAATTCAGTCATTCAGGCTCCCATGTCGCGGTTCAGCAGATCTTCTTCAGTTTCCCCGCGGACAATCAGCCGGGGAGACCCGTCGCGCACAGCGACAACGCCCGGCCGGGCCAGATAGTTGTAGTTGCTTGACAGGGCCCAGCAGTAGGCGCCGGTCCCCGGTACAGCGAGCAGATCACCGGCTGCCACGTCCTCGGGCAGATATACATCTCTAACAACTATGTCGCCGCTCTCGCAATGTTTGCCCACTACTCGGGACAGCTGCGGAGCCGCTGCGGAGGTTCTCGAGGCGAGGATCGCGGAATAATCCGCGTCGTAGAGCACCGGGCGGGCATTGTCGCTCATGCCTCCGTCCACCGACACATAACGGCGGGCGTGCGTAACGTTTTTTCCGGCGGCTTCGGCGCCACCGGTGGCGGGGGCGTCCACGCGGACGGTCTTCCGGGTGCCCACTTCGTACAGGGTGAAGGTGCTGGGGCCCACGATGGCACGTCCCGGTTCGATCGAGATCCGCGGTGCTGAAATGCCCAGTCCAGCGCATTCGGAGCGGACGACGGCGGCCATCGCCTGCGCGATGTCGGCAGGCGGGCGCGGGGTGTCCACCGCCGTGTACGCGATGCCGTAGCCGCCGCCAAGATCAAGCTCGGGAAGGTGGATCGAGTACTTTTCCTGCATCTCCGCCAGGAAACCCAGGAGCTTCACTGCGGCCAGGGCAAAGCCGTCGGGTTCGAAGATCTGCGAACCGATGTGGCAGTGCAGGCCGAGCAGTTCGATGCCAGAGTAGCTTGTTGCCGCGGCAACGGCTTCCTCGGCCGCAGAAAGGCCGGCCTGCTCAGTGGAGTCTCCGGCCATGGACAGGCCGAACTTCTGGTCTTCGTGGGCCGTGGCGATGAATTCGTGGGTGTGGGCGTGCACGCCCGGGGTCAGGCGCAGCATGACCTTGGCCGTTTCGCCCCGTTCGGACGCTATTTTGGCCACCCGCTCCAGCTCGTCCAGGCTGTCCACCACGATGCGGCCGAGCTTCATGTCCAGTGCACGGTTGATCTCGGCGTCGGACTTGTTGTTGCCGTGCAGGCTGAGGATGGCACCGTCAATGCCGGCACGCGCGGCCACGGCAAGTTCACCGCCGGAACAGGTGTCCAGGCGCAGGCCCTCCTCAGCCACCCACCGGGCCACAGCGGAGCAGAGGAAGGACTTGCCTGCGTAATAGACATCCACTCCCCCGCAGATGTCGGCGAAGGCCTCGTCAAAGGCATCCTTGAAGGAGCGGGCGCGGGCTCGGAAGTCCGACTCGCTCATGACAAACAGCGGCGTCCCGAACTGTTCCTTGAGCGAGCTGACCGGAATCCCGTCAACCGCCAGTTCGCCGTCGGAAGTCCGCCCGACTCCGGCAGCCCACATGGGCTCGTGGAGCGCGTTCAGGTCCGCAGGCAGCGCCAGCCAGTCAGGGGCGAGGGGGGAAGAGGCGTTTGCAGTCATTCCACTCACATCCGTTCCGGCGCGGACACGCCGAGCAGGTCCAGTCCGTTGGCAAGCACCTGGCTGGTGGCGTCGTTGAGCCACAGGCGGGTGCGGTTGAGGTCAGTGACGGCTTCCTCGCCCAGGGGGGCGATGCGGCAGGCGTCGTACCAGCGGTGGTAGGCGCCGGCGATGAGCTCAAGGTGGCGGGCCACCCGGTGGGGTTCCCGCAGTTCCGCGGCCTTGGCCACGATGGAGGGGTAGCTGCCCAGGTAAGAGAGCAGCTCGTTCTCGGTCGCATGATGCAGCAGGGAGGCGTCGAAGGCGCTGCGGTCCACCCCCGCCGCAACCGCATTGCGGGCCGCACCGCGGGACCGGGCGTGTGCGTATTGCACGTAGAACACCGGGTTTTCGTTGCTGTGCTTCTTGAGCAGCTCCGGATCCAGCGTGAGCGGCGAGTCCGCCGGGAACCGTGCCAGCGAGTAGCGCACGGCGTCCTTGCCAAGCCATGAGATCAGGTCCTTGAGCTCGATGATGTTGCCGGCACGCTTGGACAGCTTGGCACCGTTGACCGAGACGAGCTGGCCGATCAGCACCTCGATGTTGACCTCCGGGTCATCGCCGGCAGCAGCAGCTATGGCCTTGAGCCGGTTGATGTAGCCGTGGTGGTCGGCGCCCAGCAGATAGATCTTTTCGGTGTAGCCGCGGTCCTTCTTGGACAGGTAGTAGGCGGCGTCGGCGGCGAAGTACGTGGGTTCGCCGTTTGAGCGGATCATGACGCGGTCCTTGTCGTCGCCAAAGTCCGTGGTGCGCAGCCAGACGGCACCGCCGTCGTCAAACACGTGGCCCTGCTCGCGCAGGCGGGCTACGGCGCTTTCGATGGCGCCGGCGTCGTGAAGCTCCTGCTCGGAGAAGAACACGTCGAAGGAAACGCCGAAGTCGGCCAGCGTGTCCTTGATGTCCTTCAGCTGCGCCTGATAGGCCGCTGCCCGGATCACGGGAAGGGCCGCCACATCGGTGAGCTCGCGGATGTCCGGGTGCTGGGTCAGCACTTCATGGCCAAGGTCCCGGATGTACTCGCCCGGGTAGCCGCCTTCGGGCACGTCACGGCCGTGAAGGCGTGCCAGCACAGAGTTGGCGAACACGTTCATCTGCGAGCCGGCGTCATTGATGTAATACTCCGCGGTAACTTCGGCACCTGACGCGCGCAGCACCCTGGCGATCGAGTCACCGAGGGCAGCCCAGCGCGTATGGCCAATGTGCAGCGGACCGGTGGGGTTGGCGGAAACGAATTCCATGTTGACCGTGTGGCCGGCGAGCGCGGAGTTGGTGCCGTACTCCGGCCCCGCTTCCACGATTGCCTTGGCAAGGGCACCGGCGGCGGCCGCGTCCACGGTGATGTTCAGGAAGCCAGGCCCGGCGGTCTCGACGGCGGACACGCCATCGATCTCCTGCAGTCGGGCGCTGAGGACTGTTGCGAAGGCACGCGGGTTGGTTCCGGCCTTCTTTGCCAGCTGAAGGGCGATGTTCGTGGCCCAGTCTCCGTGCTCCCGGTTCTTGGGACGCTCCACCAGGACGGCGTCCGGGACGTCCGCCTCGGAAAGGGCGATCTCACCGGCGGCAACGGCATCTTGCAGGCAGGCGGATATGGCGAGGGAGAGTTCTTCGGGAGTCACCTTCCTAGACTACCGGGGGGCCCGCCCTGCGGCGGAATCCGGGGGGACCCGGGCCCCCGCGATGGCCGCCTCACCGACACAGGAAATAGTAGGGACATTCACAGTTTGAACCTTTAGCCTGATTTCGGCGTCGTCCACGTCGTCCATCAGGTAAGTGCCCGTACCCGTACTAACGAAACGAGACACCGTGCAGCCTTCAATCCGCAAAACTGTATTCGCCGGGATCGCCGGCCTGTCCCTTGCCGGCACGGTGGCCGGCTGCGCGCCGTCGGCACAGCAGCCAGCCGCCCAGGAAACACCGTCCTCCACGTCGGGGACCGCAGCATCCGGTTCATCAGCGCTCGCGACATCCGGCACCGGCTACAAGGACGGCACGTACAGTGCGGACGGCAACTACAAGTCGCCCAACGGAACCGAGACTGTGGGCGTGCAGCTGACGCTGGCCAACGGAACGGTTTCTGCTGTCGAGATCACCGAGCATCCGTCCAACCCGAACACGCGGAAATTCCAGGGGCAGTTCGCCGGGGGAATCGCAGCACAGGTAGTGGGCAAGAGCCTCGACGAAATCAAGGTCTCCAAGGTGGCCGGCTCGTCCCTGACCAGCGGCGGCTTCAACCAGGCCGTCGAGGCGATCAAGGCCCAGGCCGTCTAGGTGTGCGCGGGCGGCATGGACTCCACGACGGACAGCAGCAAAGGAGAGCCCATGCCGCACGCCGGCTGGCACAATTTCCGTTTTGACGGCATCGGAACAAGCTGGGAGATCTCCACTCCCGTGCCGTTGGATGCCGGGCTGAGCAACCGAATACTTGCCGAGGTAGAGCGCTACGACTCAACCTGGTCCAGGTTCCGCGGCGACTCCCTGATCAGCCAGGTATCCGCACGGCCGGGACGCCTTGAACTGCCCCCCGAATCCGCCGGCCTCGCAGACCTTTACCGGAACCTGTACTCGCTCAGCGGCGGGGCCATGACGCCGCTGATCGGCGAAAGCCTGGAACAGCTGGGCTACGATGCCGGCTATTCCCTGCAGCCACGCGGAGCAGCGGCACCGCCGCCGGTCTGGGACGACGTCCTTGAGTGGCGTGGGACATCGTTGAGCAACAGCGCTCCCCTGGTGCTGGACATCGGGGCGGCCGGCAAGGGACAGCTCGCGGACCTCCTCGCCGGAGTGCTGCGGGACGGGGGACTCACCGAATTCTTTGTCGATGCCAGCGGCGACCTTTTGAACGGAGGAGAGACGCCCGTGACGGTGGCGCTGGAGCATCCCTATGATTCCAGCAAGGCGATCGGCACCGTGCCCCTCGGCCGAGGGGCATTGTGTGCCTCGGCCTCCAACCGAAGGGCCTGGGGCGACGGACTCCACCACGTCCTGGATGGCACCACCGGCAAGCCGGTCCGGACCGTGGTGGCCACGTGGACCAGAGCCGAAACCGCCATGGAGGCAGATGCCTTGGCCACGGCACTGTTCATGCTCCCCGCCGCGGCACTGGAGCCCCACTACCGGTTCTCCTGGCTTAAGGTTTTTTCCAACGGCAGTGCGGAATACTCCGCGGACTTCGAAGGGATGCTGTTCACATGAGTGCCACCACCACCGGGTTGCGGACCTCGCCCGCCACGGCGCTGGACGCCTTCCTCGGCCGCTTCACGATGTACCGGCTGGTCTCCCTTGTCCTTGCCGCACTGGCGGCATATAGCCTGCTGCTGGACGGCTTGGGCTGGCTGACGTTCGGCATTCCCAACATGATCGCCCACCTGGCGCTGTGCCTCGGATTGACCTACGCCTCCAACCGCGCCCTGGCGGCCGTGTTTCGCGTCCGCCCGCATGCGGAATCGTCAGTGATCACGGGGCTTTTACTCTACTTCCTGTTTTGGCCCAGCCAACTGGGGCCGGGGTTCGCTCCGGTCGACCTTGCCGGCGTCGCCCTTGCCTGCATCCTCGCCTCGGCGTCCAAGTACGCTCTGGCCTGGCGCGGACGCCACGTGTTCAACCCGGCGGCCGCCGGCGCCTTCATTACCGGTCTGACCGGGCTGAACATCGCGACCTGGTGGGCAGGCACACCTGCCATGCTGTGGCTGGTCGTTCCCGGAGTCCTGCTGGTGCTCTACCGGACCCGGAAAATGCTGCTGGCCGCAGTCTTCATTGTTGTGGCCACGTCCATCGCGGCCGGCGATCTGCTGCAATCCGGTGTGGACCCGGGCGGGGCGGTGTGGCAGCCGCTGGCCCAAGGCCCTGTGCTTTTCTTCGCCGGATTCATGCTCACCGAGCCGCTGACACTGCCTCCGCGACGCTGGCAGCAAGGGGTGCTGGCCGCCGTCGTCGGACTGCTTTTTGCGATGCCCTTCAACTTCGGTTTCGTGGCGAACTCGCCCGAACTGGCCCTGCTTGCGGGGAACCTGCTGGCCTTCCTGGCAGGGCAGCGGGGAAGCGTCCGGTTGCTGTTCAGCCACTCCCGCAGGCTCACGCCGACGACGACCGAGTTTGTCTTCACGCCGCGCCGCCCTGTCCGCCACGAGCCGGGCCAGTATATGGAACTGGACCTCCCCCTGGAGAAGCCTGACGGCAAGGGCCGGCGCCGGGTGTTCAGCCTGACGAATTCCCCGGACGCGGCCCACGTGAAAATCGGCGTCGGCACTGCGGACCCCGTCTCGGCCGCCAAACGCAAGCTCCTGGCGCTCAAGCCCGGGGAGGAGCTCACGGCCACCACGGTGGCCGGGGACTTCGTCCTGCCCAAGGGTTCGAGCGGTCCGGTCCTGCTCATCGCTGCGGGTATCGGCATCACGCCGTATCTGGCGCATCTTTCCAGCGGGTTGGCCAGCCGGCAGGACACAGTGCTGCTTTATCTCGCCAAAAATGCGTCCGAACTCGCATATGCGCCTGAGCTGCAGGAATCCGGCGCCACTGTTCTTGCCCGGCTGGCCGACGGCTCCGCTCCCCCTGACTTCATCGAAGACGCCGGCGCGAGGCTGGATCCCGGTGCCCGGCTGGACGGTCCTTCCCTGAAGCTGCTCGTCCCCGACATCGCTCAGCGCAGGGTCTTTATTTCCGGTTCACCGGCCAGCGTGGGGTCGCTGCGGCGTGCCGCACGGCAGGCCGGCGCCCGTCGTATCCACGTTGATTCGTTTGCCGGATACTAGAAGTGTGCAGCGCTCTGCCGGAAAGCACGGTGCCGGTTTTCCATTCGGCCCCACCTTCCTGCTAAGCTCTAGGACGTCCCGCCGGAAACGGCAGGATCCCTGACTGCCCTCGTAGCTCAGGGGATAGAGCGTCTGCCTCCGGAGCAGAAGGCCGTAGGTTCGAATCCTATCGAGGGCACAGACAAAACCCCGCCACTTCCTTGAAGGGGCGGGGTTTTCTGCATTCCGGAACGGCACGTCCAGTGCGCCTCCAGAGATTGTCGGGGGCCACTCGTAGGCTCCTTGGCATGATCTGTTCAATTATTCCGCCGTACATGTTGAAGCGTCTTGCCACGCAGGATTCTCCGCGGTTTACGGCCGTTCGCAGGGCCGCTAAAGAGGCCCTACTGCACGTGAAGGCCGTGCAGGCGGCCAGGACTGCCCCTGCGCCCGTAACGCCGCCCGCGTTGAGGCAAGTGCGGCCGGCTCCCCCGAACAGGTCTGTCTATGATGCCAAGTCGTCTGAGTCGCTCCCCGGCCAACTCGTCCGGAAGGAAGGCGAAGCCCCCGTCGGCGATCCCGCCGCCGACGAAGCCTATGACGGCCTGGGCCACACCCACAGCCTTTACGCCGACGTTTTCGGCCGAAACTCCATTGACGGCCAGGGCATGCCGCTCAATGCCACCGTCCATTTCGGCAGACTCTACGACAACGCCTTCTGGGACGGCCAGCAGATGGTGTTCGGCGACGGTGACGGTGAAATCTTTGAACGATTCACCCGCTCCCTGAGCGTGATCGGGCACGAACTGGCCCACGGAGTGACGCAGTTCTCGGCCGGGCTCGCCTACCGGAACCAAGCCGGCGCCATCAACGAGTCCCTCTCGGATGTCTTCGGCGCCCTGGTGGAACAGTACTTCCGGAAACAGTCCACCGCCGACGCCAGCTGGCTGATCGGTGAGGGCCTCTTCACTCCCCAGGTTGAAGGCTCGGCGCTGCGCTCCATGAAGGCCCCCGGAACGGCATACGACGACGACGTCCTCGGCAAGGACCCGCAGCCGGACTCGATGGACTCGTACGTCCGCACCAGCGCGGACAATGGCGGCGTCCACATTAATTCTGGTATTCCCAATCGTGCCTTCTGCCTTTTGGCCCAGTCGATAGGCGGCAACGCGTGGGAGGCCCCGGGACAGATCTGGTACGAGACTCTGACGGGCGGCTCGCTGCCACCAACAGCCACGTTCAGCGTCTTTGCCAGGGCAACAGTGGCGTCTGCAAGGGAACTGTTTGGCGAGGAGTCTGCGGAGCATGACGCCGTGCGCCAGGCATGGGAAACTGTGAAGGTAAAGCACTAACCCCACGCCGGGGCGCGGCCGCTCCGCGCGTCCGGCAGCCTCGTAGCACCAGGACCCTGCCATGAAAATCACAGTTGAGCGCAGCGGAGGGATTGCTGCACTGACGCGCACCTGGACAGTTCAGGCCACGACATCCAGCGACAAGAACCACTGGCAGCCCATCGTCGAAGCCTGCCCATGGGACGCCGTCCCGGACTCCCGGAATGCCGGGGAGGGGCAGCCGGACAGGTTCATGTATTCCATCCGGGCCGGTCAGCACCGGGCCACGCTGCCGGAACGGGCGGTGACCGGACCGTGGCGGGTCCTCGTGGACACGGCCAGAGCCGCGGCAGAGCAAGCGCCCCACCAAAGCTAGTTCCCGGCGAGCTCCGTGTAGAGCGTCTGGACCCGGGCATTGATGTCATCCCGGACCAGGCGCATGCGGTCCATGCCCTCGATGCCGCGTTCGGAAGGCTCGTCCGTTTCCCATACCTCGAAGCGCTTTCCCTCGATCGGTTCAAGCTTGGCCTCGGTGCCCAGGACGATGACGGCATCGACCGTTTCCAGGACCTCGTCGGTGACCGGTTTGGGGTGTTCGCCGGTGATGTCGATGCCGAGCTCGGTCAGGGACTCCACGGCCTGGGGGTTCAGGGACGTGCCGGGTTTGGTGCCGGCGGAGTAGACAGCAATGGCGTCACCCGCGAGGTCGTGCATGAGTCCTGCGGCGAGCTGGGATTTGCCGCCGTTCTTGCTGCAGACGAACAGCACGGACGGAGTCTTTTCGTGGATCATGAGTGCGTTGTTTCCTTTGGAAGGGATGCGGTGAGTGAGGCGACGAGGGTTTTGATCCGTTCGTGGATCTGGTCCCGGATGACCCGGACCGTTTCGAGGGGCTGGTCGGCGGGGTCGGGCAGGTCCCAGTCTTCGTAACGCTTGCCCCGTTAGATCGGGCGGGGCCCCGCAGCCCATCGTAATCACCAGATTCGTTGAGCGGGTTAGTCGTTACTGCCGGAGCGGCCGTGGGCCAGACCCGTCGGGAACCCCACCAGCACCGGTTCGGGTGCGGCGCAGCAACCGGACTCTGAAGAGGCGGAGTCGTTGACTGCCAATGCCGTGGCGGGTACGTCGCAGCTTGTGCCCGCGTCGGTGGAGCAGACCCCGGTCTCGGGGAGCTCAAGGTGGACGGTGTCGGCTGATTCCTGGTCGCCGGCGAGGGCGGCGGCGACGGAGCGGACCTGCTCGTAACCGGTAGCCAGAAGGAAAGTGGGTGCGCGGCCGTAGGACTTCATGCCGACGATGTAGAAGTCCTTGTCCGGGTGGGCGAGAAGTTTGGCGCCGTGAGGCGGGACGGTGCCGCAGGAGTGGAATTCGGGGTCGATCAGCGGGCCAAGTTCCAGCGGCGCTTCTACGGCTGGGTCCAGGTTGAGCCGAAGTTCGCGCAGGATGTCCAGGTCCGGGCGGAAACCGGTGCACGGGACGATGACGTCGGCCTCCAGCGTGCGGCCGTCGACAGCTTCGACACTTACGCCCGACTCGAGGGTCTTCATTGAGCTGATCCCAAAGCCGGTGTGCAGTTCGATCTTTCCGGCCTCCACGAGCCGGCGCACCCGGCCGCCGAGCTGGCCGCGTGCGGGCAGCCCGTCGAGGTCGCCTCCGCCGTACACTTTCGCGGCCGACTCGCCCCGGATGGCCCACAGGATCCGGGTGTCCGTCTCTTCCCTGGCGAGGTCAGCGAGGCTGATGAGTGTGTTGGCGGCGGAGTGCCCGGCCCCAACAACAAGGACGCGGCGCCCGGCGAAGGCCGCGCGTTCCCGGCCGGTGACGTCGGGAAGCGGCGCGGAGATCCGGCCCTGCGCTGCGTCCTCACCGATGGCGGGAAGGCCGGAGGTGCCCAGCGGGTTGCGCGTGGCCCAGGTCCCGGAGGCGTCGATGACTGCAGCCACGGTGCGATCTCGGGTTTCGCCGTCCGGGTGGTCCACCCGGACCACGAACGGGGCGGTGTCACGGTGACGGACGTGTGTCTTGTCCAGTCCCTGCCGGGTGACGGCGATGACGCGGGCCCCGGTCTGCAGGCGTGTGGAAATCTGGGGAAGCGCAGCCAGCGGCGCCAGGTAGTTGTCGATCAGCTCGCCGCCGTAGGGCAGGGCCGTGGGCCGGGGTGATTCCCAGCCGGTGGCTTCCAGGAGACGGACGGCAGCGGCGTCGATGTTGAACTGCCACGGCGAAAAAAGACGGATGTGGCGCCACTGCTCAATGGCCGCCCCCGGCGAGGTGCCGGCTTCAAAGATCAGCGGTTCGATGCCCCGTTCCAGCAGGTGCGCCGCGGCTGCCAGGCCGACAGGGCCGGCGCCGATCACGGCGACCGGGAGGTTCTTCGCTGAATCCATGGTCTCCTCTTTCATCCGTAGGGGCAGTGCGGGTGTGGTCGGCACCCGCCGGCCGGGTAGGGCCGGCAGGTGCTTGGAGAGTGCGGTCAGCAGCAGTCCTCGTCGTCGCAGCAACCGGAGTCGCCGCAGCATCCGTTGGTCATTGAGCTCACCCCCTCCCCTGTTCCGGGTTTCAGGCGTGGGTGGGTTCTTCCAGCAGCGCGGTGGCGATGCTGTCCGCATCCTCCAGCGCGGCGAGGTAGCGCTCGGCATCCAGCGCCGCGGCGCAGCCGGTTCCCGCGGCCGTGATGGCCTGGCGGTAGCGGTGGTCCACGGCGTCCCCGCACGCGAACACACCGGACAGGTTGGTGACCGTGGTGGGCGAGTCCACCTTGATGTAGCCCTCGGCGTCCAGTTCCACCTGCCCGGCCACCAGCTCGGTGCGCGGCACGTGGCCGATCGCCACGAAGATCCCGGTGGCGGACTGCTGCCGGGTTTCGCCGGTGCGGGTGTCCGTCAGCGTGACGCCGCTGACCTTGCCGTCGCCGTGGATGGCGGTGACGGCCGAGTTCCAGGCGAAGCTGATCTTGGGGTTGTCCTTGGCACGCTGCGCCATGATGCGGGAGGCGCGCAGTTCGCCCTTGCGCACGACGACCGTCACGGACTTTCCGAAGCGGGTGAGGAAGGTGGCTTCCTCCATGGCGGAGTCACCGCCGCCGACGACGATGATGTCCTGTTCGCGGAAGAAGAACCCGTCGCAGGTGGCGCACCAGGAGACGCCGTGGCCGCTGAGCTTCTTCTCCTCCGCCAAACCCAGTTCCTTGTACGCGGAGCCGGTGGCCAGGATGACGGCCGGCGCCTCGTGCGTCTCGCCGCCGCCGGTGACCACGCGCTTGAGGTGCCCCTTGAGCCGGACGTCCGTGGCGTCGTCGAACACCACCCGGGCACCGAAGCGCTCGGCCTGCTGCTGCAGTCCGTCCATCAGTTCCGGGCCCTGGATCCCGGCCGGGAAGCCGGGGAAGTTCTCCACCTCGGTGGTGTTCATCAGCGCGCCGCCGGCGGTGACCGAGCCGGCCAGCACGAGCGGTTCCAGGCCCGCCCGGGCAGCGTAGATGGCAGCCGTATAGCCGGCCGGGCCCGAGCCGATGATGATCAGCTGTTCGTTGCTCATGCCGTGCTCCTCAGGGGTCTTGGGTCTACTTGGCGGCCGGGATCAGGGAGTCAATCAGACCCTCAATGCGGGTCTTGATCTCATCCCGGATGGGGCGGACGGATTCGACGCCCTTGCCCGCCGGATCCTCCAAGACCCAGTCCTCGTAGCGCTTGCCGGGGAAGTACGGGCATTCGTCGCCGCAGCCCATGGTGATCACCACGTCGGATTCCTTGACGGCCTCGGTGGTGAGGACCTTGGGGACCTCGGCGGACATGTCGATGCCGAGTTCGGCCATGGCCTCGACGGCGGAGGGGTTGATTTTGTCGGCCGGCTGGGATCCTGCGGACCGGACCTCGATCTGGCCCTTGCCGAGAGTGGTGAGGAACGCAGCCGCCATCTGGGAGCGGCCGGCGTTGTGGACGCAGACGAACAGGACGGAGGGCTTCTTGGCGGTTTCGGTGCTCACGGGTTTCTCCTGGAATCGGTTCGGGTTGATGGTGCCGTCTGCGCGTGTCGGCCTCGGCGAAGCTCCCAAACCGAACATTGATGATGATCGATATAGAGAGTATCCGGCCGTAAATTGATGAATGTCAATGTTTCTCCGGTGAAGCTGTTCGGCCCTGGTCAGGCAGCGCTGACGCGGGGCGCGAGGTCGGCAATACGGTGGGCGATGTCATCAAAGGCCTTATCGAAGGCTTCCCTGGTGCCCAGGCGCAGGGGGTCGGGGACGGACCAGTGAATTCCGCCTATCCAAGGCAGTTCCTCGTGAGCACTGTCGCAAACGGTCACGACAAAGTCCGCCTCCCCCGCGACATCATCCAGGGATCGGGGTGCGACGTCGGGAAGGTCCAGGCCGCGGCGCCGGGCGGCGTCGACGGCCCCGGGGGCGATGCGGTCCGCGGGATGCGTTCCGGCAGAGGCTGAAGGGACGCTGCTCGCTTGCCGCCAGAGGGCCGCGGCCAGTTGGGAGCGGGCACTGTTGCGAGTACAGACGAACAGGATGCGACGGGCGCCATGAACCTCCCCGGGCACCAGTCCATCCAGGGCCCCGGCCGCCAGCCGGAGGTAGCTCCGACGCTTGTCCGCTTCCGAGCGGTGCCGTGTTGCCAGTCCGGCCTCTTCCAGCGTTCTGAGGTGATGTGAGAGCAGGTTTGAGGACATGCCCAGCTCCGCCTGCAGTTCCGTGGGAGAGAAGTCCCCCAGCGTCAGAAGGTCAACGATGCGCAGGCGTGCGGGATCAGCAAGGGCCGCATGCTTGGCTACCCGCGCTTGAAATGCGTCAACTGCCTCAATATCCATTGGTTCAATTTTGACTGAGTTAATTCTTTGCGTCAAGCTGGTGCCATGACTTCAAACCAGCCGCCTCTGTGGCGCCGCGCGGTCGCTGAACTGCTCGGCACCGCCCTGCTCGTTGCCATCGTCGTCGGTTCCGGGATCGCCGCCCAGCAGCTCTCCCCCGGTGATGTGGGCCTGCAGTTGCTCCAAAACAGCACCGCGACCGTCCTGGGCCTGACCGTGCTGATCCTGGCGTTTGGGCCGGTGAGCGGGGCGCATTTCAACCCCGTGGTTTCTTTGGCGGACTGGTTCCTGGGCCGGCGCAGCGGCTCCGGACTGGCTCTGCAGGACGTTGGCGCCTACATTGCAGCCCAGGTTGCGGGCGGCATTGGCGGCAGCGTGCTTGCCAACGCCATGTTTGAAATCGGGACGTCCATTTCCATAAAGGACCGGGCAACCGCAGGGCACCTGCTGGGTGAGGTCGTCGCCACCGCCGGGCTCATCTTGCTGGTCTTCGCCCTGGCCGCGACCAACCGCGGTACCCTCGCAGCACCCGCAGTCGGCGCCTACATCGGAGCCGCCTACTGGTTCACCTCCTCAACATCCTTCGCCAATCCCGCGGTGACCGTCGGCCGCATCTTCAGCGACACCTTCGCTGGCATCGCACCGGGCTCGGTGCCTGCCTTCGTCATCGCCCAGCTGCTCGGCGCCGCCATCGGCCTGGGCCTGCTGCTCCTGCTGTTCCCGACTGCTGCACGCGCCGCGGACGACGTCGTCATCCCGCACGGCAGCCAGACAATCAAGCCTTAGCGCCGGCAGGTCGCCCCGACTCGATACATTGATGGACGTCAATATCGGAGCATAATGGGTAGATGACCTCACTGCCCCTGTTTGAACCAGCCACGGAGCCCGCCTGCTGCCCGCCGGCAGCGCCCACGCTGGGCGCTGCCGAAGCGCAAGACAGGGCGGCGGTGTTCAAGGCCCTGGCCGACCCCAACCGGCTGCGGCTGCTGTCCATCGTCAAGGCCGCGGAGAGCGGAGAGTCCTGCGTCTGCGACCTCACCGAGCCGCTGGACCTTGGCCAGCCCACCGTGTCCCACCATCTGAAGATCCTCGTCGACGCCGGACTGCTGCACCGTGAAAAGCGCGGAACCTGGGCCTACTACTCGCTCATTCCCGGCGCCCTTGAGCGCACGGCAGGGCTGCTGGAGAGTCTGTGACGACACCGGGCCGTCAACGATGACAAGCCGTTCCGTGCGTCAGACCACGCTGGTGCCGGGAGCGGGGGTGCCGTGGAGTGGCAGCTGTGGCCAGTGGGCGCCTGGAGTTTGAACCCAGACGAGGCAGCGGCGCTGCCCATACACGCCGATATGGCGGCGGCAGCCCTAGCCGGCCGTAGTCAACTGGCCACGGAATGCCCTGCGGTAGGACTGCGGGCTGGTGTCCAGCACTTTGGCGAAGTGGTGGCGCAGCAGCACGGGGTGGCCGAACCCGGCCTGCCGGGCCACTTCATCGATATTCAGTTCAGTAGATTCAAGCAATTCCTGGGCCCTCAATACCCGTTGGGAATTCAGCCATGCCGCCGGCGTGGCGCCCGTCTCGGCACGGAAGCGGCGGGCGAAGGTCCGGGGTGACATATGCACCCTGGCGGCAAGTTCGTGGACGGGGTGCTCCTCGTCCAGGTTCTGCACCATCCACCGCAGGAGTTCCTCCATCGGCTGCGATCCGCATTCCGGCATGGGACGGTCAATGAACTGGGCCTGTCCGCCGTCGCGGTGTGGTGGCACCACCATGTCCCGGGCTATGGCTGCCGCCACGGCTGCGCCGAGCTCCACACGTACCAGATGCAGGCAGGCGTCTATGCCTGCCGCGGTTCCGGCGCTGGTAATGATCTGGCCGTCCTGGACGTAGAGGACATTTTCGTCCACTTGGACATTGGGAAACTTCGCTGCCAGCTCGCCGGAGTAATGCCAGTGAGTGGTGCAGCGCCGCCCGTCCAGCAGCCCCGCCCGGGCCAGGGCAAACGCGCCGGAGCAAATGGACATGACCCATGCGCCCCGCGCATGCGCCGCCCGAAGGGCCTCGAGCACTTCCTCGGGGACGTCTTCATCCCGGCCGTAGGGTGTCATGATCACAAGGTCCGCGTCCGCTGCGGCCTCGAGACCCAGGCTGACGTGCATGGTCAGACCGGATTTGAGGGGGATGTCCCCCGGCTCGGGCGCACAAACCCGGAAATCGAATTTCGGGACGCCGGTGCCCCGGTCCGAACGGTCGATGCCGAACACCTCAAAGGCGGTGCTGAACTCGAAGATGGAGAAGTTGGGAACCACGATGACTGCCACTGACTTGAGCATGAATCCAGTATGGCAGAAATTTGTTCTTTATAGTCATTTCTGCCACTTTTTTCCTCACCCCGCCAGGAGAACCATGGAGCTATGGAAATCTTCGGAATCGCCCTCGTTGTCCTGATCCTCATCTCAGTGGTTGCCTCCCTTACCGCCGTCGTGCGGGACGGTCGCGGACACACGCCGCCGGAATACTCGATCCGGGACTGGTCCGCACTCGACCTGCCCAGCCGCAACTACACCGTGCGCAACTTCTAGGTGCACACGCTCCCAATACCCGCCGCCAACAGCAAAGGACCCGGCTCATGCCGGGTCCTTTGCTGTTGCAGAGTGTCGGTGTCAGCCGAGTGCGATATCCGAGGGGTGGACCGCAGGGGGCATTATCTCCATCTTCATGTGAGCCAAGCCTGGGGCGGCGACCCCGCCGAACGGTCCGTAAAGCCCGCGCCGGCCGCAGTAGACTGGTTCCAGCCATGACTTTTCATATCTCCTACCCCGCCGAGCTGCCGGTCTCCGAGCGCCGCGAGGACCTGATGGCCGCCATCGCCGCCAATCAGGTGACCATCATTGCCGGCGAGACCGGCTCGGGGAAAACCACCCAGATCCCCAAGATGTGCCTTGAACTGGGACTCGGTGAGAACGGACTGATCGGCCACACACAGCCACGGCGGCTGGCCGCCCGGACAGTGGCAGAGCGCATCGCCTCCGAACTGGGCGTGGAGATCGGCCAGGAAGTCGGCTTCCAGGTCCGTTTCACCGGAGAGGTCAGCCGCTCCACGAAGGTCAAGCTCATGACCGACGGCATCCTGCTGGCCGAAATCCAGCGGGACAAGCTGCTCCGCAAGTACAACGCCATCATCATCGACGAAGCCCACGAGCGCAGCCTGAACATCGACTTCATCCTCGGATACCTCAAACGGATCCTGCCGCAGAGGCCCGACCTGAAGGTGATCATCACCTCCGCCACCATCGATCCCGAACGCTTCGCGAAGCATTTCGGCTCCGAGGACGCAGCCGCACCGATCGTGGAAGTGTCGGGGCGCACGTATCCCGTAGAGATCCGCTACCGGCCGCTGTCGCAGCCGTCGGGGGGCGCTGACGACGAGAACGCCTCCGACGACGAGCTCGAGGAGGACCGTGACCCGCTGGATGCCGTGTGTGACGCCGTCGACGAACTCGCACTCGAAGCACCCGGCGACATCCTCATCTTCTTCTCCGGCGAGCGCGAAATCCGGGACGCCGCGGAGGCACTGAACGCCAGGATCCAATCCAACCGGCGCCTCGCCGCCACGGAAGTGCTTCCGCTCTTCGCGCGGCTGAGCCTGCAGGAGCAGCACCGCGTCTTCAACCCCGGCAGCAAGCGGCGGATCGTGCTCGCGACGAACGTCGCCGAGACCTCCCTGACCGTTCCAGGCATCAAGTACGTCATCGATACCGGTACCGCCCGCATCTCGCGCTACTCCCACCGCACCAAGGTCCAGCGCCTGCCGATCGAACGGGTTTCGCAGGCCTCGGCAAACCAGCGCTCGGGCCGCTGCGGCCGTGTGTCAGACGGCATCGCCATCCGGCTCTATTCCGAGGAGGACTTCGAATCCCGCCCGCTGTACACGGACCCTGAAATCCTGCGTACCAACCTGGCCGCGGTAATTCTGCAGATGACGGCCATGGGTGTGGCACGCGGGCCCAAGGACATTGAAAGCTTTCCGTTCGTTGAGCCTCCGGATTCCCGTGCCATCAACGACGGCGTCACCCTGCTCCGGGAGCTCGGCGCCCTGCGTACGCCAACAGCGGGCACGGCCAAGACAGGCGCAACCGCCGGCAACGGTTCCGACCGCAACACCGGCGGCCTGACCGCCGTCGGGCAGAAACTGGCGCAGCTGCCGGTGGACCCGCGGCTGGGCCGCATGATCGTTGAAGCCGGAAAACGCAGCTGTGTCCGCGAAGTCATGATCCTGGCAGCGGCCCTGACGATCCAGGACCCGCGCGAGCGCCCGACCGACAAGCAGCAACTGGCCGCGGAAAAGCACGCCCGATTCCGAGATGAGAATTCCGACTTCACCGGCTTTCTGAACCTGTGGAACTACATCCAGGAAAAGCAGCAGGAGCTCTCTTCCACCCAGTTCCGCCGGCTGTGCCGCAATGAGTTCATCAACTACCTCCGTGTCCGCGAATGGCAGGACCTGTTCGCCCAGCTGCGCCAGCTCGCCCGGCCCCTCGGCATCAGCCTGGACAACAAGCGGCAGGCCGACCCCGTCGGCAATCACGAGGGCGTCCACATCAGCCTGCTGTCCGGGCTGCTGAGCCATATCGGCATCCTCGATGAGCGCAAGCGGGAATACGCGGGGGCGCGCGGCAGCCGCTTCGCCATCTTCCCGGGCTCGGCCCTGTTCAAGAAGTCCCCCACCTTCGTCATGGCCGCGGA
This sequence comes from Arthrobacter sp. NPDC093139, assembly GCF_044754165.1. NCBI lineage: Bacteria > Bacillati > Actinomycetota > Actinomycetes > Micrococcales > Micrococcaceae > Arthrobacter > Arthrobacter sp. NPDC093139. The sequence goes on from NZ_JBIVOO010000004.1 coordinate 105,601, forward strand.
GCTGGTGGAGACCAGCCGACTGTGGGCCCGGGTCGCGGCGAAGTTTGAACCGGCATGGGCCGAACAGGTGGCCCCGGACCTGGTCAAGCGCAGCTACAGCGAGCCGCACTGGTCCACGAAAATGGGCTCCGTCATGGCGTACGAAAAGGTCACGCTGTATGGCGTGCCCATCATCGCCCAACGTCGGATCAACTACGGCAAGGTTGACCCCGTTCTGGCCCGCGAGCTTTTCATCCGGCACGCGCTGGTCGAGGGCGACTGGAAAACCCACCACAAGTTCTTCCACCGGAACCGTGCCCTGCTCCAGGAGGTCGAGGAACTCGAAGCGAGGATGCGCCGCCGTGACCTGCTGGTGGACGACGAAACCCTCTTTGAGTTCTACGACGCCCGCGTGGGCAAGGAAGTTGTCTCGGAACGGCACTTCGACCGCTGGTGGAAGGAAGCCCGGCAGCAGGACCCGTCCCTCCTTGACTTCGACCAATCACTGCTTCTCAGTGAAGACGCCGATACCCTGGACGAATCCGCCTATCCCAAGACCTGGTTGCACAAAGGCTTCGAGCTGCCACTGAGCTACGAATTCCACCCGGTGGCGCCCGGATCGCCGCCCAACCCCTCCGACGGCGTTACCGCCGAGGTGCCGGTCCTGTTCCTGAACCAGCTTGAAGACGCCCCCTTCCGCTGGCTGATTCCCGGCCAGCGGGTGGAGCTGGTCACCGCGCTGATCAAGTCCCTGCCGAAGCAGGTCCGGAAAAACTTTGTTCCCGCTCCGGATGTGGCGCGGCAGGCAGTGGCTGCCTTGGAGTCCGATTTCGATCCTGCCGAGGACGATCTTGAGTCATCCCTCGAACTGGTGCTGCGGCGGCTGCGGGGGCACATCATCCCGCCGGGTTCCTGGAACTGGGAGGCAGTTCCGCAGCATCTGCGCGTGAGCTTCAAAGTGGTGGACAGCCGCGGCAAAGTACTGGACGAGGGCAAGGACCTTGAAGCGCTGCAGGAGCGGCTTGCACCAGCCACACGGCGTGCCATCGCAGAATCACTGGGAGCCACACCTGCCACCGCGGGACAGCGCACCGCCAAGAAGGGCCCGCAGGCTTCAGCCCCGCCGGCCCGTAACGGCCGCGCGCAATCAGCGCAGGGTTTCACGGAACAGTCCGGCCTGACCGAGTGGTCCTTCGGCACTGTGCAGCGCGAAGTCAGCGTGACGGTCAAGGGGCATACTGTGACGGGCTACCCCGGGCTCGTGGACGAAGGGAAGTCCGTGGCACTGCGGGTGTTCCAGTCCGCGTCCGAGCAGCAGGAGGCCATGCGCGGCGGCGTCATCCGCCTGCTGGCCCTCAGGGTGCCCTCGCCGGACCGCTATGTCTTGGAACATCTCAACAACACGGAGAAACTGACCTTTAGCCAGAACCCGCACGGGTCCGTGTCAGCCTTGATCGCCGACTGCGCGCTCGCGGCGATCGACAAGCTCACCCCGGCGGACTTGCCCTGGGACCGTGCCTCCTTCGATGCACTGTATGAGCACGTCCGCGCGGAGCTGATCGACACCGTCTTCGGCGTTACCGCCGTCGTAGAGCGCGTTCTCGCCAGCACGCGGCGGATCGAAAAGCAGCTCAAGGGCACCACCAGCCTGGCGCTCATCAGCGCGCTCAACGACATCAGGAGCCAACTGGAGCAGCTGGTGTTTCCCGGGTTCGTCGCCCGGACCGGCTACGCGCAGCTGAGCCAGCTTCCCCGCTACCTCGCCGCCATCGAAAAACGCCTCGAAAAACTGCCCGGGAACGTGCAGCGCGATGCCCTCAGCATGGCAGCGGTGCAGCGTCTGGAGGATGAGTACGACGACGCCGTGTCAGCCCTGCTGCCTGGCCGCCGTGCGGGGGCTGAGCTCACGCAGGTGCGCTGGATGATCGAGGAACTGCGGGTCAGCCTGTTCGCCGTCGAACTTGGCACGGCCTACTCCGTCTCGGAGAAGCGGATCCGTGCCGTGCTGAACAAGGCCCTCGCAGCTTAGGCCGCTGTTCGGGCGTCGTTGTCCTAGGCCTCCGGCACGAACTCGCTGTAACCGGCATCCCGCAGCCCGGCGCGGAGCTTTTCGGCGTTGGCGTCGAGCCGGGCAGGGTCCGGATTGTGGTCCGCTGTGCTGAAATCAAACTCCGCCATGCTGTTGGACGGCCAGACATGCACGTGCATGTGGTTGATCTCGTAGCCCGCCACGATGAGGCCTGCCCGGGCTGCCCCGAACGTCTCCACCTGGACCGCGCCGATACGGCGGGCCACCTCCATGACCTTGGCCAGGGTCTCCGGCGACGCGTCCGTCCAGCGGTCCACCTCCTCAGTGGGCACCACGAGGGTGTGGCCGTCGGCGAGCGGGCCCATGGTCAGGAACGCCGAGACGTCCGGCTCGCGCCAGACAAAACGTCCCGGGATTTCCCCGTTGAGAATCTTGGTGAACAGCGTGCTCATGCGTCAGCCCTTTCCGACGGTTCCTGCAGGGTGGTTGTATCCAGGACAAAACGGTACTTGACGTCGCCCGCGACCATCCGGTCATACGCGTCATTGAGCTGGTCGGCCCCGACAATCTCGACGTCCGACACCACTCCGTGCTCTGCGCAGAAGTCCAGCATCTCCTGCGTTTCGGCGATGCCGCCGATCAGTGAGCCCGCATAGGCAATGCGGCGCCTGATGAGTGCGCCGGGGTTCACGGGCGGCATGGCCTCGGAGGGCAGCCCCAGCTGGAACAGCGCCCCGTCCCGGCGCAGCGTGCGGAAGAACGGGTTCAGGTCATGCGGTGCCGCGACGGTGTCGATGATGAGATCGATGCTGCGGTTCGCAGCCGCCATGGCGTCCGCATCGCTGGAAAGGATGACGCCGTCGGCACCGAGCTCCAGGGCCGCTGAAACCTTGGACTCCGACGTGGTGAAGACCTTCACTTCGGCACCCATGGCTTTGGCCAGCTTGACGGCCATGTGGCCCAAGCCGCCGAGGCCTACGACGCCCACCACATCGCCCTCCTCGACGCCGAAGTGGCGAAGCGGCGAAAACGTGGTGATGCCGGCGCACAGCAGCGGCGCCACCGCCGCAGTGTCGAGATTCTCAGGGACCCGCAGGACGTAGCGGCGGTCCACCACCACGGACGATGCATAGCCTCCCTGCGTGACGGCATCGCCGTTGCGGGCATCCCTGGCCCCGTAGGTGCCGGTCATGCCCCGCTCGCAGTACTGCTCGAGTCCGTCGAGGCAGCTGTCACATTCGCGGCAGGAGTCGACCATGCAGCCCACGCCCACGAGGTCGCCAGGGGCAAAATCGTCCACGTCCGAACCCACACGGCTGACCCTGCCCACAATTTCATGCCCGGGCACCAGCGGATAGTTCTGCGTGCCCCACTCACCGCGCGTGGCATGCACGTCTGAGTGGCACAGGCCGCAGAACTCAATGTCAATTTCGACGTCGTCAGCCTTCGGTGCACGCCTGGCGACCGTGAGCGGCACCAGGCCGCCGGTGCTGGAGACGGCGCCGCGGGCGGCTGCCAGCCGTCCCTGCCGGGGGTCCGCCGCTTCCTCCGGCGCCGCGTCGGGGGAAACATCATCGGCGCGCGGAATGTGCAGGGCAAGCGGGGGCGGTACGGGGCGTCCAGGAGTCATACTGCGACGCTACCTTCAGCAGACGTAACAGTGCCAGCCGGAACAGTGCCAGCCGGGGCACCGGTCGCGACGGTCAGGGAAGGATCGTTGGACCACTCCGAAAAGGACCCGGGAAACAGTGCTGCGGTGATCCCCGCGATTTCAAGTGCCGCAATCTGGTGGGCGGCGGTGACACCGGAGCCGCAGTAAACCGCCGTCGGGGTTTCCCCATCCGCGCCCAGCCGCGCGAACCGCTGCCGGAGGTCGCGTGCCGGAAGGAAGCGCCCGGCGTCGTCGAGGTTTTCGGTTGTGGGGGCGCTGACAGCGCCGGGAATGTGGCCGGCACGCGGATCCACCGGTTCCACCTCGCCGCGGTACCGTTCACCGGCACGTGCATCGAGCAGAACGCCCTGGTTGGCCCAGTCCGCCGCCTGTGCCCGGTCGATAACGGGCATGGCGCCGTCGGTGAGCGTTACATCGCCCGGGGCTGGTTCCTCCTGCCCGCCCCGCAGCGGCAAGCCGGCCCGACGCCAGGCGGCCAGGCCGCCGTCGAGCAGGCAGACGCTTCGGAAACCGGCGTTGCGGAGCATCCACCACGCACGGGCCGCGGACGTGTTGCCGGCGTCGTCATAGGCAACCACCACGTCACCTGTGCGGATGCCCCAGCGGCGGGCGGCAGCCTGAAGGCTGGGCAGCGGAGGCAGCGGGTGGCGGCCGCGGGCGGGCTCTGCAGGTTCGGCCAGCTCGGTGGGAAGGTCAACGTACACCGCACCCGGTATGTGGGCGTCGAGGTAGTGCCGGCGGCCGTCCGGATCGCCCAGCTTCCAGCGGACATCCAGCAGTACAGTGCGCTGGCCGGATGCAAGCCGTGCGTTCAGCGCAGGCGCGTCCATGAGGGTTTCCACCAGGTCTCCTTCCGTTTGGACCGGCACTTTGCCGGCAGGCAGCACCAACTCTAGCCGCCGATCAATCCGGCCGCCGGTAGGCTGATGCGGTGAACAAAGTACCCAGCGGCGCCCGGGCATGGGCGGATGAGGCCGTCCGTAAAATCAATGCTGAGAACAACCGCTCGGCGGACACGCACCTTTATTCCGTGCCGCTGCCGGAGCACTGGGGTGTCCAGCTGTACCTCAAGGACGAATCCACGCACCGCTCCGGAAGCCTGAAGCACCGACTGGCCCGGTCCCTGTTCCTGTTCGGCCTGGTAAACGGCTGGATCACGGAAGGGACGACCATTGTGGAGGCGTCCAGCGGCAGCACCGCAGTCTCCGAGGCCTACTTCGCGCAGATGCTGGGGCTGCCGTTCATAGCCGTCATGACGCGCACCACCAGCCCCGAAAAGATTGAACTGATAGAGCAGTTCGGCGGCGCCTGCCTGCTGGTCGATCATGCCTCCGAGGTCTATGCGGCCGCGGCGGAGGTGGCAGCGACCAGCAACGGCCATTACATGGACCAGTTCACCTACGCCGAACGGGCCACAGACTGGCGGGGCAACAACAATATCGCCGAATCCATCTTCGGGCAGCTCGCGCTGGAAGAGCATCCTGTCCCCCGCTGGATCGTGGTGGGCGCCGGAACGGGCGGCACCAGCGCAACCATCGGCCGGTACCTCCGCTACCACCAGCATGACACGGGGCTGACAGTGGTGGATCCCGAGAACTCGGCGTTCTACCCGGGCTGGCGCAGCGGAGCCGCAGACTTCAGCACCGGCCGCCCCTCGCGGATCGAGGGCATCGGACGGCCACGGATGGAGCCCAGCTTCGTGCCGGCGGTGATCGACCGCATGATCCAGGTGCCCGACGCCGCGTCCGTCGCGGCCATGCGCCACCTCCACGGACTGGCAGGGCTCCACGCGGGGCCTTCCACGGGAACGAACCTCTGGGGAGTCTGGCAGTTGGTGGCGGAGATGATCGCCCAGGGGCAGCGCGGCAGCATTGTTTCGCTCATGTGCGACGGCGGCGATCGCTATGCGGGTAACTACTACAGCCCGGCGTGGCTTGCCGCGCAGGGGCTGGACCCTGGGCCGCATGAGCGAACCATCCGGGAGTTTTTCGATTCCGGGGTCTGGAACGCTTAGACGTCCACCGATTCCCGGGCGGAGAGATGGGTGAACTCCGTGCCGTATTTGGCACCCAGCCGCTTGACGTGGCCTTCCACGAGTTCCAGGCCCGTGCCGTTGAGCAGCGCGTCATGGACCGGAAACGCCCGCGGCGCGCGTACTCCAATGACGAAGTCCACCACCTCGCTGACCTTGTTCCACGGCGCATGAACCGGGACCAGGAGAGTCTTGACGCTGATGCCGTCCGGGATGATGAAGGAGTCACCGGGGTGGTACACGTTTTCATCCACGAGGTAGCCGATGTTGGCCACTATGGGAACGTGCGGATGAATCAGTGCATGCTGCCCGCCGAAGCTCCTGATCCCGAACCCGGCCGCGTCGAAGGACGTTCCGGGATCAACCGTGTGAACGCGGGACCCGGCATCGGGTGCTTCCTTTCGGAGATTCTCGGCCACACCGCCCGGTGCGAACAGCTCCAGCTCGCGGTTGTCCTTAAGCGCCGAGGTCACCACGGCCACATCGACGTGGTCAGGATGCTCGTGGGTGATGAGGACGGCGTGGGCGCCGTCGAGCGCTTCGGCGGATTCGGAATACCCTCCGGGATCGATGACCAGGACGTGTCCGTCTTTTTCCAGGCGGACACAGGCGTGCGTGAATTTGGTCAGCTTCATCCGGCCAGCCTAGGGAACCGGCCGATAAGTGTCCACGGGCCTCCGGCTGGTAATCTTGAACACGCAAGTATCCCTTAGCGAAGCGAGTCCATTCATGCCACACGGCGCCAGCGCTGAAGGCAGGCCGCTGACCCCTCTCGTTGCGGCTGGCGGGAAAGAGCAACGGGTCACGAAGCAACGACTGGCGGTAAGTGCCGCACTGGATGAGCTGCATGACTTCGTGAGTACCCAGGAGTTGTACCGGATCCTGCAGAACCAAGGGGTCTCGGTCTCCCTGGCCACCGCCTACCGTATCCTGCAGTCCCTTGCCGACGAAGGCCTCGTGGACGTGCTCCGCAACGGCGACGGCGAGGCCGTCTACCGCCGGTGTGCCGTCACCGAGCACCACCACCATCTCCTCTGCAGGAGCTGCGGCAAGGCCGTGGAAGTGGAAGCGCCTGCCGTGGAGACCTGGGCCGCCAAAACAGCCCAGGAGCACGGCTTCACCGAGATGGCCCACACCGTCGAGATCTACGGCCTCTGCCCCGCCTGCTCGGCGCGGAAGGCCGACACCAGGCAGAGCGACCAACAGGCTGATAAAAAGGCCGAATAACAGGGCGCCAGGCAGGGCGCTCAGCAGTTGGAAGAGTGCTTACCGGCTATCAGGCAGTCCGCAGGACCCTGCCGTTGAGCCCGCGTTTCGCGCGGACGCTGCCGATGACCCGGCACACGACGTAGATCACGAAAGACAGCGTTGTTACGTAGGGGCTGATGGGGATGCGGCCGCCCAAGGCGAGGAGGATGCCGCCTACTGTCGCGACCATGGCGAACACCACGCTGAGGATCACTACCAGCCGCGGTGAGGACGTCACACGCAGGGCAGCCGCCGCGGGCGTAATCAGCAGTGCCAGCACGAGAAGCGCCCCCACGATCTGGATCGAGAGCGCCACGCTCACGCCCAGAAGGACCATGAACACCAGGGCAAGCAAGCGGACGGGCACGCCGCGCGCCTCCGCCAGTTCAGGATCGACGCTCGCGAAGCTCAGCGGCCGCCAAATGGCGATCAGGCCCGCCATCACCACCATGGCGGTGCCGGCCAGGGCCTGCAGCTGGACCGTATCCACCGAGACAATCTGGCCGGTGAGCAGGCCGAACTTGTTCGCCGCCCGCCCTTCGTACAGGGAGAGGAACAGGATGCCCAGTCCCAGCCCGAAGGGCATGATTACGCCGATGATCGAATTCTTGTCGCGCGCCCTGACGCCCATGAACCCGAGCAGCAGCGCTGCCGCCACGGACCCGATCAGGGAGCCGAATACAACGTCGGCCCCGATGAGCAGCGCAAAGGCTGCCCCGGCGAACGAGAGCTCTGAGATGCCGTGGACGGCGAAGGCGAGGTCGCGCTTCATCACGAACGTGCCCACCAGGCCCCCGAGCAGGCCTAGTACTGCTCCGGCCCAGAGGGAGTTCTGGACGAGGACCAGCAGCTCGCCGTAGTTATCGAAGTTGAAGACCGACTGCAGAATGCTTTCCAGATCCATCAGACGCCATCCCCCGCCGCGGCGCGGGCATCGTCATGGTGGTGCGTCGTCGCATCCGGCAGCCCGACGACGACGATCCTTCCGTTCGCGTGGATCACGTCGACGTGGCTGTCGTACAGCTCCGACAGGACGTCGGTGGTCATCACCTCGTGGGGCGTCCCCACGCTGAACCGGCCGCCGGCGAGGTAAAGGATCCTGTCGACATAGTCGATGATCGGGTTGATTTCGTGGGTCACGAACACCACGGCGCTCTCTTGCTCGTGGCATTGGTCATTGATGAGCGCACTGACGGCCTGCTGGTGATGCAGGTCCAGTGAAAGGAGCGGCTCATCGCAGAGCAGCACTTTCGGGTCGGTGGCGAGGGCCTGCGCCACCCGCAGCCGTTGCTGCTCTCCCCCCGAGAGTTGCCCCACCGGGACCTTGGCATATTCGGCGGCCCCCACGAGCTCGAGCAGTTCATCGATCCGGCGGTCCGCCTTGGCGTTTCCGAGCCGGATCCCCCACCTGTGGCCGTCGACGCCCAGCCCCACCAGGTCCCTCGCCCGCATGGGCGTGTCCGGAGGAAAAGGCTTCTGCTGCGGGATATAGCCAATAAGGTGGCTCCCCCGTTCCACCGGATGCCCGCCGAGGGAAGCAGTGCCGGAGTGCAGTTCCTGAAGCCCGAGCAGCACTTTGAGGAAGCTGGTTTTTCCGCTCCCGTTAGGTCCCAGAACCGCGAAGAACTCCCCCGGGTGGATGTCCAGGTTCAGGTCTTCCCAGAGTGCCCGCCTGCCAAACTTCAAGGAAGCTTCCCGCAGGCTGATCACTGGATTCAACGTTTCTTCGTCTCCAAGGCTTTATCGATGTTCTGAACATTGTCCGTCATCCACTCCAGGTAGGTCTTGCCGTCGGGCAGGGTTTCGCTGAACTGCACGACGGGGACACCGGCTTTTTCGGCCGCATTTTTCAGGGCCTCCGTCTGCGGACCTTCGGTCTGTTCGTTGTAGGCGAGGAAGCTGACCTCCGGCGAAGCCGCAAGCCGGGTCGCGGCCCGCAGCACCGCCGGGGGCACATCGCTGCCCTCTTCGATGGCGGCCGTATATTCTTCCGGAGTGCGGTTTTCCAGGCCGGCCGCTTCCAGCAGATAGAGCGGGACAGGTTCCGTTACCGCGACGCGGGAGGCGCCGTGGGCAGCCTTGACCGCGGCGAGCTTGCCCTCAAGGTCGCTCAGCCGCGACTTGAAGGCAGCGGCATTCGCTGTGAATTCTGCTGACGAAGCGGGCGCGAGCGTTGCGAGCCTGGTGGCGACGGCATCGGCCAGCCGCCCCATGGCCGGCACGCTGTACCAGACGTGTTCATTGAACTCGCCGTGCTCGTGTGCGTGGCTGTCTTTGCTGCTTTCCGAGTGACCGCCGGCTTCCTCCGGCGCGAGGCCCGATACTTCCACGGCACTGACAATGTTCTCGTGCGGGATCTTGCTGTCGTCCGCCATCTTGTGGATGAAATCGTCGTAGCCGCCGCCATTCTCCACGATGAGGTCCGCCTTGGAGATTGCAAGCCTGTCCTGGGCGTTGGCCTCATACGAGTGCGGGTCCTGGCTCGATTTCGTGATGATGGCCTTGACGTCCACCTTGCCGCCGCCGATGGCCTTGACGATGTCGCCGTACACATCCGTAGACGTGACAACGGAGACGCCATCCTCAGCCGGCGCCGAGGAGTTGGGCGAGGATGCTGCCGGGGAGCCGCAGGCTGTCAGCATCAGGCCGGCACAGGCTACGGCTGCGGTCAGGGAAGTACGGAGAACACGTCGGGTACGGCGCAAGGGAAAACCTCGGTTCTGGGTATGGCTTTGCGGGATCTGCAATTGCCCAAGTCTAGCCCCTAAATGGGAATGATTCCTATTTAGGGGAGACCGAGGGCAACTACCGCTCCTGCTATTCACCATCGGGCTGCCCCAGACGGCGTATGCCCTTAGCTTGGGTGGCGTCACGGATCTCGCCCACCAGTTGCTCGATGACGTCCTCCAGGAAGAGCACCCCCTCAGTCTGGCCGTCGGGACCGATCACGCGCGCCAGATGCGAACCCGTACGCTGCATGACGGACATGGCGGTCTCAATCTCCGCGTCGCGCGGGAGGTTGGCCAGCGACCGGATCCGGCTTTCGGCAATGGGGTGCTGATAGCCGGATTCAGGAATCGAGAGCACATCCTTGATGTGCAGGTAACCGGACAGCATGTCGTCTTCGTCCACCATCGGGAACCGCGAAAACCCCGTACGGCTCACCGCCTTCTCAAACTCGCACGGCGTCGCCGAGGTCTTCAGCATGACCAGGCGCTCCAGGGGAACCATGACATCCGCGGCAGTATATTCCGAAAACTCGAGTGCGCCGGTAATGAGGCCGGCATCATCATCCACGAGTCCATGACGGGTTGACTCCTGCACGATGGACTGGACTTCCTCCAAGGTAAAAGAGGAGTTGACCTCGTCCCTGGGCTGGATCCGCATCAGCTTGAGGATGTGGTTTGCCGACCAGTTCAGCGTAACGATCACAGGGTTCACTATCCGGGCGATGAACATGAGCGGCGGGGCCAGGAGCAGGGCGGCTTTATCGGCCACGGAGACAGAAATATTCTTCGGCACCATCTCCCCGAACGTCACGTGCAGGAATGTCACCGCCATCAGCGCCACGCCAAAGGCGGCGACGTCGGCAAGCTCCTTGGGCACGCCGAGCGCTTCCAGTGGAACAGCCAGCAGGTGGTGGATGGCCGGTTCCGCCACCAGCAGGATCAGCAGGGAGCAGACCGTGATGCCGAGCTGCGCACAGGCCAGCATCAGCGAGACGTTCTCCATGGCCCGCAGGGTTGTGTGGGCACGCATGGAGCCGGCGTCAGCCCGCGGCTCGATCTGGCTGCGCCGTGCAGACATCACCGCAAACTCGGCCGCCACGAAGAAAGCGTTGCCGAACAGCAGCAGGACCAGCCAGAGAATTCCAACCCAGTCGCTCATGCCGCTCCGCCGTTCCTTGACGAGCTGTGCCTGGACGAACCATTCCTGACCGAGCCCCTGCGGGAATGGCCGGTCTCCGCGGACACGTCGACGGCGGAGCCCCCGCTGGGCTCGCGGTCCGGTTTGAAGCAGATGCGGTCGATCCGGCGGCCGTCCATGCGGGTTACGCTGAGGGTGCCACCGCCCACCGTGACCGTATCCCCCACTGAGGCTATGCGGCCAAGCTCGCTCATGACGTAGCCGCCCACCGTTTCATAGGCTGCTTCGTCCGGAACACTGAGCCCGGGAATCTGTTCAGACAGTTCATCCGGCCGCATCAGGCCGGGGAAGTACCAGTCTCCCGAGGCGCTTTGCAGCAGACCCGGCCGAACCTTGTCATGCTCGTCAGCCACTTCCCCCACAATTTCCTCGACGAGATCCTCCAAGGTGGCGATGCCCGCAGTTCCGCCGTACTCGTCCAGCACCACCGCAAGCTGCAGGTTGCCTTCCTTCAGCTCTGCCAGCAGGGCGTCGAGGTGGATGGTCTCCGGGACGCGGAGAACGTCTGTCATGATCGCGCCGGCCTCCAGGTTCTGCCGGCGTTCGGAGGGCACCGCAATGGCTTTCTTCACGTGCACCAGTCCGCGGATGTCGTCTGCAGAATCGCCGATGACCGGAAAGCGCGAGTATCCGGTGCGGCGTGCGGCGTCGACGATATCCGAGACGGGCTGGTCGGCGTCGATGGTTTCGACGCGGATGCGGGGGGTCATCACATCGGCGGCCGTCCGGCCCGAGAAGTTCAAGGTCCTGGCCACAAAGTTTGCGGTACCCGGATCCAAGGTCCCCATGGCCGCCGACCTGCGGACCAGGGAGGCAAGCTCCGCGGGTGTCCGCGCCCCTGAAATCTCCTCTTTCGCTTCAAGTCCGAAGACATGCAGCACCCTGTTGGAGAATCCGTTAAGGAGAAGGATGGCCGGCTTGAAGATGGCGGTAAACATCAGCTGTGGCCGCGCCAATGCCCGGCCGATGCGGAACGACAGGGCGATCGCCATGTTCTTCGGAACAAGTTCGCCAAGCACCATGGAAAGCAGCGTGGCGATCACCATGGCGAGTACAAGCGAGACAGATTTGGCCACCGCTTCCGGGAGGCCCAGCACCGCCAGCGGCGCATGCAGCAGCGCCCCGACCGACGGTTCCATCACATAGCCCGTCAAGAGGGTGGTCATGGTGATGCCGAGCTGGCAGCTGGACAGCTGCGTGGACAGCGATTTCAGGCATTTAAGGAGCGGGACTGCCGCGGCGTCGCCGTCGTCCACGGCGCGCTGCACCGTGGGCTGGTCAAGGGCTATGAGAGAGAATTCGACGGCGACGAAGAAACCGGTGCCGAAAATCAGCAGGAAACCCGCTGCGAGAAGAAGCCACTCCATTTAGCAGCCTGCCTGGGCCGGCACGGCGCTGCGGCTCCGGGAGCAGGGGCGGCATACAGGGCGCTTCGAACGGCCAGGCGGAGGATGGTCGGCCGAGGCCTGCGCTGCTTTCAGGGAGGTCCCGGCGAAGTGCAGCGACTGACTTTGACGGGATCGTGAACGGGGTTTGCCGGCACTGCGGGCGGGCTGTGCGGGAGTGCTGATGTTGCTCCGCTGACAGCCCCCAGGCCGGCACCTAGATTTACTGTCCATAAGAATTGCAGTCTACAGGAGCACAGGCGGGCTCGGCGGTGCCAACGGCCCCCAGCCCGGCCCGCTTGCGGGATTCCGGAACAGCGTCCACGGCCACTGCCAACGCACAGTTTCGGCCGGATTTTTGCCGGACCCACGCCACAAATCAGCGGCAACATGATTTGGGTCACGCTTATTGGCGGTTAACCATCGAACGTAACTAGACTGGCAGAGGTCTGGGTTCATAGGACACAGAAACTGGTTCGATTGTTGTGCCGTGGCACCTTGGCAACCAGAGGGAATTCAAACTCATGGAAGAGGCGTATTTCAAGTGCCAGAGCAGCCTAGCCACCGTCTACCAGAGGAATTTGGCGGAAATGAGTGGCTCGTTGACGAACTGTACGAGCGTTACCAGCAGGACAAGAATACGGTCGATGCAAAATGGTGGCCCCTGTTCGAATCTTTTGACAGCAGCAACGGCCCGACGTCCAACGGCGCCCCCGGCGCGGCAGTGCCGCCGGCCCACCCAGCTACGCGCGAAATGCCGGTTGTAGCGCCCCCGGCTCCGGCCAAGGCCCCGGCTTCCGCAACTCCTGCTCCGCAAGCACCTGCAGCCGCGCCGGCAACGTCGCCGGCCGCACCTGCGAAGAAGGCCCCGGCCACGGTGGCCCGCGACGGCGCCAAGAAGGCCGAGGCGGGCACCGGCGCCCAGCCCATTCCGGCACAGCTCCCCAAGAACGTGAAGGCGCCCACCGCGCCGGAGGAAGACGTTGTCTCCGTCCTTCGCGGTCCCGCCAAGGCCATTGCAACCAACATGGTCACCAGCCTCGAGGTGCCCACCGCCACGTCCGTCCGGGCGATTCCGGCCAAGCTGCTGATCGACAACCGCGTCGTCATCAACTCCAACCTGGCCCGGGCCCGCGGCGGCAAGGTCTCATTCACGCACCTGATCGGTTACGCAGTCATCCGGGCGCTCTCCCAGTTCCCCTCGATGAATGTGTACTACGACGAGGTGGACGGCAAGCCCGTCGCCGTCCAGCCGGCCCACGTGAACTTCGGCATCGCCATCGACATGCCGAAGCCTGACGGCACACGCCTGCTGATGGTGCCGAACATCAAGAAGGCTGAGACCCTCAACTTCTCGGAGTTCTGGCACACCTACGAGGACCTCATCAAGCGCGCCCGCAACGGCAAGCTGACCGCCGAGGACCATCAGGGCACTACGGTCTCGCTGACCAACCCGGGCGGCATCGGCACCGTTCACTCTGTTCCCCGCCTGTCCAAGGGCCAGGCCGCCATCATCGGCGTCGGCGCCCTTGACTACCCTGCCGAATTCCAGGGTGCCAGCGAGAAGATCATTGCGCACAACGCCATCAGCAAGGTCCTCACGCTGACGTCCACCTACGACCACCGGGTCATCCAGGGCGCAGGCAGCGGCGAGTTCCTGAAGCTGGTCCACCAGCTCCTCCTCGGTGCCCAGAACTTCTACGACGACATTTTTGAATCCCTGCGCATCCCCTACGAGCCGGTGCGCTGGAGCCCTGACCTCCAGGTGGATCCGTCGGACCAGATCAACAAGGTTGCCCGGATCCAGCAGCTGATCCACTCCTACCGCGTCCGCGGTCACCTCATGGCGGACACCGATCCGCTTGAGTACGTCCAGCGCAAGCACCCGGATCTCGACGTCCTCACCTACGGCCTCACGCTGTGGGACCTGGACCGCGAATGGCCCACGGGCGGATTCGGCGGCAAGCCGCAGCTGACATTCCGCGAGATCCTCGGCGTGCTCCGCGACGCGTACTGCCGCACCACGGGCATCGAGTACATGCACATCCAGGAGCCTGCCGAGCGCAAGTGGTTCCAGGACCAGCTGGAGCACCCGTACTCCAAGCCGAGCCGTGAAGAGCAGCTGCGCATCGTTTCCAAGCTCAACGCCGCAGAGGCCTTCGAGACGTTCCTGCAGACCAAGTTCGTCGGCCAGAAGCGCTTCTCCCTCGAGGGCGGCGAGTCGCTGATTCCGCTGCTTGACGCCATCATCTCCGATGCGGCCGACGACGGGCTGGACGAGGTTGCCATCGGCATGGCCCACCGCGGCCGGCTCAACGTGCTCACCAACATCGCCGGCAAGACCTATGCTCAGGTCTTCCGCGAGTTCGAGGGCACCCAGGATCCCCGCTCGGTGCAGGGTTCGGGCGACGTCAAGTACCACCTGGGCACCGAGGGCACGTTCACGTCGGACAGCGGCAACGAGACGAAGGTCTACCTGGCCGCCAACCCGTCCCACCTGGAGGCCGTGGACTCCGTGCTGGAAGGCATCGTCCGCGCCAAGCAGGACCGTCTTGACCAGGGCGAGGCCTTCCCCGTGCTGCCCATCATGGTCCACGGTGACGCAGCGTTCGCGGGCCAGGGAGTCGTGGCTGAGACGCTCAACCTCTCCCAGCTGCGTGGCTACCGCACCGGCGGAACCATCCACGTCGTGGTAAACAACCAGGTTGGCTTCACCACGGCCCCGTCCTCGTCCCGCTCCTCCACCTACTCCACGGACGTCGCCAAGATGATCCAGGCACCGGTGTTCCACGTGAATGGCGACGATCCCGAGGCTGTGGTCCGCATCGGCCAGCTCGCCTACGAGTTCCGCCAGAAGTTCCACAAGGATGTTGTCATCGACATGGTCTGCTACCGGCGGCGTGGCCACAACGAGGGTGACGACCCCTCGATGACCCAGCCGCTGATGTACAACCTCATCGAAGCCAAGCGTTCGGTCCGCAAGCTCTACACCGAATCACTGATTGGCCGCGGTGACATTACCGAGGAAGAGGCAGAGCAGCTGCTTCGCGACTACCAGGAGCGGCTCGAGCGGGTCTTCGCCGAAACCCATGCGGCGCAGACTTCTCCGATCCCGATCATCACGGCGGATTCCGCCGCTGTGTCGGACATCGAGCGGCCCCAGGCCCAGCAGTCGGACTTCGGCACGAACGCCCCTGCGTCCACGGCTATTTCGGCCGACACGCTGGCCCGGATCGGCAAGGCACA
Organism: Arthrobacter sp. NPDC093139; assembly: GCF_044754165.1. Lineage (NCBI taxonomy): Bacteria > Bacillati > Actinomycetota > Actinomycetes > Micrococcales > Micrococcaceae > Arthrobacter > Arthrobacter sp. NPDC093139. Next base: position 121,119 of record NZ_JBIVOO010000004.1, read on the forward strand.
CCTGGAAATCCCGGAGGGCTTCACTGTCCACGCGAAGCTCAAGCAGCTGCTCGAGAAGCGCGAGCAGATGTCCCGTGAAGGCGGCATCGACTGGGGTTTCGGCGAGATCGCTGCCTTCGGTTCGCTCATCATGGAGGGCGTGCCCGTACGGCTCGCCGGCCAGGACTCGCGCCGCGGCACCTTCGTTCAGCGCCACGCCGTCTTCCACGACCGCGCCAACGGCAACGAGTGGCTGCCTTTGGGCAACCTCTCCGACAACCAGGCCAAGCTGTGGATCTATGACTCCCTGCTGTCCGAATACGCGGCCATGGGCTTCGAATACGGCTACTCCGTGGAGCGGCCCGATGCCCTGGTGCTCTGGGAAGCGCAGTTCGGTGACTTCGTCAACGGTGCGCAGACCATCATCGACGAGTTCATCTCGTCCGCCGAGCAGAAGTGGGGCCAGCGCTCATCACTGGTGCTGATGCTTCCGCATGGCTACGAGGGCCAGGGCCCGGACCACTCCTCCGCCCGCATCGAGCGCTTCCTGCAGCTGTGCGCCGAGGAAAACATGATCGTGGCCAACCCGACGACAGCCGCCTCGCACTTCCACCTGCTGCGCCGCCAGGCCTACAGCCGTCCGCGCAAGCCGCTCATAATCTTCACCCCGAAGCAGCTGCTGCGCCTCAAGGCTGCCGCGTCGGCCGTGGAGGACTTCACCACCGGCGGCTTCCAGCCGGTCATCGGCGAGCATGAGCAGCTGCAGGCGGACGCCGTCGAACGCGTCCTCCTCGTCTCCGGCCGCCTGTACTACGACCTGCTCTCCACCCGGCAGAAGACGGACGACAAGACGACCGCCATTGTCCGTGTGGAGCAGCTCTACCCGCTGCCGCACGCGGAAATCGAAGCGGAACTGGCCAAGTACCCCAACGCCGAGGTCGTCTGGGCGCAGGACGAGCCCGCGAACCAGGGTCCGTGGCCGTTTATGGGCCTGAACCTGCCGCAGGCACTGGACCGCAAGATCCGTCTGGTCTCGCGCCCGGCGTCGGCATCCACGGCCGCCGGTTCCATGAAGCGGCACGCTGCCGAGCAGGATACGCTCCTGAAGCAGGCATTCGCGCGCAAGTAGCAGTTCAGCTGCCCGGCCGGACGGTGACATACCGTTCCAGCCGGGCAGTTCTGTTTAATCGGCATGAGTTAATGGACACAGCCGGGGAAGCCCGAACAGTATCCGGATCAGGCCGTCGAGCAGGGGTGCCCGGCACTCAGGGCAAGCCCTCAATATAAGTGAAGAGGTAGTAGTGGAAGACAGGAAGCTGCGCATCGCAGCTGTTGGAGATGAACTGCTGGCCGGCCTCGGGGATCCCCGGGCGCTGGGCTGGCTGGGCCGCGTCCTGGCCCGCACTCCACAGGACGGCATGATTGTTGAGAGCTACGCCCTCCCCTGCCCGCAGGAAGGCACCGAGGGCCTGGCGGCCCGCTGGCTGGAGGAAGCCGGCCGCCGGTTCAGTGACCTGCATGAGAACCGCCTGGTCATTGGCCTGTCGGGGCGCGATGTGGAGTTCGGCCTGTCCACTGCCCGGAGCAGGCTGAATCTGGCCAACATCCTTGATTCCGCAACCCAGAAGCGGCTTGAGGTTTTCGTCGTGGGACCGCCGCCCACCCTGGACCCTGCCCAAAACCGCCGGCTTGGAGAACTCAACACCGCGTTCTCGGATGTCACCACCCGGCGCAAGCATCTCTACGTGGACACCTTCACGCCGCTGCTCAACCATGAACAGTGGCGCCAGGACCTGGCCGCAAACGGCGGCACTCCCGGTCAGGCCGGTTACGGCCTGATGGCCTGGCTTGTTCTCCACCGGGGCTGGTTCCAGTGGCTGCGAGTGGACACTCCGGACTAAGGAGCCTCCACTTGCGATATATCTTGATCGCGGCACCGGACGGATGTATGGTTGCCGCATAATCACGATATATCGCAACTGGAGGAGTCATGGCAGACAGTTCCTGGACCGTCACCGGCCCGCAAACCATCGACGTCGACGGCGTCTCGTCGCTGAAGCTCGGTATTGTCCGCGGCCGGTTCGACATCGTCACCCATGCGGAAAACGTGGCCCGGATTGAGGTGTCGGACGTTCACGGTGACCCACTGGCAGTGTCGGTGACAAATGGCCGGCTGGAGGTCAGGCACCAGCTGCATGGCCCGCAGGGCTGGTTCAAGAACCTGATGGGCGCCGTCAACAACAGCAGCGACAACTCAGTGGTGGTCAGCATCGCCCTGCCCGCCGGCGTCGACGTCGAGGCCGGAACCGTCAGCGGCGACGGACTGGTTTCGGGGATTAGCGGCCACACCAGGCTCAATACCGTCTCGGGCTCCGTTATGTCGGACGGCACGGCCGGTGACCTCCACGTCAACACAGTCAGCGGCGAAGTCATAGCCCGGAACCACCGGGGCGTGCTGACGGCGAAGAGCGTCTCGGGCGAGGTTACGGCGTCGGGCCGGTTCACCAACATCCGGGCCCACACCGTCAGCGGCGACATGAGCTTTGACCTCCAGGACTTCACCCACGATTTCGGGGCCAACTCGGTTTCCGGCAACCTCACGATTCGGCTTCCGCACGACGTCGGCGTCGACATCGTGGCCAAATCGGCCAGCGGGGCGGTAGTGATCGACAACCAAAATTACGTCCTGCCCGGAGGCACTGTACAGACCATCACCGGTCCCGATACGAAACTGATGCTGGTTCGGACCAACTCGGTATCCGGGAAGACGTCCATCTTCCACAGCCCGGCTCCGGCGGATGCAGAAACGGGGCTCTGATGCCACCCGTCTTTGCCCACGGGGCTCTGCGACTCTATCTGCTCGCCCTCCTGGAATCCGGCCCCAAGCACGGCTATGAACTGATCAAGGCGCTCAGCGAGCGGTTTGCCGGCACATACTCCCCAAGCGCCGGCACCATCTATCCGCGGCTGGGAAAGCTGGAGGAAGAGGGACTGGTGGCCACGCAGTCGGAGGGCAGGCGCACCAACTATCGCATCACAGCTGCCGGCCTGGCCGAGCTCAACAGCCGGAGGGACGAGCTCGCGGGCGTGGAAAAGGACATTTCGGCCTCGGTACGCAGGCTGGCGGACGACCTCCGCGCTGACATCCGCAGTAATATGCGCGGCCTCCGGGCAGATCTGGCCGCCTCCGCGGAAGCCGCCCGGTCGACAGCTACGCTGGCCGGAGCCCGCGCGTCCGCCGCATCCCGTAACTCACCCGATGCCCAGCGAATGCTCATGGAAGCGGAAATGCTGCTTCAGTCCTTCAGGGACGACCTGCGCGTGGAACTCCGCACGCAGGCAGTCACCCAGCCCATCACACCGGTGACGCTCGAAACTGTCAGGACGGTCCTCGACCAGGCACGTATCTCGATCCGGAATTCCCTCAAGGAATAAGCTTCCCCGGCGCCCCGTCCCATAATGCCGCCGGTTCGCGGCCCGTCCCCTGATGTGGGAGACTTGAGGGCAGCTCTTTCGAGTACCGATATTAAGGAGGCCAGCTATGAGCAAGCGTGCACGTAAACGTCGTGACCGTAAGCGTGGCGGCGCTAACCACGGGAAGCGCCCCAACACCTAAGCCACGGCTTGAACCGAAGCTTAAACGCAGTGCCCCCGCAACCTGACGGTTGCGGGGGCACTTTGTTTAAGAGATTGGGGACCGGGCCTGCGTCAGGCGTCCACTGGCCGGATGTTGTGGATTCTGTCCAGGATCGCGTTTTTCAGGTTCGCCGGAGCGGCTTCGGTGCACGACCGTTTGACCATGTTGCGGATGACGCACTCAAGGTCATACTGCTCTGTGCATTCCGGACACTCATCAAGATGATGCTTGATCTCCGCAATGTCACTGCGGGTCAGGGCACCATCCAGATACTCGTAGATACGTTGCATCCGGGCGTCGTCGCAATCGCCCAATCCCTGGCAGTCGCTCATTTCCTGTTCTCCTGTTTGTTGCTTTCTGCTGCTGCATTGGGGTCGGCAGCAGCTTTGAATCCCCGTTCGGCGGCGTAGTCAGCCAGCATGTCGCGCAACATCTTTCGGCCGCGGTGGAGCCGCGACATGACAGTGCCGATGGGAGTGTTCATAATGTCTGAGATTTCCTTGTAAGCGAAGCCCTCTACGTCCGCGAAGTAGACGGCCAGCCGGAACTCCTCTGGGATCTCCTGCAGCGCGCGCTTGACATCCGAGTCGGGTAGGTGGTCCAGGGCCTCAGCCTCCGCAGAACGGAGCCCGCTCGACGTGTGCGACTCGGCCCGGGCGAGCTGCCAGTCCTCGATGGTGTCCGAATTGGACTGCAGCGGCTCACGCTGACGCTTCCGGTAAAGATTGATGTACGTGTTGGTCAGGATCCGGTACAGCCATGCCTTCAAATTGGTGCCCGGCTTGTACTGGTGGAACGCAGAAAAGGCCTTGGTGTAGGCCTCCTGTACGAGGTCCTCCGCGTCGGACGGGTTTCGTGCCATCCGCATCGCAGCCGAGTACAGCTGATCCACATACTGCATGGCGTCGCGCTCAAACCGGACCCGGCGTTCTTCCGGGCTTTCGGCGGCGACATCAATTTCCTCCGCCGGCGCCGCGGCCTGCGGAGTGCTGATGTCCTCTGCGTCGTTTCCGGCGTCCTCTTGCGTGGCCTCTACGGCCGGATCCACGGTGCTCATTGCCTTCAAGTCTACTGTCACCCGCCGGACCGGACCGGAGCCGCTTCCGGAAAGGGATCCGGCGCCATAGGAAACAGCGGCTGATTCCCCCTGCGACATGCCGAACTCACGCACCTCAAAGTCGGCCACGTCGATCGGTCCCCGCAAACCCACAGCGTCTTTCACCAAAGTCAAAGCTCCATCTCCACTTCACGCGTTCTGCATGGCCGGCGCAATCCTGCGGTCTTGACTCCGCAGCCGTTCCGGCACTGCGAAGCCGTTCCACTGCCGCGGTGCGGTTTCACATTCCGCCGTACAGGGCTGCCCGGAGGGCACCCAGCCATGCTTTCATCCCGGGAACAGCCTGGGACTGTCGTCCCGGCCATTTCGGACCTGCACAGCACAACGGTGTCCGGCGGGCAAATATTCCGCAAAAGTGCAAGACTAGAACCGACTCCGCCGCAGTCACCGCGGCTCGTCCATCCAGGAGGAAATTCATGTCCTTAGTCCGTTTTCTCGCCCGCCCTATGCTGGCTTCAAGTTTCGTCCTCGCCGGCGTGGACAAGCTCAGGAATGCGGACGACACTGTGGAACAGTTGTCCCCCCTGCTGCGGCGTGCTGCCGATGCACTTCCCTTCCAGACCAGCGAGGCTGTCCTGGCCCGGGTCATCGGCGGAACCCAGGTAGGCGCAGGCCTCCTGTTCGCGACGGGCAAGGCTGCCCGGTTGTCGGCCGGCCTCCTGGCAGTCATCTCAGCCCTGAACGCGTTCGTTGAATGGCGCAGCGCTGATATCAGCAGCAAGGAAGGCCGTGACGCCCGCCGTACCCAGCTGCTCAAGAACGTCACCCTGACCGGCGGCGTGCTGCTGGCCTCCGTGGACACCGCCGGCAAGCCGAGCCTGGCCTGGCGCGCCGAGCACCTCGCCGCTGATGCCCGGAAGACCGCGAGCCACCTGGCCTCGGACGCGCGCAAGACCACCGGGAAGAAGCTGCACAAGGCCGACAAAGCCGTCCGCAGGGCAGTCGACCATGCAGTGGGGGCATAGGCAGGAATGACTGGATCCATCACGGACCCGGCCGCCGGCCACACCGGCGAAGCTGAGCTTTGGCCCGCACCCTTTGCGGAGCGGCCCGTTGACGCCACAGTGCGTGTACCCGGTTCGAAGTCACTGACCAACCGGTATCTCGTCCTCGCAGCCCTGGCGGACGGGCCATCCCGCCTGCGGGCGCCGCTGCACTCACGGGACTCCGCCCTGATGATCGGGGCGCTGCGCCAATTGGGCGCTGACATCCGTGAGGTGCCGGGCGACAGCCCCTTCGGTCCGGACCTCGAAGTGACGCCCATCCCGTCAGGTTCCGGCGCAGTGGACGCCGTCATCGACTGCGGCCTTGCCGGCACGGTCATGCGCTTCGTCCCGCCCATGGCGGCACTGCGCAAGGGTGTATCCGTTTTCGACGGCGACCCGCACGCGCGCGAACGCCCCATGGGCGCCATCATCGACGCGCTGGCGGCGCTTGGTGTCACCATCCGCGGCGAAGCCGGCGAAACGCCGTCGTCACTGCCCTTCCGGGTTGAGGGGACGGGAGAGGTCAGGGGTGGCCACCTGGTGATCGACGCGAGCGCGTCGTCGCAGTTCGTTTCCGCGCTGCTGCTGGTCGGTGCACGTTTCATCGAGGGCCTGCACCTGGAACACTCGGGCGACTCCGTGCCGAGCCTGGACCACATCAACATGACCGTGGCTGTGCTGCGCGGGGTGGGCGTGGAGGTGGACGACTCAACACCGAACCACTGGATTGTTAGTCCGGGCCCGATCCGCGCCTTTGACGAACGCATCGAACAGGACCTCTCCAATGCCGGGCCCTTCCTCGCGGCAGCCGTCGCGTCGGGCGGCACCGTGCGCATTCCGGACTGGCCTGCACCCACCACCCAGGTCGGTGACCTGTGGCGGAGCATCCTTCCGAAGATGGGTGCCACCGTGACGCTGGAAGCCGGAACGCTGACCGTCACAGGCGGCAGCGAGATCCGCGGCGCGGACTTCGCCGACACCAGCGAGCTCGCCCCTACCGTCGCGGCGCTCTGCGCCCTGGCCACCGGCCCCTCCCGGCTCAGCGGCATCGCGCACCTTCGGGGACACGAAACGGACCGCCTGGCCGCGCTGGCGGCGGAAATCAACGGCCTTGGCGGCGACGTCCAGGAGACAGACGACGGACTGGTGATCCGGCCAGCAAAGCTCCACGGCGGCGTGGTCCGCAGCTACGCTGACCACCGGATGGCCACAGCGGGCGCCATCCTCGGACTGGCTGTCAGGGGCGTCGAGGTCCAGGACATCGGCACCACCGCCAAAACCATGCCGGACTTCCCGCAACTGTGGGCGGACATGATCGCGCAAGGCACCCACAGCGGGCAGGGCAACGCCGCAGGGACCACCGGTGGCACGCAGCACTGAGTCCTGGGACGAATCCGACGTCCGCATCCGGCCCAACAAGAAAGGCTCCCGGCCCCGCACCAAGGACCGGCCCAGCCATGACGACGCCGTGACGGGACGCATCATCACCGTTGATCGCGGCCGCTACACAGCGGTGGTCGGCGAGGACTCCGGCGACGAACGCACCGTCATTGCCGCCCGGGCCCGCGAGCTCCGCCGCTCCCCCGTGGTGGCGGGGGACTTCGTGTCTCTCGTGGGAGATGTGTCCGGAGCTCCGGACACACTGGCCCGGCTCGTGAAGATCCAGGACCGGAAGACGCTGCTGCGCCGCAGCGCCGACGACACTGACCCGGTTGAACGGGCGGTTGTGGCCAACGCGGACCAGCTGGTGGTTGTTGTGGCGGCAGCTAACCCTGAGCCCCGGACCGGTTTCATCGACCGTGCGCTGGTGGCCGCCTACGACGCCGGCATCGAGCCGCTGCTGCTCGTCACCAAGGCCGACGTCAAGGACCCCTCGGAACTCCTGGACAACTACCGGCACCTCGATTTCCCGGTCATCATCAGCCGCACCGCCGACTCGGCGGCCTCCGGCATCGACGCCCGCTCCGACGACGGACTGTCCGCCCGCCTCGACATAAATGCCGTCTCCGAACTGCGCGCCCACCTGGACGGCAAGGTCACGGTCATGCTGGGCCACTCCGGCGTTGGCAAATCCACCATGGTGAACGCGCTGACCGGCGCGGAACGTGCCACCGGAGGCGTCAACGCCGTCACGGGACGCGGCAGACACACGTCGTCGTCGGCCCTCGCGCTGAAACTTGCCGACGCTCCCTCCGGGAGCTGGATCATTGACACCCCGGGCATCCGTTCGTTCGGCCTTGCCCATGTGGATCCGGACCGGATCCTGCATTCGTTCCCCGACCTGGAGCCCGGCACGGAGGCCTGCGAGCGGGGCTGCAAGCATGACGCCTCCGCCGTGAACTGCGGCGTGGACGCCTGGGTAGAGGCCGGCAATGCAGGACCCTCCGGGCCCGCCCGCCTTGCCTCCCTGCGCCGGCTGCTGGGCACCGATCCGCGCATGGAAGCCCAGGAAACAAAGGAACTCGGAAGCCTCAGCTGAGCCGCACGGCACCTCCGGCGGTGGGGACATCCCCGCCCCGCCGGTCCTTTGACGGTAGTTTGGAACCATGACCCAACCCGCTTCGAGCTATAACGACGACCTGCGCCTGGCCCATGTACTGGCGGATTCCGTGGACGACCAGACCATGAGCCGGTTCAAGGCGCTTGATCTTCAGATCGAAACCAAGCCTGACCTGACACCGGTGACGGATGCCGACAAAGCCGCCGAGGAATCCATCCGCGGGCAGCTGTCCCGTTCCCGCCCCCGCGATGCCGTCCTCGGCGAGGAGTTCGGCAGTTCCGGCCACGGCTCCCGGCGCTGGATCATTGACCCCATCGACGGAACCAAGAACTTCGTCCGCGGAGTCCCGGTCTGGGCCACGCTGATCGCGCTCGTTGATGAAGGTGAGCCCGTGGTGGGCCTGGTCAGTGCGCCCGCACTCGGAAAGCGCTGGTGGGCGGCCAAGGGCGCCGGCGCCTATATGGGCCGTTCGCTGGCCGCTGCCACCCGACTCAGAGTCTCCAACGTCTCGAAGCTCTCGGACGCATCGCTGTCCTACTCCAGCCTCGGCGGCTGGAAGGAGCGGGGAAACCTGGATGAGTTCCTTGCCCTCACTGAGGACGTGTGGCGCACCCGTGCTTTCGGGGATTTCTGGTCCTACTGCATGGTGGCGGAAGGCTGCGTTGACATTGCCTGTGAACCCGAACTGAACCTGTACGACATGGCTGCCCTGGTGCCCATCGTCACGGAGGCGGGCGGCCGTTTCACCTCCCTCGAGGGAACCGACGGCCCCTTCGGCGGCAACGCCCTGGCCACCAACTCGATCCTTCATTCCGAGGTTCTCAAGCGCCTCAACCCGCAGTTGGACGATCTGCTGTAGTTCGGCCCAGCGCGCTTTCAGGGAATATTCGACGTCGGACTCCGCCCTCAGGGTGGAGTCCGACGTCGTATGTTCGGCCAGCTGCCCGAATTTCGGACGGCTGTAACAAACGGCTTAACAATTGCATCCGCTTTTTGATCGGCGGGCCGGTGTTCTAGGCTTTTCTACAGGTCACGAGTGCCAGCGTAAAACCCCGGTTTGCTGGCCGGCAACCCTCCATTCGCGGTGGGGTGCCCCGGGTGACGACCAGGCCGGTCCGGAACGGACACGGCAAGCGCGGATCCCCGTCACAAGGGGTCCTTTCACAGCGAGGTCCCATGACTACTGCAACCTTCTCCTCCAACACCGGCGCCGGCCTGCTCGATGATCGGTTTGCCGCTGCCGGACGGCCGCTGGCGGCAGTGACCGGCGCTGAGATCCAGGCCCCGCTCATCCAGGGCGGCCACGTGCGCTACGCCAACCTCGACTATGGCGCGTCGGCGCCTGCACTCTCCGTAGTCTCCGCCTACCTCAACGAGATCCTGCCGTTCTACGCCAGCGTGCACCGCGGGGCCGGCTACGCCTCGCAGATCAGCACCTCTGTCTACGAAAATGCCCGGAACATCGTCCGCGAGTTCGTCGGCGGCCGCCCGGACGACTCCGTAATCTTCACGCGGAACACCACGGATTCGCTGAACCTGCTGGCCGGCTGCCTCCCCGTGGAGGACCACGGCCACACCGGGGAAGTCCTGTACCTGGACATCGAGCACCACGCCAACCTGCTGCCGTGGCAGGGTGTGCCCCACCGCAGTGTGGTGGCGTCCGAGACCCTTGAGGGCACCATCGACAGCCTTCGGGCTGAACTCGAGCAGGGTGACATCAGCCTCCTTGCCGTGACCGGCGCCTCAAACGTCACCGGTGAGATCCTGCCGATCCGCCGCCTCGCCGCCCTGGCGCACGAATTCGGCGCCCGGATCGTGGTGGACGCGGCGCAGCTCGCGCCGCACCGCCGCATCAGCATCGCCGCGGACGACGTCGACTACCTCGCCTTCTCCGGCCACAAGCTGTACGCGCCTTTCGGCTCCGGCGTCCTGGTGGGGCGCACCGACTGGCTCGACGCCGGATCACCGCACCTTGCCGGGGGCGGCGCGGTCAGTGAAGCCCGGCTCGACGGCGTCAGCTGGACCACCGGCCCCGCGCGGCACGAAGGCGGCTCGCCCAACGTCCTGGGCGCAGCCACCCTCGCCCGGGCGGCCCAGGTGATCGCCGCCCTGGACCAGGAGCAATGGCACACACACGAGGCCGCCATCCGCTCCTTCCTCGTCGAAGGCCTGCAGAAGATCGACGGCGTCACTGTCCACCACATCTTCTCGGACACTAACCCCGACACTGACACCATTGGCGTGGTCAACTTTTCGGTGGAGGGATACGACGCCGGACTGGTGGCTGCCTACCTGTCTGCCGAGCACGGCGTCGGGCTGCGCGACGGCCGCTTCTGCGCCCACCCGCTCCTCAAGCGCCTGGGCCTGCCCTCGGGTTCCCTGCGCGCCAGCTTCGGCGTCGGGTCACGGCTTGAGGACGTCCAGCGCCTCCTCGCCGGCATCGAGGAGCTGCGCCGCAGCGGCCTCGGCTGGGACTACGTGGTGGACTCCGGGCGCTGGGTTCCGTCCAACGACACCCGCACGTACCCGCATTGGGCTCCGAACACACCCGGCACCGCAGGCGCTGCGCCGTGCACCCTCGACTGAGCGGCACCCTGGACTGAGCGGCACCCTCGACTGAGCGGCGCCCGGGACTGACGGCCGCCAGACGGCGCAGTCACAAATGCGGTAAATTCGAAGGGTCAAATTTTTACCCTGCCCGAAGGAGACGGCGCGTGGCACGCGGTGGCCCTAAACTCGACCACGGGCGGCGCCAGGAGCTCGGTCAAAGCTTCCAGGACGGCGGCGAGCACTACCACCGTGTTCGGCCCGGCTACCCGGCTGAGTCAGCGGATTGGCTGGTGCCTTCCGGCGCACGGACGGCGGCCGATATCGGCGCAGGAACCGGCAAGTACACGGAGCTGCTCGTGGCACGCGGCCTGGCTGTTAGCGCGGTTGACCCCTCCCCGGACATGCTTGAGCAGCTCCGCAACTCCTACCCTGAGGTGGAGGCGGTGGAGGGAACCGCGGAGGACACAGGACTTCCCGTATCGGCGTTCGACGTCGTCACTGTGGCGCAGGCATGGCACTGGTGCGACCCCCTGCGTGCCAGCACCGAGATCGCCAGGATCCTGCGGCCCGGCGGCATACTTGGCCTGATCTGGAACCAGCTGGACACATCCGTGCCCTGGGTCCACAGGCTCTCGCGCATCATGCACGCCGGCGACGTGCACAAGCCGCACTTCCGGCCCCCGCTGGGTCCGGAATTCGCAGGGCTGGAAAGCCACCTCACCCGCTGGGAAGACCCGGTCACCACTGCCGACGTCGTTGCGCTGGCGAAGTCGCGCAGCTACTACCTCAAAGCCAATGCGGCCAGCCGGGCAAGGGTCACCGCAAACCTGGACTGGTACCTCCACGAGCATCTGGGGCATACCGAAGGCGAGCTGCTGCGCCTTCCCTACCTCACTCAGACGTGGCGGGCTGTCAGGGCATGATGTCGTCCGTGCAGCGGGTAGGCTTGGATCCGTGAAGACCAGTACGCCATCCTCCTCGATCGAGGACTACGTCAAGGTCATCTACTCTTTCACTGAGTGGCAGGACAAGCCGATTACGTCAACCCAGCTGGCACAGCGCCTTGGCGTGGCGAATTCGTCGGTCTCGGAGATGGTGCGCAAACTCAAAGACCAGGGGCTGGTGCTGCACAAGCCGTACAGCGCTATCACGCTGACCCCGGAGGGAGTGCGCCTCGCCCTGGCTATGGTGCGGCGGCACCGGCTCATCGAGACCTACCTCGTCCAGGATCTCGGGTACAGCTGGGATGAAGTGCATGACGAAGCCGAACTCCTCGAGCATGCGGTGTCCGATACCTTCATCGAGCGGATGGCCGCCAAGCTCGGCAACCCGTCGCGGGATCCCCACGGTGATCCCATACCCTCCGCGGACGGCACCGTGCAGGTACCGCTTGCCCACCGCATGAGTGAACTCGACGAGGGACACACCGGCCGGATCACCCGCATCAGCGACGAGAATCCGGAACTGCTGCGCTACCTCGCCTCCGAGAAGATCAACCTGGATGCCGACGTCGAAGTCAGGGGCCGCCGGCCGTTCGGCGGCGCGCTCGTAGTGCGCATCGGCCCGCCGGGACCGGGAGCAATCCGCGAGGTTGACCTTGCGGATGAAGTCGCCTCCGCCCTGTGGGTGCACAGCGACGACGTGCACCCGGGATGCCGGATGGCCGGCGCCCGATGAGCACCCACTCCCTCGCCGGAGACCCGGTGGCGGACGCTTCCGCATGAAGACCCGGGCCGCCGCAAGTCAGCGCGCGGCGACGGGCACCGGCCGCCACGGCTGGAGGGTCTGGGCCGCCGTCGCTGCGGGAGGACTGGCGGGCACCGAGCTGCGCTACGGGCTCGGCGTGCTGTTTCCTGAGCAGTTCGGCACGGTGCCGTGGACCACTCTGGGTATCAATGTCGCCGGAAGTTTTGTCCTTGGCATGCTCACGACCATCTGGATTGCCCGGCCGCAGACTGCCTTCTGGCTCCGTGCCGGCATAGGTCCGGGACTGCTCGGATCCTTCACCACTTTCTCGGCACTCGTCGCAGCGGTGGACCAGTTGGCACGCGGCGGGCTTCACACAGTGTGGCTTGCCTATCTTGCACTCTCTGTACTGCTGGGACTTGGCGCCGCGGCGGCCGGCTGGAAGGCCGGCAAGGCAATCGCCGGGAACGGTGGCCATCCGTGACCGCTGCCCTCGCTGTGCCCCTTCTGGTGGGGATCTTCGGCACCGCCGGTGCCCTCATACGGTTTACGGTGGACGGCTGGCTGGCGGGCCGTCCATCACGCCGCCGCCACTGGCCTTGGGCCACGTTGCTGGTCAATATCGCGGGGTCCTTCGTCATCGGAGTATCCCTTGGCCTGAGCAGCAGGCTCGGGGCTGAATGGCATGCGGCGCTGGCCACTGGTCTGGCCGGCGGACTGACGACTTTCAGTTCCTGGACCACTGCCACGGTCCGGCTGGTCAGCGAAGGCCGTCATGCCGCCGCAGCCCTGAACATCGGCAGCAACCTGCTGGCCGGTCTCGCGGCGGCCGCAGCGGGAATTGCGCTCGCTGGCGGGTAGGCCCCGCAGGTCGTGGCGCTTACCGTATCGTGGACTGTGATGATAAGCAGACGCGATGCGGCAATTGCCCTTGATGTACCACTGGAAATGGCCCAGCGCCACGGCATTCCCAGCCGGATGACCGAGGCCGAGCTGGCCGAAATTCTCGACAATCCCCCACAGTGGCTGCTCCAGTCCAGGGCAAACCGGACGGGGAAACGTCCGGTCTGGGTGCATCTGCGTTGCGATGTGTGCGGTTACACCGAGGCCGCCAGGCCAAAGAAATGGTGGCCCGAGTTCACGTACGTCAGCTGTAACCATCACAGTCCGGCTGATATCCCGGCGCCCGCCCCCGGGTGCGTGAGGAGCGAGTTCGACGGCGTGGGCAGCCGTTTCGTGGGAATCTCCGACGTTCAGGTGTAAGCCTCAGGCTTCAACCTCCACCGCCCTCTACGGGGCATTACATTCGGCATGAAACAGGCGTAATTTTACGTAGGAGGGGCTCACTCCTGCCCCTCGTACGAGGGAGCACGCCATGCCGGACAAGTCGCCACACACGCATCAGCAGAAAAAAGCGGGCAAGACCATCAAGCAAAAACGCGCGGACAAGAAAGCGAAGGGGCCCATTGAGGGTCCCCCGGATCCTGTTGCGCACCTGAAGAAACGGTCATAGCCGACCATCATGCAATAAAAGAGCGGGACCGGATTCCGGTCCCGCTCTTTTGCGTCCTAGCCTGTTTCGGCCATTTCCGCCGGCACTGCTGTTATCTCCAGCTCGTGGCCGTCACGGAGGACCACGAGAGTCATGGGTGCGCCGATGGCGTCGGCAAAGAGGAGCTTCTGGAGGCTTTCGGCGTTACTCACCGGACGGGTGGATGCCCGCAGCAGCACGTCCCCGACCCTAAGGCCGGCTTTCTCTGCAGGGGAACCCGGCAACACTTCGACGACCCGCAGGCCCTCGCGCTGCCCGGTGCGGACTACCTCATTGGGGCCGAGCCTGATGGGGGTGCTGACAACGCCAAGGTATGCGCGGCGCACCCGTCCATCCGCCAGGAGGGCGGAGATAATCCGGCGGGTGGTCTTGTTGATCGGTACGGCAAGTCCCAGCCCGGCGCCGGCAACCGCAGTATTGATTCCGACGATCCTGCTGCGGGCATCCGCCAATGCACCACCGGAACTGCCGGCGTTGAGGGCGGCGTCGGTCTGGATGACGTCCTCAATGACGCGACGGTTACGGCCGGCCCAGACGGGAATCGCGCGGCCCAGACCGCTGACCACCCCCGCGGTCACAGAGCCCGCGAGGCCGAGGGGATTACCCACAGCGACAACCAGCTGCCCCACGCGCAAGGATTCCGCATCCCCGAATTCTGCCGGTGCAACCCGCGGCGCACGGCCGCGGACCACGGCAAGGTCGGACAGGGGGTCCGCTCCTACCATCTCAAGATCGGTACCGGAGCCGTCGGCGAAGACGGCGCGGCCCTTCTGGGTCCCGGCCACAACATGGGCGTTAGTCAGCAGGTATCCGTCCTCGGTGAAGAGCACGGCGGAACCGGCTCCCACGCGGAAGCGACCGCTGCGCCGGGTTCCCGTCATTTCGATGGCCGCGACATGCGGGGTGACGGTACTGGCGACCCGGATCACCGTTTCGGAGTAAGAATCCAGGGCGTCGTCGCCCCTTTCAGGACCTGATGCCCTTGCCGGCGCCGTGGACATGGCGCGCCTCCCTTGCAGGTAGCTCTTGAGGATTAAGTGCTACCTGTCACAACTCCCCCGGCCGCCGGGCTAGTCCCCGGAAGGCTACGCCCTCGGTGAACAGCCATCGGGCGGATGATAAAACAGCTACAGCGCGGACTGAAGTCCGGGCTATAGCTGTTCGGTACTGAAACAGTGGAGATGGGTGTGCAGTTTCACGACATAGTTGCGCGCCCACAAACACAAACGCATCATCCTGCTCGCCCGCGGAAACGAGGTAACCGCCGTCGAGCACGGCACCGACGAAATCCTCGCCGAATTCACCATCGACCCCGCCCGCGGCTACCAACCGAAAAAACAAAACACCCCCGGTCCGAAGACCGGGGGTGTCAATGATGTCCCGACACATCCGTAAAGGATGTCCCGCTACATCACAGGGTGGAGATGGGGGGAATTGAACCCCCGTCCGATGTCGTGTTGTCAGGGCTTCTCCGGGCGCAGTTTGCGTCGGATTTTCTCGGCCCCAGCCGTCCTGCAAACAGGCGGCTGATCCGGGCCCAGTCATCTAAGAGTCCCGTTTACCCCGATGACGGGGGCAAACAGCAGTGGCTATCTAAATGACGCCAGGATCCGGGGCGATAGCAACCTCGGGCTGACGGACTGTCTTACTGCTTAGGCAGCAAGAGCGAAGTCAGTGCGCTTAGATTCGGCACTTATTGGTTTGCAGAAAGCGTTTACGAGATAATTCTGCATCCTCGGCCCGCTTCACCTGTCGCGACTAACATCGTCGAAACCGATCATCCCCGTATTTTGTTACCAAACCGGCGGGAAACGGATTCCCACCGGACTACCTATCATAACGCATCCCCGCTGCGGATAATTCCTAGCGGCGGTTGCGTTCCCGCATCACCCGGAGGGCCTCGCGCTTGTCCTGCTGCTCACGGAGCGTCTGGCGCTTGTCGTAGTCCTTCTTGCCGCGGGCAATGCCGATCTCGACCTTGGCGCGGCCGTCGAGGAAATACAGCTGGAGCGGCACCACTGTGAAGCCCGATTCCCTGATCTTGTGGGAAATCTTGATGAGCTCCTCGCGGTGCAGCAGCAGTTTCCGGCGGCGCCGGGCGGCGTGGTTGGTCCAGCTTCCCTGGTTGTACTCAGGAATGTGGATACCCTCCATCCACAGCTCGTCATTGTAGAAGGTGCAGAAGCCGTCGACCATGGAGGCGTGGCCTTCCCGGAGGGACTTCACTTCGGTGCCCATCAGGGCTATGCCTGCCTCATAGGTATCCAGGACATGGTAGTCATGCCGGGCCTTCCGGTTGGTGGCCACTACCTTACGGCCACTTTCTTTCGGCACGGTAGAACTCCTCAGATCTTAGAAATTTGGCTGCCCGGGTGACCCAGGGGACAGTCATTCCAGTGTACGGCAGCGGGCCAGGGCTGCGGATGCCCTGGACCCGCAGTCAGAGCAGGCGCATGGGGTCGACCGCTTCACCGTTCAACCACGTCTCGAAGTGCGAGTGGCAGCCCGTGGAGTTGCCGGTGGTACCCGAATACGCGATCAGCTGGCCCTGGCTGACCTGCTGCCCCACCGACACCACGACGCTCGAGTTGTGGTAGTAGATGGTAGTGAGTGAGTTGCCCTGGACCACGCCGTGGGAGATCTTCACGTTGTTACCGCCACCGTCATCGGCCCATCCTGCGGAGAACACGGTGCCCGCCGCCGGCGCATAAACCGGCGTGCCGCAGGCTGCACCGAAGTCGATGCCGGTGTGCATGTAGCCCCCGGAGCCGTAAAAATCCACAGTGCCTGGAGGCGTTGCCCGCCAGCCGAATCCCGACGTGATCGGAACGCCGTCCGAGAACGGGTGGCGGAGGCCAAAGGCCGACGGCGGACCTGCCACGGGCGGCACGTACGGCTGTATGATCCGGGCACGCGCAGCTGCTTCGGCATCACCGCGGGCACGGGCTTCAGCTTCGGCGCGGGCACGGGCGGCAGCAGCGGCAGCCTCGGCGATGCGTCGCTGTTCAGCCAGCCAGGCTTCGCGCAGCTTCCGGTCCCGCTCGACGATTTCGGCCGCGACGGCCTGCTGCCGGGCCTTGACGGTTGCCAGTTTCTTCTGGATTCCGGGCTTGGCCGCTTCAAGTTCTTTGTTGAGGCGGGCTGTGTCCGCGATGAGCTTATCCACCTTGGCCTTCTTGGCGGCTGCCTCGTCGCGGGCGACCTTTTCCCTGGCCAGCGCCGCATCGGCTTTGGCTTTCAGGTCCTTGATCTCCGCTTCGACGGCCTCCAGGCGGGCCTGGGAATTCACGTTCGTGGCGTTCTGCTGTGTCAGCTTGTCCATGGCGGAGTTCTGGCTGCGCATGGCCTGGTCCGCCAGGTCGATCGTGTCGGTCAGGCTGCCCGTGTTGTTCGAACCGAAGAAAAGGGTCAGGTTCGACGGGACGCCGCCTGATTTGTAGGCCTGCGTGGCGATCTGGCCGATCAGCTTCCTGGTGTTGGCGATCTTCTGCTTGTCCGCGTCGAGCTGCTGGGTGATTTTCGCCTTGTTCTGCTGGGCAAGATCAACGCGGGCAGCCAGGGCCTCCACTTCCTTCACGGCGCTCGCCACGCGGCCTTGGGCCTCGAGCAGTGCCTGCTGGGCGCCGGGCAGCTGGCCACGGAACATGACGAGATCCGCAGCGGCTTTGGAGATCTTGGCATCAACGAACTCGAGGGACTGCTGGACGCGGGACGCTTCGGCCCTGAGGGCGTCCTGCTGGTCTTCCAGGTCACCGGCGAAGGCCGGGGCTGAGGCTCCGAGCCCGGCCGCGAGCACTACCGCGAGGGCGGCGCTGATGAACCTGCGTTGGCTCCCCGCAGGGATGCTCGGCAGGGACCGGCCGGGCTTCGCGATCATGGGGATTCCTTTTAAGTTCATGGACTACACCCTCAAGTATCGGCGGAGTGTCAAGAGCGACGAAGTGCCGGCCAGAACCACGCCCAGTCCGACGAGGGCCGGGGCGAGCAACAGCGTCTGGGCCGGGGAAATGAACGCAGTGTCGGGGTACTGCTTGGACATGTATTCGCCCAGGAAGAAATGGGCCACCGCCCACAGGGTGCCCGATGCCAATGCTGCTCCAATCACCGCAGCGATGACGCCCTCCAGGATGAAGGGCAGCTGGATCACCGTCTTCGACGCGCCCACGAGCCTCATGATGCCGGTCTCGCGACGTCGGCTGAACGCCGAGAGCCGGATTGTGGTGGCAATCAGCAGTATGGCGCAAACCGTCATGACACCCGCGATGATCACTGCAACGAGTGAGGCGGCGTTCATGACCGAAAACAGCCGCTCCAAGACCTGCCGCTGGTCGATCACGGTTTCCACACCCGGCTGGGAGGAGAAGGTCTCACTGATGATCTGGTACTTTTCCGGATCCTTCATATTGATCCGGAAGGAGGCGGGAAGCTGGTCCGGGGTGACGGAGTCGACGATGGGAGAGTTCGAGAACTGTTCCTTGAAATGCTTGTAGGCATCTTCCTTGGACTCAAACTGGAAGTCGTTGATGTACTGGGACACCGCCGGTGACTCAAGGAGCGTCCGTAAGTTGTCCTGCTGCTCGGGTGTCGCTGATCCCGAAGCGCAACCGGCCGCCGTCGAACCTTCACCGCAGAGGAAGATGGCCACCTGGACTTTGTCGTACCAGTAGCCCTTCATCTGGGTGATCTGCAGCTGGAGCATGCCCGCGGCGCCGACGAACGTCAGTGAGACGAAGGTGACCAGGATGACCGAAACCACCATCGACAGGTTCCGCCGCAGGCCGCTGCCGATTTCTCCGAGGATGAACTGGAGCCTCACAGCCTGCCCTCCCCTGCCTCGTCGCGTCCACTGGCGTCCTTGAGCCTGCGGGACTGTCCGACGACGGGAATCATGGACGTATAGAGGGCACGGGCCTCGTCACGGATGACCACGCCGTTATGGAGCTCCACGACGCGCTTGCGCATCTCGTTGACTATGTCGTCATCGTGCGTCGCCATGACCACAGTGGTGCCGTTCTGGTTGATCTTGTCCAGCACGCCCATGATGCCCATGGACGTGGTGGGATCCAGGTTGCCGGTGGGCTCGTCGGCCAGCAGGATGCCGGGCCGGTTGACTACGGCGCGCGCGATTGCGACGCGCTGCTGCTCGCCGCCGGAAAGCTCGTGCGGCATCCGCTTCTCTTTGCCTTCCAGGCCGACGGTCTTGAGGACCTCCGGGACGGTGTCCCGGATGACGCTGCGGCTCTTGCCGATGACCTGCATGGCGAAGGCGACGTTCGCGAACACGTTCTTCTGCGGAAGCAGGCGGAAGTCCTGGAACACGACGCCGATTCCGCGGCGGAGCCTCGGCACCCGCCAGCTTGAGATGTTGGCGACGTTCTGCCCCGCGACGTAGACGGCGCCGGACGTGGCGCGGTCTTCCTTGAGCACCAGGCGCAGGAACGTCGACTTGCCGGATCCGGATGCGCCGACGAGGAAGGCGAATTCACCACGGTCTATTTCAAGGGTGACAGAATCCAGCGCGGGCCGGGTTGTCTGGTCGTAGACCTTGGTGACATTTTCGAAACGGATCATGATCCTATGAACCCTGCAGGGCCTTGATGGCCTGGTCTGCAACCGGTGCGGGGGCTTTCGCTTGGGGAAGGAGAGCTCCGGCTTCTCGACTATACCTAGGGGCAAAGGCGCTCCCGGGGGAGTCAGGAGGGCGTGTCGCGGTATTGGGGCCGAATGTCCGCGGCGGAGCCGGCGGGCCAGTGGAGCTTACTTTTCGGCGTTGCGGTTGTCGGTGCGCCAGCGGATGCCGGCTTCGATGAAGTCGTCGATCGCGCCGTCGAACACTGCCGAGGTGTTGCCGACTTCGTGCTCGGTCCGCAGGTCCTTCACCATTTGGTACGGGTTCAGGACGTAGGAGCGCATCTGGTCGCCCCATGAAGCCTTGACGTCACCGGCGAGCGCCTTCTTCTCGGCGTCTTCCTGCTCCTTTTTGAGCAACAGCAGCCTGGACTGGAGCACGCGGAGGGCTGCGGCACGGTTCTGCAGCTGGGACTTTTCGTTCTGCATGGACACCACGGTGCCTGTGGGGATGTGGGTCAGGCGGACCGCGGAGTCCGTGGTGTTAACGGACTGGCCGCCGGGCCCCGAGGACCTGAAGACATCCACGCGGATCTCGTTATCCGGGATCTCAATGGAGTCGGTCTGCTCGATGAGCGGAATGACCTCCACGGCGGCGAAGGAGGTCTGGCGGCGGCCCTGGTTGTCGAAGGGGCTGATGCGGACAAGCCGGTGGGTGCCGGCTTCGACGCTCAGGGTACCGAAGGCGTACGGCGCGTTGACTTCGAAGGTCGCGGACTTGAGCCCGGCCTCCTCAGCATAGGACGTATCCATGACCGTGGTGGGATAGCCGTGGCGCTCGGCCCAGCGCAGGTACATCCGGAGCAGCATTTCGGCGAAGTCGGCGGCATCCACGCCGCCTGCCCCGGCGCGAATGGTCACCACGGCCTCGCGCTCGTCGTATTCACCGGAGAGCAGCGTGACGACTTCCAGCTCCTCCAGGGATTTGCGGATCGACTCGAGTTCCGCCGCGGCCTCACCCATGGAATCGGCGTCGTCCTCGTCCTGGCCCAGTTCCACCAGGACCTCGAGGTCGTCGATGCGCGAGGCCAGCCTGGTCAATCGCTCGAGTTCGGACTGGCGGTGCGATAGGCGCGACGTGATTGTCTGAGCGGCCGCGGGGTCGTCCCAAAGATTCGGTTCGCCGGCGCGCTCGCTCAGTTCTGCAATGTCTTCCCTCAGCGCCTCGACATTGGTGACGTTTTCAATGGAGGTGTAGGTGGCGCGCAATGCGCGGATCTCTGCAGAAAAATCAATTTGAGCCATGGTGGTTTAAGCCTACGCTATCCGCTTCCTCCGGCCGGACGGTGCACCTACGCCTCTCCCTGCGCATCGGCATCTGCCTTCAGCGCGTGAGCCTGGACCGCGCAGTGGAAGACGCTTCGATCCTTATCCCGTCCGGCACGAGGAAATTCACCACCGGCGGATGGACTGCGGCGCTGAGAACCACGACGGCGGTTGAGCCGTCGGGCGAGCCCGTCGCCGGAGCCACGGTAAGCCCGGAATGGCGCGCAAACGCGCCATTCCGGTTGAGGTAGTCGCTGGCCACGTTCCTGACGCGCTGTCCGCTCAGTGCGGCGCTGGGAGTACCGCCGGCCGTTTCCACCTCGCCCAGGGTGAAGCTGCCGGCAGCAGCAACCGATGCGCCGTCGGCCAAGGACAGGAGCTTCTTGTGCTCGATGTAGAGACTGGATGCGGCCATCACCACGGTGCTGACCAGGAGTGCCAGCATGACAAAGCCAATGACGAGAACGGTTATCTGCCCGTCCTCGGCGACCGCCTTTCCGGACGGGCCTGGGGATGGCGGGCGGCGCGCGCGGCATCTCAACGGAATCTGCCCACGATCTGGGTTGCCGTGGCGTTCAGTTGGCTCGCATTGAGGTGGAACGCGTCACTGAAGGGGACAAACGGCAGGGGGACACTGAGGTGCACGGTTACAGTCACTGCAGAGCCCGCGGCCATGCAGTCGCCGCGGTCGCACCTCACCTCAACGCGGGCGTTTTCGGCGGCATGGCCGTAGTCGGCGAGGGCCATGACGGC
The DNA here is from genome assembly GCF_044754165.1 of Arthrobacter sp. NPDC093139. Taxonomy (NCBI): domain Bacteria; kingdom Bacillati; phylum Actinomycetota; class Actinomycetes; order Micrococcales; family Micrococcaceae; genus Arthrobacter; species Arthrobacter sp. NPDC093139. Next base: position 142,773 of record NZ_JBIVOO010000004.1, read on the forward strand.
CGCCTGCTCTGCTGCCGCCCTGCCGGACGATTCGTCGGGCTGGGCCACGAATACCTTGGCCGCCTGGTCTGCTGCCCCGACCACGGCAAACGAACCTCCCTGTATCTGGCCGACGGTGATGATGAAGTACACGACCGGCACCATGAGGAGCAGCCCCAAAAAGGTGAACTCCACGACTGCACTCCCGCGGTCGCCCTGGTCGTCAGCCGGATACGCCGGCTCAACGCCCAGTCCTTCGCCGGCTCTGTTCCCAGTTGGCTGCGCCACGGGGTGAGGCCGGAGCCTGGGCTCAGTTGTTGATCGCTGCATGTCCACTTACTTCCAGCAAATCGCGCGGACCGATCAACCCGATCACTGGCATCGGCGCCCTGACGGTCACCTCCAGGGCGCGCAGCCCCTGAAACGTGACCTCGCGTGTCTGAATGTCCTGGGCGAAGTCGGCGTTGAGTGCTGTTTGGATGAGCTCACCTGTGCGTTGGCGCGCGTCGGTGACGTTGCGGTCGGCCAAGGTCCCGTACCGGGCGCCCGACGCCGCAGCGTCGATCAGTGTATTCCGGACGTGCAACACGAGCGCGAGCTGGATGATGGCCAGAAAGAACATCGTGAGCAGCCCACCCACCAGGACAAAGTCGACGACCGCAGAACCTCGCTCGCGCTCGGAGCGGGCGGCGGCGACCGGCAACATCGCCTATTTTCCGACCGTGTCCATTGCCTGAGTGAACATGGCCTCAAGCGCCGGTCCGGCCAGTGCCAGCAGAGCAGCCACCAGCACCGCCGACATGAGGGTGATCATGACCCACCCCGGAACGTCTCCCCGCTCGGCGTGATCACGGCTGTGGGGCTCACCGCGGCGGTGTTGCCAGACCGAGGCCGCAGCTCCCCCGACGCGCAGCCCCAGCGCGCGCACGAATGCAATTCCCTGCTTGGCCATGTGTGTCATTTTGATTCCCGTTTCTTTCTTTGAGATGGCGACTATGGGTAAAGGACAACGCGAATTCCGCGAGCGGTCAGAGTAAAAGGCCCGCGGACCACGTCACAGGTTCAAAGTCAGGGCGGCCAGGCCCGGGAACACCGCGAAAACCACGGTGAGCGGCAACACGCCGAAAACAAGGGGAACCATCATCGCGATCTCTTTCTTTCCGGCGGACTCCATTAGGTCGCGTTTTGCGGTGTCCCTGACGTCCTGGGCCTGGGCCCTCAGCACGTCGGCCAAGGGCGTGCCCCTCTCCACTGCGACGATGATTCCGTCGACGAAACGGACGAGCGGCCCGAGATCGGTCCGGGAGGAGAACTCCTGCAGGGCCTCCACGAGGGGCTTTCCGGCACGCGTTTCAGCGAGCACCTTCTCAAACTCCCTGGAGAGTTCCCCGCGGGCGCTTCTGCAAACCCTGTCCAACGCACCGGTGGCGCTCTCCCCCGCGCCAACGGCGAGCGCCATCAGCTCAGCAAGGCTGGGAAACTCAGCCATCATTCGGCCCTCCCGTTTCCTGATCTGCACCCCCAGCCAATAGTCGCGGAACAGGAACCCGCCCGCCGCGCTTCCTGCCGCAAGGACGACGGCCAGCACCGGGCTGAATCTCCCCGCCATGGCACCCAGAGCTATCATCCCGACGGTGGCCACGAAGGCACCCACGGCCCAGAGGAGCTGTTCAGCGCGAAAATGAACCGGCGATTTGCTGATTCCTGCCTGCGCCAGCCTGCGGGCCAAGGCTGAGGACCCCAGGTTGAACTTGCCCAGCTTTGCCAGCCCGTCCCTGATCAGGGGACGCACGATACGCTCGAGCGGCCCGAAGGGCGTGAGATTGTGGTCAGCTGCCCTAAGCAGCCTTGATTCCATATTCTGGGCTTTGAGCTGCGGTTCTATCCGCTCCGCAAAGGAGACGGGCCGCATGAACGGAAGGCGGACCAGAAGTAGCCACAGGCCGGCGCCGAGGAGCAGGCCGCAGGTGATTTCGGCTGCAGGGAGGGTCGTCATCGCAGGACCCTCTCCTCTGCAGGAAGCGCACCAATCCGCAGCATGATCGAGTAGCACACCATGGAAACCACCAGCCCTCCGAGCAGGACTGCCGCACCCATGGGCGTGTTGTAGGCGGCCACTGCCTCCGGGCGGCTCACCAGCAGCACCATGACCAACCAAGGGGCCGCGACGGCGAGCCGGGCTGCGTTGACTGTCCAGGACTGCCGGGCTTCCAGTTCACTCCGGGTTCTGGCACTTTCCCGGAGGAACTCGGCGAGCGTCCCCAAGAGCCTGCCGAGGTCTGAACCGCCCACTTCCCTCGTGAGCCTCAGCGCTTCGATGATGCGATCTGCCACTGGATCAGCAAGACGCTCCTTGAGCTTGTTCAGTGAAGCATCGAACTGGCCACCAGCGCGGTAGTCGGAGCCGAAATCACGAAAGACGTGACGAAGTTCCTCCGGCCCTTTCTCGCCCAACTGGATGAGGGCCTCCGGCAGCGATAGGCCCGCCCGGATCGCGGATCTAAGGTGATCAACAACGTCCGGCCACAGCCGCCGCAAAACCGCAGCCCGCCGTCGGGCGCGCCACCTGACCGCCACGATGGGAAGCCAGGCTCCGAACAGCCCGAAACAACATGAAACCGGCCATGACTTGCTGACGGCAAAGAAGGCCAGCATCACGAAAAGCCCAAGCCCGAGGCAACTGCCGACGAGACCGGTGCCCGTCACTTTTTCAACCCCGGCCGCAAGCAGCAGGTCGTGGAGGCGACTGGCCCGCGGTTCCTGCCTGACGCTTTCCGGTTGTTCCCAGGCCGACCACCAGATGAGAAAGAGGCCCGCCCCTACCAGCACGCCAAGCAGCGGGGCCATCAGCGCGACTCCAGTAGTGCCGCAACGTCGTAACCCGACCGAGCGAACTTTTCCGGCGCGGGCATCGAGCTGGCTTTCGGCTGCAGCTGTCCGTCGACAAGGGAAAAGACCATGGACGATTCGATGACGCCGTTCTCGACCCTCTTTCCCAGGGACAGGATCTCAGTCACCCGCCTGCGGCCGTTCGCCTGCCGGCTGCAATGGACCACAAGGTCGATGCAGGAGGCGACGGTGGGCACAACGAACGCACTGGAAATGTTGTCCCCCGCCAGCAGCGGCAGGGTGCAGATCTTCGTCACGGCATCATGGGCCGAATTCGCATGGACCGTGCACATTCCGGGAAGGCCCGAATTCAAGGCGATGAGCATGTCGAGGCTTTCGGCTTCCCGCACCTCTCCAACCACCAGGCGGTCCGGGCGCATCCGCAGCGCCTCTTTGACCAGCCGGCGCAACGGAATCTCCCCCTCGCCTTCGAGGTTGGGCTGGCGACATTGAAGTCCCACCACGTCACGCAGCGGAAACTGCAGCTCAAAGATTTCCTCCACCGTGATGACCCGCTCGCGGCTGCCGATGCTGGCGGCAAGGCAATTCAGCATGGTGGTCTTGCCTGCCTGGGTGGCTCCCGAAACCAGGATGTTGAGTCCGCTGGCCACGGCGGCTCCGAGGAACCGGGCAGACTGCGGTGTCAGGGTTCCGAGGTCGACGAGGTGCTCGAGACGGCTCGCCTTGACGACGAACTTGCGGATGTTTATGGCCCAGTGGCGCTTGGTCACGTCAGGGATGACCACGTGCAGCCGGGAGCCGTCCGGCAGCGCTGCGTCGACAAACGGCGAGGACATGTCGAGGCGCCGTCCCGAGCTTTTGAGCATCCGCTCCACCAGGTCGCGCACCTGTTGGTCGGTGAGGCTGAGCGACGTGAGTTCGGATTCGCCGTTGCGGGCCACGTAGACCTCGTTTGGCGCGTTGATCCAGATTTCCTCGATGCCTGGATCGTCGAGCAGCGGCTGGAGGACGCCGAAGCCCGCCACGGCGTCAAAGACGAACCGTCGCGCGGTGTCAGCCGAGCCAAGCGGAGGCAGCGGACCCATCAGGGCGCGTTCGTCGTAGTCGCTGACGGCCGCGTCAACGAGCCGCCTGACCTCCCCTGCCTGCCGGAGTGGGTCCAGTCCGCGCCGACGGATGAGCTCCCGAACTTCGTCCTCGACGATCCGCACAGCATCCATGAAGTCCCCCATACGCCTGCCACCCCCAGCGGAGGCAGTGCAATTGGGTTAAAGCTAAGGGATGCGGATCACGAGGCATAGTCCAGCGGGCCAAGTTGTGGATAAGTGAGGGCACGCCCCGGATCCGGGGCTACGCTTCCCCTGCGTAGCCGTAAGGGTTGGAGCTTTGCCAGCGCCAGTGGTCTTCACACATCTGCGCAAGATCCCGGTGTGCGGACCAGCCCAGATCCGCGAGGGCGGCGGAGGCGTCCGCGTAGCTGACGGCTGCATCGCCGGGGCGCCGCGGTGCGAACTCGTACGGAATCGGGTGCCCGGCCGCAGCCCCGAACGCTTCGATGACTTCCAGCACGGACGAGCCGCGGCCGGTGCCTAGGTTCCAGCGGAAGGAACCGGTCTTGGTTTCCAGGTAGCGGAGGGCGGCGAGGTGGCCAGCCGCGAGGTCCATCACATGGATGTAGTCACGGACGCCCGTGCCGTCCGGTGTGGGGTAGTCGTTGCCGAACACCATGACCTTCTCCCGCCGGCCCACAGCCACCTGGGCAACGAACGGCAGCAAATTGTTGGGGATGCCGCGCGGGTCTTCCCCGATGCGTCCCGACTCGTGCGCGCCGACGGGGTTGAAGTAGCGGAGCAACGCGATGCTCCACCGTGGATCCGCGTCGCTCAGGTCAGAGAGGATGTCCTCGATCTGTTCCTTGGTGCGGCCGTAGGGGTTGGTGGCGTCCAGGGGTGACTTTTCAATCAGGGGAACGTGCTCTGAGGCGCCGTACACCGTCGCGGACGAACTGAACACCAGCCGGCGCACGCCGGCCTTCTCCATGCTCTCCAGCAGGTTGAGCGTGCCGACGACGTTGTTCTTGTAGTACCACAGCGGCTTCTCGACCGACTCCCCCACGGCCTTCAGCCCGGCGAAGTGGATGACGGCGTCGAAGCCGCCTTCCGCAAAAACGGCATCGACAGCATCGGCGTCCAACAGGTCGCCTTCCCGGAATGCCACTTTCTTGCCCGTGAGCTCTTCCACGCGATGTACGGCCTCGACACTGGAATTCATGAGGTTGTCGAGCACCACAACCTCATGTCCGTCCTCGAGCAGACAAAGTACGGTGTGCGATCCGATGTACCCGGCTCCGCCGGTGACCAAAACCTTCATGGCCCCCAGTCTAAGACAGCCAGCTCCTGCCGCTTGTCTGTGACGGGGTCGAGGGGGCACACCTGCCCCTTTCCCTGGCGCCTCAGCACGATCAGATGCCACATTGCGACCAAGCGTCACAGAGCGAACAGCATGCACAACAGACCCAGTCGTCACTTCTTTACCACAAATGCTAGGATTGATGCGAACATCGCTGCAGGTGTGAAGAGGGCTCAGCTCGGGGGAAGTCCAGCATCTGGGGCCACTTCGGCCCGCAGCTTCAGGCTGGGGGTAGAACAATGATCCGTTCCACGAAATGCATGGAGTCCGCAGTGCTTGCGGGAGCCAGACGCTTAGGCCGCTTGGGCATCTCCACGCTGCTGTGCGCAATGCTGTGCATCGGCGGTGTCCTCCCCGCCCAAGCCGCCCCGGGCCCGGAAACAGAACCCTCGAGCGGCGGCACCAATGCTCCGGCCGCGGCCACGGATGAAACCACGGCAACAGATGGAACCGCCGCATCTGCCGGCACCACCGCACCGGCCGAAGAACCCGGGGCCCCAGCCATAGACATGGATTCGCTCCGGGCTGAAATGGGACAACACGGCTCCTACATGGGCCAGGGCGCCAAGACCCGTGCCGCCAGCTACGAGAGGCAATTCGAGCGGCAAAACGGCACGCGGTCGGCAGACGCTCTGTCCATGGAAGCAACCAACACCTGGATGGCACCGGGCATTCAGGGCCTGGATGTCAGCAGCCACCAGCCGACGGTCAACTGGCCTGCCCAATACAACATGGGCGCCCGGTTCGCGTACGTCAAGGCGACCGAGGGAACCACTTACCGGAACCCGGTGTTCGGGTCCCAGTATGCGGGTGCGTCGAGTGCGAGGCTTATCCGCGGCGCCTACCACTTCGCGCTCCCGAACGTTTCCAGCGCAGCGGAGCAGGCAAACTATTTCGTCAACAACGGCGGGGGCTGGACCGCGGATGGCAAAACCATGCCGCCCCTCCTCGACATCGAATACAACCCGTACGCATCGCTCGGCAATTCCTGCTACAACATGAGCCAGGCGGCGATGGTCAGCTGGATCAAAGCCTTCTCCAATCAGGTTCTGGCGCGGACCGGGCGCCTTCCGATGATCTACACCACCACGGACTGGTGGAAAACATGCACGGGAAACTCGTCGGCATTCTCCCGGCAGCCGCTGCATCTTGCCGCATACTCCCGGTACGTTGGCGCCATGCCCAACGGCTGGGCGACATACAGCGTCTGGCAGTACAGCGCCACGGGTCCATTCGCCGGCGATTCCAACGCCTGGAACGGCACGCTGGCCACGCTGCAGAAATTCGCATCGACAGCAGACGGCGCAATACCTGCTCCCTCCATAACATCGCTCGGGGACGTTGTGGCCGTGGACAGTTCAGGAATCCTGTGGGATTACCCCGCGACGGGAAACGGCACGCTCAAGCCCAGGAGGCAGATCGGAAGAGGCTGGACAGATGTCCGGTCCGTCAACGCGATCGACTGGAACGCCGACGGCGTCCTTGATCTCGTTGCCCAGTGGACGTCCGGCCGGGTCAATGTCTACCTCGGCGTAGCTGCAGGCGGATTTACCACGGGACCTGTTCTCGCGGCATCCGGCTGGAGCAAGTACCAACTGACCATCGGCTATTGGCTGCGAGGCAGCTACTTCCCCCACATCATCACCCGCGACGACTCCGGCGTCCTGAGGCTCTGGCGGAACAGCTCAGGCGGTGGACTCGGAGCAGCATCCACGATCGGCAACGGTTGGAGCAAGATCAACCTGACAATGATCGATTTTGACGGCGACGGCAATCAGGACATCCTGGGCCAGGACCCGGCCGGAACGCTTCGCCTGTACCGTTCCGGCGGAAATGGCGCCTTCGTGGCAGAGCCTCGAAAGGTGCTGGGCGGCGGCTGGCACAAGATGACGAGCGTCACCGTCACCACCAATTTCAAGGGTTCCGGGACAAACGGCCTCATGGCGAGGAGTTCCGCCGGCCAGCTTACCTACTATCCTGTTCCGGGAAACTCAACCTGGGGAGCGCCGGCGTCCATCGGTTCTGGCTGGAACGGCTACCTCATCGCCGGCGGTGAGAACATCAACCTCGAGGTTGCCCCGCCACCCGCCCAGGCGACGCCCTCGATCCAGGCCTCCACCGACGTCGTCACGGTAGATACCGCGGGTGACCTCTACCGTCATGCAACCGGCACGGGCACCATCGGCGCCGGAACCAAGATCGGTGCAGGGTTTACGGGTCTCGCCTCCACCCACGTTACGGACTGGAATGCAGACGGGCTCTACGATTTGGCAACAGTCAGCACCGGCGGGGCCCTGAATGTCCATTTCGCCCAGCCGGCCGGAGGCTTCGCAGCCCCGGTCCAGGTGCTCTCCGGGCTGACAGGTGCCGTCGTCACTATCGGGCCCTGGCAACGGGCAGCAAAATACCCCGGCGTCATAGTCCGCGGGGAAAATGGCACGCTCCAGTACTATCCAAACGATGCCGGCAGAATGCTTGGCCAACCAAGCGTTGCCGGGTCAGGCTTCGTCCGCATGCACATTGTGATGACAGATGCGGACGGTGACGGTAACAAGGACATCGCTGCCGTGGACCACGCTGGGGTGATGCGGATTTACCGCTCCAACGGGACAGGCTCCTTCATCGATGAGGCCCGGACCGTCATGGGTTCCGGCTGGAACACCATGAGCAGTATCAGCCCGGCCCGGGCTTTTGCCTCGGCTACATCCAATGGCCTGCTCGCCCGGGACCGCTCAGGGCAGTTGTTTTACTATCCACTTGTTGCAGCCAAGTTCGGGACGCGGAGTTCTCAAGCCGGTAACTGGAACGATCGCTTGATATCCGGAAGCGCCAACCTCGTCGCCAGGCCCTCGCTGAACGGCACCTCTGACATCCTCACGATAGATGCCCAAGGAAAGCTCTGGAACAATCCGGCACGCGGCAGTGGGTCGGCGGCCAGCGCCTATCTGATCGGCGCCGGCTGGTCCGGCATCAAATCCCTGCATGTAGTCGACTGGAACTCCGACGGCGTCGCAGATGTGCTGGCGCAGCGCACTTCGGGTTCCTTGGCTGTCTACTTGGGCGGGGCGGCTGGAGGCTTCGCTGGCCCTCAAACGCTCGCGGCCGGCGGCTTTGCCCAGACGAACATCGTTGCGGGCCCCTGGTTGAAATCCGGCACCTACCCGGGGCTGGTGGGCTATGGAGCTGACGGGGTCCTCCACTACTGGGGCAACAGATCGGGCACCGTCCTTGACGCGCCTGTAAAGATCGGCCGCGGCTGGAACTCACTGTCGTTGGCCATGATTGACTTCGACGCCGACGGCAACCAGGATCTGCTGGCCGTCGACCCGTACGGGGCCATGCGGCTGTACCGCTCCAACGGTCAGCAGGCCTTCATTGCGGAACCCCGGAGGGTCGTCGGGGCGGGCTGGCAGTCGTTCCGGCAGTATTCCGGAACGACGGGTCTTGGCGGCAGCGGGACGACGGGACTGGTTGCCGTTCATCCTTCGGGACTCACGTATTACTACCCCGTGCTGCCCGGGGGCACCTGGGGTGCCCGCACGCAGTCAGCGGTACTCGGCCCAGCCACGACCGTGTCGATGACAACGCCCTCCAAAAGGTAGCTCGCAGCCGTCAGCTGACGGCTACCTGGTTGGCAGTGACAGGACAAGCGGGCCGGCTGTTGCCGGCCCGCCGCACTGTGCACTTCCTCCGACGCGGGTCCACGCCAGATCCACGCCGCGTTCGGCAAGCAGCTCTCCGCTGGCGGACAACGCGCGTAGGGTAGCCCGTTTCGGGGCGGTCATGACGGCGCTGAACTGCCAAGTGCGCTCATCGACTTTCCTGCCGACATAAGGCCTGTATTTTGATGCTGCTACTGCAGGTGTTCCCGTAGTTGCCGGCACACCGGGCTCTGCCTGGCCCGGCGCCAGGGACGCCTCCGGGGTGACGGTCGCTTTCGGAGCGGTGCTCGGCTTTGGAGCAGGTATGGAGCAACTTCCGTCTGCGCAGAATTCGACCGTGCCCACGGTTTCTACTGGACCTTCGAGGATCACAGTGGCCGAGTTGCTCCACCCGATGGCCGGGCAGGGAGTGGGAACGGAGCAGCCTACTGTTCCGGAGGTGACCATCAGGATCAACAGCACGCTCTTCACGGACTCATCATGACAGGTGCGGCGAAAGGGGTGCCTGCCTCCGCCAGTTTTCAAACATGACGGTGGCCCGCGCCCTTTCTATCGCAAGGAACGTTCGATGACATCCTCCAAATACGGGGCCAGGGTCCGCGCGTAGGTCGACGTCATGTGGTGGCCGTCAAAATAGACCACGACGTTGCCGATGACGCTCTGGCAGTGCCCGCTGGAACAGAAGTATTTGTCCATGTTCGCGGTGGCGATGGTCGGAAGTTTCAGCTTGGTCGCAGCTTGGGTGAGAGGGTCCGGCTGGTGCCACTGTCCGACAGTTCCGGAGCAGGCCGCGTAGTCAGGCTCATGGAGCGAAAGGCAGTCCGGCACGGATCCCATGGTGGCCTGGGGGTTGGGAGTGTCCTTGAGTACCAGTACGCGGGTGCCCGCCGCGGCCCACTTCTTCAGGTAGCTTTCATATCCTGCGGCGGCGGCTGCGAGGTTGCCGGCACCACCGGGTGCCCCGTCCACCGGCCGGGCGACCCGTTCTGAAGTTACGACGAGATCGTAGGCGTCACCGGACGTCTCCCGAAGAACCCATTTTCCCCACTCCGCACAACCTGCCCCGGCCTCAGCCGTCGAGAACTTCAATCTGGCGTCGGTGGCGTTGCAGGCAGAAGCAAGATAGGTCGTAATCGTCCAGCCACGCTCATCTGCGAGGGTCTGAAGGGCCGGCAGCCAGTGGCCCGCGTGCGAGTTTCCAACCAGTGCCACGCGCGTCGGTCCTGATCCGTAGGTGCATACCGGATGTTCTTTGAAAGTCGGTTCGAAGGACCAGCAATTGTCAGCGTAAGCGTCAGATTTGTCGTTGATGGCGGCTTCAGGAGCCGGGGTGACCGGTCCGCTGGGTTCAGCCGAACAGCCCGCTGCAGCGTTTGCCAGCGCAGCTGCACCGAAGCATTGGTTTCCTTCTTGCGAAAGGGCTGCCACCTGGCCGGCCGATACGTCGCTGCGGTGCCGGACTTCAGCTATCTGTGCCGCCCCCAGCAGAACAACAACTGCCATGCCAGCCGCTGCCGCCAGAAAAGTGGTGCTGAGCTTCTGGCCGCGCGGGGCAGTACGGAAGCGATCCTCAACGAACTTCTTGGTCAGCCAGGACAAAACCAGTGTGAGGGCCAGGATGAGGCACTTGTCCCACAGGCTGAGGCTTCCTCCGCTGACATAGGGCACCAGAACGATCAGCGGCCAGTGCCACAGGTAAACCGAGTAGGACAGGTCCCCCAGCACCCGAACCGGCCGCTGCTGAAGGATCGAGGTTGGGGAATGCCGCTGCTGGGCATCAGCCCAGATGACAGCCGCCGTCCCAGCCACCGGAAGAAGGGCGGTGTAGCTGGGAAATGGCGTGCTGCCGGTATACAGGACTCCGGCGGCCACGATGGCCGCCATGCCGGCCCATGCAAGCAGCGAGTCCCGGGCGCGGGCCTCCCCCGCCGTTCGCGAGGCGGCGAACGTTGCGACGAGGCCGCCGGCGGCCAGTTCCCACATGCGCGTTGGGGTGACGAAGTAGGCGCTGGCGGGCGTCACGGCGGTTGCATAGATGGAGTAGGCCAGGGAAACGGCGAAGATTCCGCCAACAAGTATTTGTGCCGAGGTCGTCCGGCTCCACCCCAGCCGGGCGGCGAGCCAGAAGGCTGCAAAAAACAGGATGGGCCAGACCAGGTAGAACTGTTCCTCTACCGACAGGGACCAGAAATGCTGTACCGAGGAGGCGGCGTTTTCCGCAGCAAGATAGTCCACGGAACCGGCGGCCAGGGTCCAGTTCTGGACATACAGTGCTGAGGAGATGATTTGGGTGGCGGTGTCTTCCCAGCGCGATGAAGGCGCAACAATCCGTGTTGCAACGGCCGACACCCCAAGGACGAGCAACGACGCGGGAAGAAGGCGTCGCACGCGGCGCCGCCAAAAAGCTACCAGGTCACGGCCACTCAAGGGGGGACTGGAGAGGATATGCGAGGTGATCAGGAAGCCCGAAATAACAAAGAAAACGTCCACACCCACGAAACCGCCCGTCAACCGGTTCGGCCACAGGTGGTAGACGACAACCATGCCCACCGCCAGGGCCCTGAGCCCCTGGATATCAGCGCGGATTCGTCCCGGGGAGCCCGCGGCCTTACCGGACTTGGAACCCGCTGCAGGATCGGCTCGCTGGAGCGTTGCGGGGTCTGCGGTCACGTGGGAAGCTCCTACTTTTCGGGTCGGGGCGGCAGTTTTCGGCCAAGGCAATCCCGTCTACGATACCCGGTGAGACCCCGCCCCCGCATTTCCGGCGGCGGCGCGGGCACCCGGGAACCCGTTATTTCTGCAGCGGCGCCGCATCCTTGCTGCGTGGGAGGAAGTGCCGCTTCAGCCATTTGCCGACCTTGTGGAAGTGGCGCTCGACCAGCAGGTAGTAAGCGTAGGCGAGGAGGTTGCAGATGATCAGCGACAGAAGAATCAGCTGCCACGCCGACAGCACGGAATGCAGGTAGAACCAGATGTAGGTAATCACGGAGAAGTGCACGAGGTACAGGGAGTAACTGAAGCTGGAAAGGAAGATGCTGCCGGAGACGAACCACTTGCCGGCGGATGTCCGGAACGACCCGCGGGCAGGGCCATCCCCACTGCCGGCAGCGCGCGCGGCCCTTCCTTCCAGCGCGAAGAACAGGTGGCAGAACGCCACCGCGGACGCCGCCACCGTCACGGCAGCATGGAGGTTTTGCCCGGTGTAGTGCAGTCCTGCCACGAACACGGCGGAAGCCAGGCCAAAGAGCCACAGGTGCGCTGATATGCGCATCCGGCGCAGGGTCGGGGCTGCGATGGCGTACAGCATGCCGATGATCCAGGCCAACGATTCGTAGGATCCGTGGGCCATGTAACCGACGGGGACCGCGATGGCGAACAGCAAAAGGGCAACCCGCAGGAACCCCATCCGCTTCCCGTTCAGCACAATGAGTGCCAGGATCCCGAACGCCACATAGATCCACCATTCCGCGACCACGGACCAGAGAGGTGCACCGGTTCCCACGGGACCGACGTCGATCCAGGAAGCCGAGGTCCGCGCGGCAACCTCTTGGAGCACGGGGTGGTTGAACAGCATCGTGAAGCTGCCAGCAATCGCCTGGGGGCTCAGGTCAATTGTGATGAACGGCAAACGCCTCGAGCCGTGGAACACGAGGAAATCTGCCGCGACAATCAGTGCAACAGCCGGCAGAAGAGGGTAAACGACCCGCGCGACCCGGTCCATCAGGTAGTTCCCGAAGGTAAACCCCGCGTGGCTCCGTTTCTTGAGCACTGCACTGGTGATCAGATAGCCCGAGAGGACGAAGAAAATGACCACGGCGAAGGACTGGATGTAAAAGACACGCTGTCCGGGGACCATGAAGATGCCCGGCACGAAGATGTTGAGGGCGTGACCCAGCACGACGGCCTGGGCCGAAATGCCGCGGGCGAAGTCAAAGAAGACAATGGTACGCGGGGCCGGCTTGGCCGCCGCATGTTCCGTGGCGGACGAACGCGGAGCCACCGTTTCCAGGCTGCCGGTGCCAGTCATTGTGAAGCCCTTCCTGTCCGCTTTGCCCTGCGTTTGTGCCATAGTGCCAGCCCGCACGCTGACGCCACGGCCAACACGCCCGCCGTGATAATGCCGGAGACGATGTCCCGCGGCACCATCAAGAGCACCACGACATACCCCGCCGCGGCAAGACAGCACAGCGCATAGGTGCGCATCGGCCACCCGCCGGGGGCCCGTCGTCGTGCGACCAGAAAGTAGACCCCGCCCAGCAGGAAAAACGAGCCGGCAGAAGTCGCCGCCATCAGCACCAGGTTGCCGCTGGAGGCCGGCCAGAGGGCCGCCAGCGCCGAAACGACCAGCACCGACGGCGTCACGACCGCCAGAATCCACGTCACCTTGTCGGCGAACAGCAGTGAGGACGCGTTCAGATACAGCAGGTACCCCAGGGCAATCAGGGGCATTATCTGCGCCACGGGAATGAGGTCTTCCCGCCCGACGGCCATGACATGGGTAACCACGTTGGCTCCGCCGCTCGCGACGACGACGATCGCAAGCCCGGCGAAACTGGCGGTCTTCATCACCGAGCGCACGCGCTCCGGCCTTTCACCCGGCTTGGCCGACATGATCGCCGGCACCCAGGCGTTGTTCAAAGCCCCCAGCAGCGTCACCGTGCCCAAGACAAAGATCTGCACCTTGCCGTAGTCGCCGGAGACGCCCTCGGCTGCCAGGGCTGCCAGCAGGAAGGCTGCGCCCTGGGTCAGCAGCATCATGGAACCGGTGTGTGGCAGGACTGGAAGGCCGATGAGCAGCGCCTCTTTGGCGGCGCCGGGAACGGAGAACGGTGGCGCCGGCGGCGCCACAAACAGTGACGCGATGGCTGTAAGAAAGACCGCGGCTCCGAAGCCGACCATGAATACACTCGCGGAAGCACCCACCAGGAGCATCGCAATCAAGCCCACGCCGTAGGCGGCCACGGATGAACCGAGGCTCAGCAGGACAAACGCCACCGGGCGGCCCTGCGCCCGCAGCAGCGCCTGGGCTGCCAGCACTGTGGCAAGCAGGCCCATGGTCAGCAGCGCAATGGTGAAGCTGAACGCGCCGTCGCTGCCTCGCGCCAGCCCCCAGTAGGCAGCCGCCGCGAGGACGCCCACCACCGCGCCGAACAGGCTCAGGAAGCCGCTGATCGAGCGGGCTTTGGCTGCACCGTTGTGATCGAACCACGTCTTGGTGATTGCCAGCGGAAGCCCTGCGGCGCCGAGCACCACGCCGACCTGGATGACGGAGACGGCCAGGAAGAGTTCCTGCCACTCGGCATCGTCGTTGAGCACACGGAGAGCGAACGGCTGCACCAGGAAGATGCCCAGCCCCTGCATGAGCGCACCGGCCAGATACAGGACGGAGTTCCTGCCGGTTCTTTCCATGGCGCTGCTGTTCCCGGACTCGGCAACATCTGCCCGCCCGGAGCTACTCACCGCTGAGTTTGAGCCACTCGTGGACCCGTTCGATCACGCGGGACTGATCGTCTTCCGTGAGATCGGTGGAGCACGGCAGTGAAAGGCCCCGGGCGAAGAGGTCCTCGCCGATGGCGCCGTCGAGGGTCAACTCATGGCTCAGCGGCGGCTGCATATGCAGCGGACGCCACAGGGAGCGTGATTCGATGTTGACCTCCGCCAGGAAGTCCTGCAGTTCGTCCCTGGCCCCGGCACCGCGCGATGCCGGAACGAGCACGGAGTACAGCCAGTATGTGGATTCCTGACCCGGGAGCCTCGGCGGGGTTTCGATCTCAGTGCCGTCGAAGGCATCCGCGTAGCGTGCGGCGATTTCACGCTTCTTCGCGACAAACCCGTCCAACCGTTCGAGCTGTGCCACTCCGAGAGCCGCGGCGATGTTCGTCAGCCGGTAGTTGAAGCCGATTTCGTCATGCAGGTAGCCGCGGTCCGGAAGCCTGGCCTGCGTCGACAGGTGCTTGGCCTTCGCTGCCAATTCGGGATCGTCGGTGGTGAACATGCCGCCGCCGCCGGTGGTCATGATCTTGTTTCCGTTGAACGAGAACGCACCCATGTGCCCGACGGTCCCGACGTGGCGGCCTTCCAGCGGCCCCTCGGTCCACATCGCGCCGAGTGCCTCCGCGGCATCCTCGATCAGGATGATGCCGTATTCATCCGCAAGTTCCCGCGCGGCCTGGGCATCGGCGGGCTGTCCCAGGATGTGCACGATCTCGATGGCCTTGGGCAGCTTCTCCCCCGCCGCCGTCCTGCGCTCGATCTCCCGGCGCAGGCTTGCAACATCCATGCACCAGGACTCGGCCAGCGAGTCCACGAGAAGCAGGTCGGCGAACTGGTAGGATGCCGCGTTGGAACTTGCCATGAAGGTGAAGTCCGACACGGCGACCAGGTCCCCCGGCTGAACGTCGGCCAGGCGCATCGCAATATGCAGGGCCGCGGTTCCCGACGCGCATGCCACGGCGTGCTTGGCGCCGACGTAATCAGCGAACTTCTGCTCGAATTCGGAGACGAACTGCCCCACGGAAGAGACAAACCCGCTGGCGACGGCCTCGTTCACGAGTTCGGCTTCACGCTCACCGATATTGGGTACAGCTAGGGGGATACGGCTCGCCACAATTGACCTTTCTGGCAAAACTATCGGGAGTATCGTGCGGCAGCGGAAAGGTCCACGCCGCGGGCCTTGATCCATTCGGCGGATTCGCGCAGGCCCTCTTCGAGGCTGACCTGCGGTGCCCAGCCGAGTTCAGCCAGCGCCTGCGACGGGTCCGAAAGTAGGTGCATGACTTCGCTGGCTTCCGGCCGGACGCGCTCGTCCTGGGTGATGATTTCCGCCGTCGATCCGGTGACCTTGCGGGCCATTTCAACGAGTTCCCCGATGGAGACGTCATAACCGGTGCCGAGCTGGATGACCTGGCCCTCCAGCGGGATGTCCGCGCTGGCTGCCTTCACGAATCCGTCGGCGGTGTCTGTGACATAGGTGAAGTCGCGGCGGGGGGTCAGCGAGCCGAGGTGGATCTTGTCTGCGCCGGCCACCATCTGCTGCAGCACTGTGGGAATGACCGCACGTGCGGACTGCCGGGGACCATAGGTGTTGAACGGGCGCAGCACCACAACGGGAGTCTCAAACGAGCTGGCCCACGCCTCGCAGAGCTTGTCGGCGGCGATTTTCGTCGCGCTGTACGGGGACTGGCCGCGGAGCTCGTTTTCGATGGTGATCGGCACGGTCTTGGGTGTGCCGTAGACCTCGGACGTGGAGGTGTTCACCAGCCTGGGCACGTTGTGGCGGCGCACGCCCTCGAGGACGTTCAGCGTGCCAACGACGTTCGTCTCCACGTACGAGCGGGGTGCCTCGTAGGAGTAGGGAATCGCGATAAGGGCAGCGAGGTGGAGGACGACGTCCGAACCGGCAACGAGGTCGGAGACGTACTCCGCGTCGCGGATGTCGCCGAGGCGCAGGTCCACTGAGTCACGCTCTTCGGGGCTCAGGTCATCAAGCCACCCGTACGAACCGTTCGAGTTGTAGACGCAAAGGGCACGCACGTTGGCGCCCTGGGCGATCAGCCGCTGGGTGACGTGGCTTCCGATGAAGCCGTCCGCACCCGTAACAACCACGGTCTTGCCCGTAAGGTTCTGCTGATTCAAGGTGATCACTGGCCTTTCGCTGTTGCTAGGTCTTTGGGGGTTCCGACGTCGATCCAGTCGGATTCGATCGGCCATGCGGCCACTGTCTTGGACTGCTCAATGCAGGCCTGGACGAGGTCCGGCATGGAAAAAGGTTCAAGGTATGGCACCAGCGCGAGCGCCTCCGGCGATACGGCGTAAATCCCCGTGCTGATTTCGAATTCAATGCTCGGCTTCTCGACCACAGCGGAGACCGAGCGGTTCTCGCCGATGTCCAGGACGCCGAAGGGCACCTGGTGGACATACGGCCGGGCGGCAACGGTCACGCTGGCGTTCTTGGAAGCGTGGAAAGCGAGAAGCTCCGCAGCCGAGTAGCGCACCATGAGATCCGCGTTGGTGACCAGCACCGGCTCGGAGATGTCGGGCCGCTCGTGGTAGAGCAGCCCCAGGGCACCGGCGGTGTTGAGCGGTTTGGCCGGGTCCTCGTGCAGATACTTGATCGTGCAGCCGAGCCGGGAGCCGTCGCCGAGGTGGTTCATGATTTTTTCCGCCAGGTACGCCACGGAGACATAGATGTTCGTGACGCCAGATTCCACCAGCCCCAGGATGATCCACTCGATGATGGTCCGGTCGGCGACGGTCATCAGCGGCTTCGGGGTGTCCTTGGTCAGCGCGCCCAGGCGCGTGCCCTTGCCACCGGCCATGATGACGGCGATATTGCTCAGGGACGTCCGCCCCACAATGTCGTTCAGCGTGTGCAGTCCGACGAGTTTGCCGGAGTCGTCAACGACCGGAACTTCACTTATACGCAGGCTGCGCATGAGGTCCAGCACCGAGGCGCGCGTGGCATCGGGCCCAACGACGTGCGGTGCCCGGTTGGCGTACTCGTGGACGAGTCCGTCGAGTTCGGCCCCCTTCAGCAGGCCGCGCCGGATGTCGCCGTCGGTCAGCACTCCCTGGAGCTTGCCCGCCTCGTCGGTGACGAGGGCGATCGCGGACGCACCGCGGTCGATAGTCTCCAGCGCCTGCCTAACGGTGGCGTCCTGCCCGATGCAGACGTTGCCGAGGGGCCCGTCAATACTCATACGTGTCATTCTCCAGCGCCGATGTCAATGAAGGCCTTGGTCAGCGGCGTCCGTCCGCTGCCAACCACCACGCGTTCGATCCGTTCTGACGAATGCGAGTCCCCATACGGATTGACCACCTGACGGGACAATTCCTGGAACTCCGCGCTCAAAGCCTTTTCAATACTAGCGTGGATCCCCGGACGCTCGTCGCGGCAGTGGATGACGTTGGCGCCGCATTCGCGGCCCTTTTGCCGATCCCCGACGTTGACGACCGGCACCGAAAAGGTCGCAGCCTCAAGAATGCCCGAGGAGGAATTTCCCACTAAGGCATCGATGGTTGCCATGACGCGGGGATAGAGCGGCCCCAGGCTCTCACGGACAATAGCGGTGCCGGCGGCGGCAATGTCCTCCAGTTCGGCAACGATTTCGTTTCGCCCGGCGTCAAAGCCCGGATACGTCAGAATCACCGTGCCCGCCGCGCCAATGGCTTCGTCGAATACCTGCCGCGCCAAGGCACCGGCATTCCCGGACATTTCGGCCGTGGGCGGGTGATACGTGACCATCAGCAGCGGTCGGACCAGGGGCCGGCCAAACTCTGCCCGGAACTCTTCCTCGGTCAGTGGATCCGGCTTCCTGAACCGGTCGAGTCCGGGGGCGCCTGTCTGATGAATCCGATCCGGCGATTCGCCAAGCTGGGCCACGCGACGCGCGGCCCCCGCCGTGCTCACGCAGTGCTGGTCCGCCAGTTTGGTCACCGCGTGGCGGACGCGCTCATCGAGCGCCCCTTCCGTGACTTCCCCGCCATGGAGATGCACCAGCCGCACGCCTGAGATGACAACTGCCGGCACCACGTACAGGAGTTCCCACCGGTCGCCAAGAACAACGACGGCGTCTGGCCGGTTCTGCTGCAGCAGTTCAGCCATGCTCGCGGACAGTTTCGGACCCAGCTCAAGCTGGCCTAGCGCGGACGCGTCGTCCAAGTGGAGCCCCAGGTCATGGTGCACGAACGCACCATCCTGCAGCCCTGCTTCCCGGAGCCGGCCCGCTGCTGTCCCGGCCGGGAACCCCACGGCCGTTGCCACGTGCAACTCCACGTCAGGATTTTCGGCCAGCTGAACAAGGACCGGGGCGAGTGGGAAGAGATCCGCCCGCGTCCCTACGAACCCCAGTACCCGCATGTCAGGCCAGGTCCTCTGCGGTCATCGGCGTTCCGGCCTTGATGGCACGGCCTGCGGAGCGGCCCACGACCTGGGCAGAAGGACGGAGCCCGCCCTCCGGACGGAGGATGGCGACGTCGGCCTCCGTGATCACAGCGCCGGCCGCGATGTCCCGTACGGCGTGGAACGAGCGCCGCACCAGTCCGGCGTTGGCTTCCTCGCTGGGCATTCTGCGCTTGTTGCCGTCGCCAAGCGCCCGGTAGACGTCACGGACGGAGCGCACATAGTCCTCGAACTCGGCCCGCTCAAGTGAGGCGGAGTGGTCTGGACCGTTGCGCGTCTTGTCGGTGGTGATGTGCTTTTCCAGCAGCGTCGAGCCAAGAGCCGTGGCAGCGATGGCCGTCAGCGAGCCCGGTGTGTGGTCCGACCAGCCGACCTCGACGCCGAATTCCTTCCGCATCGCGGGAATGGCGAGCAGGTTGGCCTCATCCAGGGGCGCGGGGTAGGCGGAGACGCAGTGCAGCAGGACGGTCGCGGGCGCCTTGGCTGTCGCCTCGAGCGCCGCGGCGATCTCCTCCCTGGTCCCCATTCCCGTGGAGACGATCATCGGAATGCCAAATTCCGCAATGGCGGCGAGATAGGGTGTGTTCGTCAGTTCCCCGGAACCGATCTTCAGGCCCGGAACGCCAATGTCCGCGAGCATCCGCGCGCTGTCGTAGTCGAAGGGTGTGGAGAGGAAGGTGATCCCCCGCTCGGAGCAGTGGTCCCGCAGCTCAACCCAGGCAGTCTCGGGCAGCGTTAGGCGCCTCAGCATCTCGGACTGGGACTCCGCGAACCCGGCCTTTTTCTGGTAGGGCGTGGTATCTGCAGCTTCCGTGACCAGGGATTCAGGCTTGAACGTCTGGAACTTCACCGCGTTGGCACCCGTGTCGGCAGCCATGTCAATCAGTTCATGGGCAACTGCCACGTCACCGTCGTGGTTCACTCCTGCCTCGGCAATGATGAAGACTTCCTCGTCGGGGCCGATGCGGTGCGGACCGAACGTCACATGCTGGGCTTTGGATTCGATGGTCACAGGGTTGCGCCTTTCTTGGATGTCAGTTCCCGGGCCGGAACACCGATGTAGGTTGCTCCCCCGGCGAGATCACGCGTTACGACAGCGCCCGCACCGATGACAGACAGTCCTCCCACAGTGCAGCCGGGAAGGACACGGGCGCCTGACCCAACAAATACTCTATTGCCCACGAACGAGGCCCCCAAAAGGACTGAACCGGGGGCCAGGTGCGTCCCGGATCCGACCCCGGCCTCGTGTTCGACAATTGCCCCGGTGTTGATGATGACGGCTGAACCGATATCCGCCAACGGGCCCACGTGGGCGTGCTCACAGACCTGCGAAAGAGGCCCGAGGCGGGCGGTCGGATCAACGGTGGCACTTGCCGCGACCAACGGAACGGTGAGATGAACCAGCTCCGAAGAAGCGATGATCGATTCCGCGACGCGCTTCCGTACGCCGTTGTCCCCTATGCCGACGGCGATCGACAGGGACTTTTCGGCGGCGAACCTCAACGCCTCGTCGTCGTCGAAAAACACCGTCGGGGTGCGGCCGTCGGCCGCGGCGAACGGGCTGAGGCTCCGCTCCGATGCTGCGGAGTCGCTGGCCGCTCCAGCCAGCCCGGCGTCAGAAACGGCGGCCACATAGTCTCCGCGGCCGTTCACGATCGAGGCAAGGCTGCGTGCGTGCCCGGAGGCCCCGAGGATCAGCCAGGCGCCCACCCCTAGAGCCGGCCCGACTCTTTGAGCCTAACCGCCTCGACGGCTACCGCCGGCGTGAGCTTTGGCAGCGGGGACGGCAGGTGCTTGAGCGGATGCCGGAGGAAATGGATCGGGGACAGGCCCGCTTCGCCGCTGTGGGCACCTTCGGGGCGTTTTCGCAACCCGAGGACAGCCTGGGCCTTTTCCAGCGGACCACTGGCCCAGTAATCCCAGAACGCGCCGAAGGAGGGGCTGTTCCAGCCGAGCAGGCTTTTCAGTTCGTCCGGCGACTTCATGTCCTGCACACCGAGTTCCAGGTCCGCTATGCGCTTGAGCTCAGCGTTGTCCGGTGACGCCTCATAAAATTCCGGCCACAGCTCACGCATCCGAAGGCCGGGATCGGTTTCTGCGTTCTGGCCGAGCTGGAAGTCCGGCCCGTAGATCTCTACGTCAGCGCCCGCAGCGGCGGCGTAGAGAAGTGCCGTGGACATGCGGTTCGAGACCACTTTCTGCGCCGAGGCCATCATCCAAAGAATCCGCCCCAAAAACTGCGGGTCCCTGCGGTCGCCGGCGCTGATGACGTGGTGCCCTGCGTCCGTCCAGGCGCTGTAGATTTCCGGATGCTCGAGGTCTTCTATGTGGAGGCACACCGTGGCAGGCCCGTCACGGCGAAGGACCTCCTGCGCGAACCCGTCGTGGTCGCCGCTGACTTTTACCAGGGCTGTGCCGTGGAGGGGCAGCACCAGCGGCCCCAGCGTGCGGTCCGGCAGCCCGCCCTTGTCCTGCACCGCTTTCTGGAGGTACAGGAACGGCGCTCCGACGGCGGTGATCATGCTGGATCCGTCCGGGAACAGGTTCTCTGGCCCTTCGGGTGAGTATCCCCGTGACGCCGAGGTCCAGACCAGCCGTTTCCGGTTGGCACCGCGGTCATTGAAGTCTGCAAACTGAGCCAGGACAGGCGACTTGACCGTCCATCCGTGCTGTACCAAGCCCGGAATGTGGTGGATCCTGTTCATCCCGCAATGGTGCGCGAATGCCGCAGAGTGACCGTAATAGTGATTCTGGATATCCATTTAGAGTAGCGGCGCCTTGAGCAATAGAGTTGAGCAGATGACGCTCACATCATACTTGGATGTATCTCCGGCCCTGGCTCCGGTGCCTTCCGCACGGCTGGCCGGGCAGCGGGAGGGGGGCCGCAGAACCTCGGCTCTTGTGAGGGGCACAGGCTCCATCGGCGCCCGGCATCTGCGCGTGCTCGAAGAGATGGGTGTTGATGACATCTTCGCTCTCCCCGTCCGTCCGACCCCAAGCCTTGCCGCCAGGAACGATATTCCCGCATCCGTCACATTGCTCACCTCGTATCCTGAAACCGAGGTGGACGTGGTCATCATCGCCACCGACACGGCGCGGCACGTCGATGACGCCCTGGAAGCCCTTGACCACAGCCCCAAAGCGCTCCTGCTGGAGAAGCCGGTCAGCCAGGATGCGGCGAGTGCCCGCACCCTCTCTGCGCACCCGAGGGCGGACACCATCTCCGTGAGCGCGCCGCTGCGATTCCACCAGGGACTTGCGGTCCTGGCGGACCTGCTCCCGAACATGGGGCAGGTCACCAGCGCCCAGGTGCGTTCCCAGTCCTGGCTGCCGTCCTGGCGCCCCACCCGCGACTACCGCGACAGCTATTCCGCCCGCGCGGCGGAGGGCGGGGCCCTGCGCGACCTCGTCCATGACATCGACTACCCCGTCATGCTGCTCGGAGCGCCTTCCTCCCTCCAGGCAACGCTGGGGCACGGCGTGCTCGGCATCGAGGCCGAAGAATCAGCCGACCTGCTATGGGGCGGCCACGGAGCGGTCCACATCCGGCTTGACTACGTCAGCCCCGTCAAGACCCGCAGCATCCGCGTCAGCACCACGGAGGGCGCGCTGGTCTGGGACGTCGTACAGAACGAGGTCGCCGTCGAAATCGCCGCAGCATCAGGCGTTCAACGCAGTTCCAAACGCTTTCCGGATGATGCCTCCGTTGATGTCGTCCTCGCCCGCCAGACGCTCGCCGTTCTGGAGCGCTCGGGCGTGTCCGCCGGCAACCTGATGGAGCGCTTTGTTCCGGCAGCGCTTACGGACGGAATCCGCGCCGTTGCCATCTGCGACGCTGCCAGGGCGGCCCACTCCTCCGGTGGGAAAGAACCGATAGTGTTGTAATCAGCTTCAGCTGCAGCCAACTTCAGCGTCCGATCCGGAACGTTGTGCACGACTCCCGAGGGCAACAAAACCATGACTGATACTTCCATCCGCCCCCGCGTTCTGGCGGTCATCCCGGCACGGGGAGGATCCAAAGGCCTACCGGGCAAGAACATCCGCCCCCTGATGGGCAAGCCGCTGCTGGCCCACTCCGTTGCGCTGGCAGCTCTGCTCGGTGATTCTGTCCGCTGCATCGTGTCAACGGATGACGAGGCCATCGCCGAAGCGGCCCGTGCTGCCGGCGCCGAGGTCCCCTTCCTGCGTCCCGCCGAGCTGGCGTCGGACACCGCACCCATGAGCGTCGTGCTCCGCCATGCCCTGGCCGCCATGGAGGAAATCGACTCGGTGGCATACGACATGGTGCTGCTGCTGGATCCGACAAGCCCGACGCGCACACCCGAGCGGGTGCGCGAGGCCATCGACACCCTCGTGGCCACGCCGGAGCTGGACGGCGTGGTGGCCGTCTCCGAACCCTTCTTCAACCCGACGTGGGTGGGCGTGCGGCCTGAAGCCGATGGCCCCGGCCTGGTGAGGTACTTCGAGGAAGGCACAGGTGTCGTCCGCCGCCAGGACGTGCCGCGGTACATGCGCATCAATGGAAGCTTCTACGTCTGGCGGGCAGATTTCATCCGCCGGCTGGAAACCAGCTGGTTCGACGAGGGCCGCCACGGGTTCGTGGAGATACCGGAAACGCATGCGTTCAGCATCGACGACGAACACGAGTTCCGCCTGGTCGAAGCGGTGGTCGGAGCGGGACTGGCCCCGCTGCCGGGCTACGCGCCTGCCGGTATATCCGGCGAACCCACCACGGAGCCCGCCAAGTGACCGGGCTGGACAGCCTCTTCAGTCTTGAAGGGCGCCGGGCACTGGTTACCGGAGGGGCCGGGCCCCTGGGACGGGTGCTGGCCGGGACCCTCGCTGCCCAAGGCGCCGACGTCGTCATCTCGGACGTCGCCGCGGTCGCCTGCGAAGAAGTCGCGGAGCAGCTCGCCCGCGAGCACGGCGTGCAGGCCACGGCGGTGGCCGTTAACCTCCTCGAAGACGGCGGTACAACTGAGCTGGCCAGGGCCATCGACGGGCCGCTGGACATTCTGGTGAACAATGCCGCCTTCACCGGCACCTCGGGGATCCCCGGCTACGCCGTCCCCTTCGCGGAACAGACGGACGAGGCCTTTGAGCTGGCGTCGAAGCTGAACCTCCGCGTACCGTTTTCCCTCGCCCGCGAGCTCGCGCCAAAGCTCTCGGCCGATGGACGCGGCTCGATCATCAACGTGTCCTCCATCTACGGGATCGTCGGGCCAAACATGGGCCTTTACGAGGGCACCGTCATGGGCAACCCCGCCGCCTACGGCGCCACGAAGGGCGGCATCGTCCAGCTCACGAGGTATCTTTCCACGGTCATGGCCCCTGCCGTGCGCGTCAATGCCTTCGCGCCCGGAGGAATCGCCCGAGGCCAGGCCGCAGCGTTCACTGAACGGTACGAAAAGCTGACCCCGCTGCAGCGGATGGCCACGGAGGACGACTTCCGCGGCGTTGTCGCCTGGCTTTCCTCGGACGCTTCCCGGTATGTCACCGGCCAAACCATCGCCGTCGACGGCGGCTGGAGCGCCTGGTAGGCGCGTTGCCTGGGCGGGGCACCCATGGGGTGGACGCCCCGCGCCCATATGGCCTGCCGGAGGCGCTTGTTGCGGACTAGCGGGAGGCCGCTGTGCGGATGCGGCGGATCAGGCCAGGCGGCAGGTAGTACATCATGTACAGCGCCGCACGGAACGCCGTGTTGCGGACCAGCTGGCTGCCCGCTGACTTCCCCAGCAACTGAGCGAGGTTCTTGCGCCCGGCATAAACCGTCTTGACGTAGGACGCACGGGGATGGACCCCCCGGCTGGTTTGGTTGGGGTGGATGCGGTACTCCACGACGTCGGTGTCGAGGACCGCCATGCGTCCGCGCAGGGCGAGCCGCAGCCAGAGATCGTAATCTTCCATCTGCCTCATCGGGTTATACCCGCCTACCGCTCGATAGTCAGCGGCACGGAACATGATCGCCGACTGGACCAGCACGTTCTGCTCCAGCAGTTTTCCGCGGACGTCAGCGCCTGATGCGTGTCCGAAGGCTCCGATTCGAGCGCCTTCCTCATCAATCCACGGCGCCTGGCCGGTGACCGCCACCGTGTCAGGATGCTCACGCAGGTACGCCACCTGCCGGGCAAAACGGCCGGGCAGTGCGACGTCGTCGGAGTCCAGCCGGGCAATGAACTCGCCCCGCGCGTGCTTGCACGCCTCGCGCAGGGCATGCCCTACACCTTGGGAATTCGTACCGTGGACCAGGCGCACACACGGGTCGGACGCCCATTCCCTGCCCGGGCTCAGCTCCACCCCGTCAAGGTAGAGGATCAGTTCGAAGCTGGCGCCCTCCTGCTCCAAAACCGACTTAACCGCCCGGTCCAGCCATCTGTGCATGCTGTTGGTCGGTATGATCAGCGAGACATCCACCGTGGGTTCTGCCGGTCCTGCGGCCATCCTATTTGCCGTCCGTTTCCCAGACTCTCGGAGTCTCGTCGATGGCGATCCGCCGCGAGAGCTTGGTCAGCGAAATCTCTGTCTGGCGGAATCGCTGGTATGTGGTGGCCATGAAGATCAGCAGCCATACAACCACGCCGTACAGCACAAGGTCGGTGCCACGGCCGATCCCGAACCAGCCCGCGACGGTGGTCAGCAGCTGCGGAAAGAAGATGGACAGGGCGGCCACGAAGGTGAATACCATCAGCATGAGGCGGCGAATCGCCAGATGCCTGGCGTTGGACCCGCCCCGCATCAGGATCATCGCGACGAGGACGACGGCGAGGACCAGGATGACCTGGATGACAATTAGCATTTATTACCTCAAAAACAGTTCCGCGAGAATGTTGACCGAGTTCAGCAGGGACTGGCCCTTGGCCTTCGAATAATCCGTGTAGATGATCTCCACGGGGTGTTCCACATAACGCGGCTTCAACGTGGCCAGCTGGTTCACGAGTTCCGAGGCATGGGCCATGCGGTTCTGCGTCAGGTTGATGTTGCGGGCAACATACGGATTGAAAGCCCGCAGCCCGTTGTGGGCGTCCGTCAGGTCCAGACCGGTGGAAAGCTTGGATTGCAGCGCGGCCGTTTTGAGCACGATCCGCTTCATGGGCGACAGCTTCGTCCGGTCATCCAGGAACCGGGAGCCAAGCACGATGTCGGCCTCATCGTTAAGGACGCGGCTCGCCATCGCGAAGGCGTCAGATACTTTGTGCTGCCCGTCGGCATCGAAAGTCACAATGCACCCGAGCTCCGGATCCTGCAGCGCATACTCGATGCCGGTCTGGAGCGCGGCTCCCTGGCCGAGGTTGATGGGGTGCTGCACCACCACGGCACCGGCCTCGCGGGCGATCTGCGCCGAATTGTCCGAGCTGCCATCATCAACGCACACTACGTACGGGAAAACAGGCAGGAGACCTCGGATTACATCGGCGACAACGGTGCCTTCGTTGTACATAGGAATGACAATCCACGTTCGATTCACTGGAATAGTCTCCCACATTGAGGAGAGGGGCCGGGGACGGCGCTGAGCGCCCGGGCTGCTTACAGTATTGTTGGCCACTGGCCATATTTCCCTGAAACCGTCGAGGAGCGTCCATGCCCTGGGTGACATTCGTGCCCGTTCTACTGCTTGCCGCAGTGATCTTCCTGGGGCCTGGGCTGTTGGTCATGCGTGCGGCAGGTGTAAGGGGTCTTCCGCTCTTCGCGGTCTCCGGTCCGACGACGGTCACTCTCGCCAGCGCCGTTGCCGTGGCAGCTCCGTACGCCGGCATCCGCTACGGGATCATCCCCGTCGCCGCTTGTGCGTTGATCCTCACTGTCACCGCTCTCGTGCTGCGCTACGTCTTGGCCATGCGCGGCCTTGTATTCGGGGCCCAGCCCCGTAAGTCGTTCAGCAAGAGCGCGGAGAACAATGCCGCCACGGGGCCGACCCTTACGTCCGCCCAGGAGTGGGTCAGGCGCGGTGCAATCGTTGCCGCCTTCGCCATTCCGGCGGTCATCATCACGGTGCGGTTTGCGCGGATCATCGGCGCGCCCGGCAACATCTCGCAAACCTATGACAATATCTTCCATCTGAACGCCATCGGTCATATCTTGATCACCGGATCGGGCTCGTCCCTGACGCTGGGAAACCTGACGGAAGCCTCTGCGGCGTTTTACCCCGCTGCATGGCATGACCTGATCGCACTCGTCGCCTCAACAGCGTCAGTCTCAGTCCCGGAAGCCATCAGCGCCGGCAATATCGTCATAGCCGCGGCCATGTGGCCACTCGGAATGATGTACCTGATCAGCCGGATCTCCAGTGGACATGTCCTGCCCATGCTGCTGACGGGGGCTCTGGCCGCGGGCTTCAGCTCCTTTCCCTACCTCATGATTGACTTCGGGGTTCTGTACCCCAACCTGTTGGCGATCGCGATCATGCCCGTGGCATTGGCACTGACCATTGACCTTCTGGGCCTCAACCCAACCAAGCGGCGGATCGTGCCTGTCCTCTGTCAGGGGGCTCTCATCCTGCCCGGCTTGGCCCTGGCCCATCCCAGTTTCGTCGTGGCCCTGTTTGGACTGGCCCTCCCCCTGCTGCTGACGAAGCTCGTCCGCCTCGCCGCCGGCTTCAGGCGGCGAGAAACCACAGGACGGCAGTTGATTGGCTTTGCCGTTCTGACAGCCGTATTCATTCCGTTGGTCTTCATCGTGTGGGACATGGCCGGCCAGAGCCTCACGTCTTCACGGTGGAAGCCCTATCAGACCGTTTCGCAGGCCATCGGCGAGGTTCTGGGCGCCGGCCCCCAAGGACGGCATGTTTCCCTGGTGATGTTTGTAATGCTTGTCGCGGGACTTGTCGCCTCGATCGCGAGGCGAAAGCTCGTATGGGTCCTGGGCATGGCCTTTGTTGCTGCCGGACTCTTCATCGTGGCGTCCGCGCTTCCTCCGAGCGAGACACGGCACTTCCTGACCGGAGTCTGGTACAACGACTCATTCCGCCTCGCCGCGATGCTGCCCGTCGTCCTGCTGCCCCTGGCCGTGCTTGGTGGCGAAAGCATTCTCCGTGGAATTGCCGCGGCAGCCACGAGGCACCGGGTGGGCGAAACGGCCAGCAGGATACTGCGCCTTCCCCGCGCCACGGCCCTGGACAAGATTGCGCCCGCCGCGGTTCTGCTCGTGGGAGTGTTCGTCATCGCCGTGGGTGCACAGTTCGGTGCCGTTGGAAAAGAACAGGTTCTTGCCTCAGCCAACTACATGACCGGCCCGCATGCCCCGCTGGTGTCCAGTGACGAGCGGGCGCTCCTGGACCGCCTGCCCAGCCACGTTCCGGCCGGGGCCAGCGTCTACGGCGATCCCTGGACCGGGGCGTCCCTTACGGAGGGACTCTCGCTCCGCCGCTCTGTATCGCCGCACATCGTCGGCCGCCGCACACCGGAAGAACTTGTCATCCTGAGCCGCCTGGACGAGGCAGGTGTCAACCCGGTGGTCTGCCCGGCAGTGAAGGCATTGAACGTGCAGTACGCCCTCATCTTCGACGACCACGAGGTCCACGGCGGAGCCCATCCCAACACTGCCATGGACAAGGCTGAAAGCGCCCCCGGCCTGAAGCTCGTTGATCGGCAAGGACCGGCCAGGCTCTACCAGGTGACCGGTTGCGGCCCGCTGGGCAACAAGCCGTAGGTCGTCCCGGCGCTGACCAGGGTTCTGACGCCCAGGGTTCCGGCGCGCAGGGTTCTGCCGCCAGCTCAGGTGCAGCGTGAGAGGCTGCCCGCCCTAGGCGCGCAGCGTGGCGACCGCTTGTTCGATCGGGCCGTCAAACGTGACGTTGCCCCGGTCGAGCAGGATCCCCCGGTCGCAAATCCGCGACACGAGGTCCAAATCATGGCTCACCACGACCAAGGTTTTGCCTTCCGCGGCGAGTTCCTGGATCTTGGCGATGCACTTCCTCTGGAACGGCTCGTCGCCGACCGCCAGGATTTCGTCCACCAGGAACACCTCGGGATCGGTATGGACGGCCACTGAAAATGCGAGCCGCAGGTACATGCCCGACGAGTAGAACTTCACCTCGGTGTCGATGAACTTGCCGATTTCGGCAAATTCAACGATGGAATCGAAGCGCTCCTTGATCTGTTCCTCGGTCATGCCAAGGATGGCCCCGTTGAGGAACACGTTGTCCCGGCCTGACAGGTCATGGTGGAAGCCCGCACCGACCTCAATCAACCCCGCAACCCGGCCGCGAGTCCGCACGGTCCCGTTATCGGGCACCATGACACCTGAAATGTGTTTCAGCAGAGTCGACTTGCCGGAACCGTTGAAACCAAGGAGGGCCACGGCCTCCCCCTGGCCGATTTCCAGTGAGACGTCATGCAATGCGTGGAACTTCTCCGAAAGATCGCCTTTGCGGCCCTTGGCGAGCCAGACGATGGCTTCCTTGATGGACCTCGTGTGGCGCAGGACGAACTGCTTGTTGATGTTCTTGACTTCAATGGCGGTGGTCACGTTAGAGCTCCTGTGCAAAACGGCCCTCAAGCCGGCGGAAAGTCAGCTGGCCGATGAGCAGGATGCCGGCGGAAACAAGCAGCGCAACCGGCAGCCAGACAGACAGCAGGTGCGGAGGCAGCGGAGCGCTGCCGTCCGTCGTCGGAAGCCAAAACGCGTAGTGGAATGACTCCACGCCCACCGTAATGGGATTGAACTGGTACACCGTGAACCAGAACTCCCCCAGCTTGTCGGCGACCATCGTCCACGCGTACATCACGGGCGAGGCCCAGGTCGCCACCATGAGGAGCATGTCGACAAAGTTCTCCGAGTCGCGAAAGTAGACGTTGACTGCACCGAACAGCAGGCCGAGGCCCGTTGCGAGCAGGCCGACGATCGCGAAGCCGCCCAGTGCGGCGGCCAACTGCAGGAAGGAGGGGTGCCATCCGGCGTAGAGGCATGCGCCGACAAGAATGACGAGCTGCGGAAAGAAATGCACGGCAGAGACCCATACCGAGGCGACCGGGAACAGCTCACGCGGAAGATAGATCTTCTTGATGAGCCCACCGTTGTTCACGATGGAGCGGGAGGCGTTCCCCAGCGCCTCGTTGAAAAAGTTGATCAGCACGATTCCGGAGAACAGATAGATCGCATAGTTGGGAAGGCCGTCCGGGTTCCTGGGACTGTTCTCAAGTCCCAGGAAGACACCGAGCGCAATGTAAAACACGATGAACTGCACACCGGGCTTCACATAGGACCACAACAGCCCAAGCACGGAACCCCTGTACCTGACCTTCAGTTCCTTGCGGACCAGAAGCTTCAGCAGGAACCTCGTGCGAAAGACCTCAGCGAGCCCGCCCCCGACACCGGGGCGGGCCAACTCCGTGCTAACGCTCATCTACGCGTTCACTATGTGCGTCAAAGGTCTTCTTCCACGTCTCAATCGACGTAATCTCAGGCAGCGCAGCCTTGTACTCGGCGCGGAGCTTTTTCCAATCCTTCAGCAGCAGTGAGTGCAGGCGCGCACTCTCGGCAAGCATGGAACGGAGCTGCTTCGGGTCACGTTTGTACCAGGCTGAGCCAGTGCCTTCGGCGTTTGTGACAACGGCGGAATCGTACTGGGACATGCGCCACCAACGGTTGTCCTGGTGAGCAACATTCGCCTGGGGGCGAACCCTGCTCGACGGCGTAACGGGCTTCACCAGCTGGCGCAGCACGGTCTTCGCGGCGATGGGGATCAGGCCCAGTTTGTTCGGCTCGCGGACACCGTGCCCGTGCTTCGGAGGCTTGTCCAGTTTCGCGGCGGGGAAGGTATCCGGATCAGTCGCGATCACCGAGTCCGGGTAGTTCTTCATCATGTCCCGGATTTCAGGCAGCTTTTTGGCCAATTGCCCGTGAAGCTGCCCGGGTCCCCGCAGGAGGTCCCGCAGCGCCATGTTGCGTCCCCGTGCGGTCGCGTACTGCATGGACACTAGGTGCTTGATGTCTGCGTAGTGCGACTCGCGGACGATCCGGCCGCCGAACTCGTAGGGGCTGTGGATCAGCGCCGCAATGAACCTGTTGCGGGCGTGGAAGTATGCCTGCCACCCCACGAGGTCGTCCTTGTCGATCCAGGAAACATGCCAGACCGCCGCGCCGGGCATGGAAACGGTCGGATAGCCATGTTCCTTGGCCCGGAGGGAGTATTCGGCGTCATCCCATTTGATGAACACCGGAAGGGCAAGGCCGATTTCACGGAGGATACGCGTGGGGATCAGCGACATCCACCAGCCGTTGAAGTCCACATCGGCCCGGCGGTGGAGCCAGCTGGTCTGACGCAGGTTGGTGGACTGGAAGTCATGACCCAGCAGCATGTCCTCACGGGACTGTTCCCAGAGGAAGCGCCAGGGATTCACAACCTCACCGAAGGTGTGCAGCACCGTGCGGTTGTACAGGTCAAACATGTGCCCGCCGACGATGGTCGGGGTCTTGCACAGGTCTGCGAAGGTAAGCATCCTTGAGATGCTCTCGGGCTCTACTACGACGTCGTCGTCCATCAGCAGCACGTAGTCGCTACCGTTCTCGACAGCCTCGTACATGCCGCGTGCGAATCCGCCGGAACCGCCCAGGTTGTCCTGGTTGATGATCCTCAGCTTGCCGTCCAGCGCCGCGGCCACCTCGGCGAAACCGTCAGCATCGGACACTTTCTGCGTTCCCTGATCGACAACCACGAGCTCTTTGACGTGCTCCAGGGCATCCGGATTCTCGGACAGCAGCTTGAGGTTGTTGATGCAGAATTCGGTCTTGTTGAGGGTCGTGATTTGCAGCGTCACACTTCCCTGCTGGCTGTCGTCGCCTTCCGTCAGCCACTCAGCATTCCGGAGGACCAAGGGCTCGGACCCGGCCACGAGGTCGAACCAGTACCAGCCGCCGTCGCCGAACGGGGCGAGGGTCAGGTCAAAGGTGCTGACCGAGCCTCCCTCGACTTTACGGGAATCAACGCGCTGGAGCGCCCCACGGGCGTTCGACTTGTAGACGATAACGGAGCCGGAACCGGACGTGGAAACCGACAGCCGGACACTCTTGACGGTGGTCCAGCGGCGCCAGTAGCTCGCGGCGAACGCGTTGAAGTAGCTGCCGAACGAGACACGCTCACCGGGGCGGACCGACGTCGAATGACGTGTCAGGAAGTCTTCCACGTGCGCTTCCTTGCTGGGAGCGCTGACGGTCTGGGTCTTGGTCCTGCTGTTCGCCTCAAGGTTCGAGGTCGGCAGCTGCACACCGGTGGCGGTTCCGGTGTCAAGGTACAAAGGCACAGTGTCCATCTGGCTCTGGCTCGGCAGAATAACCCGCTGCAGGACCCGCCAGGACTGGCCTTCCTCGCTCACGTGCAAGGCCTCGGTCTTGGTAGCTGTGCTCATGCGTCCACGCCTCCGCTTTCAAGTTTTACTCCGCTTTCAAAATGCGGACGGATCTTGTTATCGAACATCGTCAGGGCCGATCCGATGGCCATGTGCATGTCGAGGTACTTGTAGGTGCCGAGGCGGCCGCCGAACAGGACATTCTTCTCGGCCGCTGCCAGGTCGCGGTACTTCAGCAGTCGTTCCCGGTCCGCGGGGGTGTTGATTGGGTAGTAGGGCTCGTCGCCCTTCTCTGCGGAGCGGGAGAATTCCCGCATGATGACCGTCTTTTCACTCTGGTAGTTCCGCTCCGGGTGGAAGTGCCGCGGTTCGATGATGCGGGTGAAGGCGACGTCCTCGTCGTTGTAGTTGACCACAGAGGTCCCTTGGAAATCGCCGACGTCGAGAACTTCCTCTTCGAAGTCGATGGTCCGCCAGGAGAGGTCGCCCTCGGCGAAGTCGAAGTAGCGGTCCACGGGCCCCGTGTAGATGACCGGGATGTTTCCGACGACCTTGTCCTTGCTGTACTCGTGGGAATCGTCGAAGAAGTCGGTGTTAAGCCGTACTTCGATGTTCGGGTGTTCCGCCATCGTCTCGATCCATGCTGTGTACCCGTTTGTCGGCAGGCCTTCATACTTGTCGTTGAAGTACCGGTTGTCGTAGTTGTAGCGGACCGGAAGCCGGGAAATGATGCCGGCCGGGAGATCCTTGGGATCCGTCTGCCACTGCTTGCCCGTGTAGTGCTTGATGAACGCTTCGTAGAGCGGCCGTCCGATGAGCTGGATGCCCTTGTCGTTCAGGTTCTGGGGATCCGTCCCCGCGAGTTCGCCGGCCTGCTCCTGAATCAGGGCCTTTGCCTGTCCGGGGGTCAGGTTGGCGCGGAAGAACTGGTTGATCGTGGCCAGGTTAATGGGCAGCGAATAGACCTCGCCCTTGTGGACGCCATAGACCTTGTGGACGTAGTTCGTGAAGGTCGTGAAGCGGTTTACATACTCCCAGACCCGCTCGTTGGAGGTGTGGAAGAGATGCGCACCGTAGCGGTGGACCTCGATTCCCGTCTGTTCTTCTTTTTCGCTGTAGGCGTTCCCGCCGATGTGGTGGCGGCGGTCGAGGACGACGACCTTCAAGCCCAGCTCAGTGGCGGCCTGTTCTGCGATTGTCAGACCGAAAAAGCCTGATCCTACGATGACGAGGTCAGCAGTCACTAAATCTCCTGGTTCGAATTCGGGCAGGCCAATGTTGTGCATTACCTGCTGCACTAGCCTACCCGAGTCTGGTCGCCTGGCCGTTTTGGAGGCTGCGGGGGCGATTATCCACATAGGCCATTGCACCGGCAGACCGGCTGCGTCTCCGGCGTTAGCGTGGTGCCTGAATTGCCCTCACGAACGGAGGCCCTGCAGGTGGATCTGCACTTCACCCTGGTTCGCGGCCACGGCTCGGGCGAGGCCGCCGCACCGGAGGAACTGACGGCGGCGGTCCCTGAAGGGTCGTCGGGAACGGCGCTGGACCGGGTGCTCGCCCGGGGCTTCCGGACCCGTCGGCTGACCGTGAATGGCCTGCCGCTTCCTTCCTTGACCGTGGGGCTGGCACCCCTGGTCACCGGTGCCATCCTCGTGGACGGCGGGCACCACCCGGAGGGGCGCCGCAGCCGGTCTGCGCGCGTTGCCCCCGCCACCCTGCTGCTGGCTGTCCACAGCGGCCCCGCCGCCGGAACAGTGCTGCCGCTGCGCCGCGGGAGCTACCTGATCGGGCGCACGAACGCAGACATGACAATTCCTGACCCGGACCTGTCACGAGAACACGCACGTATCGAGGTGTCAGATACAGCCCTGACCATTGAGGATCTCGGCAGCGCCAACGGCACCGAAGTGGACGGCAAGGCTGTCCGGAATGCTGCCCTCTCCACCAGCTCCCTCATCCGCTGCGGGCGGTCCACCCTGTCTGTTGTGGTGGCCGGACCGCCCGGTTCCAGGAACTCATGCCTCCGTTCTGCCGGTCAGTCCGTAACCGAACCGTTGACGGTACCGCGGCAGGCGGGGCAGGAAAACCGGGGACTGCTGTTGCTCAGCGCTGCGCTCCCGATTGCTGTCGGGGTAGGGCTGGCGCTGCTGACCGGAATGTGGATGTTTCTGGCCTTCACGGCCGTATCCGTGGTGATGCTCCTGACGCCGCTCATAACGGGCCGCCGGCAGCGGCGCCGGGTGCGATCGGCAGTTGCCGAGGCGGCGGCCAAAGATCGGGAACGACGACGGCGGTCAGCGCCCTCGGCGGCACAGCTGGCCCTGGACGTCGCGGGGACGCTGATAGCCGCCGACGCCGCGCCTGACGTCTCGGGCGTCTGGCTCCGCCTCGGGCTGGCGGAGCAGGATGCGAATGTCCGGGTAGACCCACCGGATGCGGAGTTTCGGCCGCCGCCATTGGGGTCAGTTCCGCTGCTGCTGGACCCGCGGCTGCCCGTCGTCACCGTGCGGGGGGTTGAAACCGAAGTGTCCGGACTGATGCGTTCGTTTCTCATGCAGCTCACGGGATATCCGATGGCCCGGGGAACACGGGTCATAGTCTGCGGACCGGTGTCGACGCTGCCATTGGCCGCGAGATTCCTTCCCAACGTCACTCTGCATGCTGCCCCCGGGGACGTTGAGAGTACCCTCGCCTGCGCTTCGAACGGGGACGGGGGCGGCGACGCGGGAGCCTTCCTGGTAGCCTCCCCCGCAGGAACGGGCTGGCCAGACCAGCTGGTTGAAACGGCACGGCGGCACAGGTGGCGCGTCATCAGGTTCACAGATTGCGGTCCGGAGGCTTCGGCTGCGCCGGCGACTCCAGCTGCCCCGGGACCGCCGGAGACGGGTATCGAGCTGGCCGGGCAACAGGCTGTGTTTCGCTCCGCCGGCAGCAGCCAGGGCTTCACCCCCGACCTCGTACCTCCAGAGGTCTTTGACCGGTACTGCCGGCACGCCAGCCAAATCAGACCCGCAGCTGATGAGCACTCCATGCCCGCAGCATGCCCGCTCAGTGACATTCTTGACCTGTCAGCAGAGGCGGCCGGCGTCAGATGGTCGAGGGCACGCCTTGCACCCAGGCTGACCATACCCATTGGCCAGGATGCAGATGGTCCGCGCATCCTGGATCTTGAGGCCGACGGCCCGCACGTCCTCGTTGCCGGCACTACCGGCTCCGGAAAGTCGGAACTCCTGCGAAGCCTGACCGTGGCCTTGGCGCTGAGCTATCCCCCGGACCTGGTCAACTTCCTGTTCTTCGATTTCAAGGGCGGGTCCGGGCTGGGTCCGCTGACGCCGCTCCCCCACTGCGTGGGTATGCTGACCGACCTCTCAAGGAGCGAACTGGACCGGACGATGACATCACTGCGTGCGGAGGTCCGCCGCCGGGAGCGCCTCCTCGCGGAGGTTCAGGCACCGGACCTGGCGGCCTACCGGCTGTCCAAGGCCCATGACTTGCCTCCTCTCCCGCAACTTATCCTCGTCATCGATGAGTTCCGGATGCTGGTGGACGACGCTCCCGCGTCCCTACACGAGCTGATGAGAATTGCCACCATCGGCCGCTCGCTGGGAATCCACCTGATCATGGCTACGCAGCGTCCGCAGGGCGCACTCAACGCCGATATCAGGGCCAACGTCACCACCAGCATCGCCCTCCGGGTCCAGTCTGCCCATGAATCGGCCGACATTATCGGCAACGACGCCGCAGCCGCGATCCGGGTGGAAACGCCCGGCCGGGCTTATCTTGCCAGGGGGACGCAAGAACCCGAGGAGTTCCAGGCGGCTGCGCTCTCTATCGCGGCCCCGGAGCCCGGGTACGGCACCGCCACTGTCCGCCGTACGACGGACGCCCTCCTCCTGGCCGCGACTCCGGCAGCGGATGGGGTCGCCCCACCCACAGTCGCCGCCGCGGCCAATCCCCTGGTCGAGGTGGCGGCGGAGCTATGGGCAGCACGGGGCGGCGCTGCTGTCAGAAGCCCTGTCGCCCCGCCGCTGCCGGCCGTTCCGACCTTTCCCGGCAGGGCAGATGACCCCAGCACCCGCCCTGCTGGCGCCCGCACTACCTCCTCCGCATTGCCCGGAACGGCCGCTCCTTCAAGCGGAGGCTGCTGCGTGGAACTCGGCTGGCTCGACTTGCCGCAGCACCAGGAGATCACCGGGCTCTTCTGGCGCCCTGTCATCGACGGTCATCTTGCCCTGGTGGGCGGCACGGCCGGTGATGTTGCCCGCGCGTTGTCGCTGGCTCTGAACCAGTTGGCGGTGCATCCGGAGGAGTCCCATCTCTACGTCCTGGATGCCGACGGTTCGCTGGCCGGAATGAAGGCGTCGACGCGGACCGGTGCCGTGGTGGGGCTGCACGATTTGCGGCGGGGAGTGCGCGTGCTGGAAAGGCTCCGCCAGGAGATGTCCGAGCGGCTGAGTGGTGCGGGACCGGCTGAGGCCACTCCCCTGATTCTGGCCATCTCCGGGTGGGGATCGTGGGTCTCCGCCCTGCGGGCTTGTCCTTTGGTGTGGGCGGAAGACCTGGTCCAGGACATCGTCCGCGACGGATGCCGTGCCGGTATCGCTGTGGTCATGTCGGGCGAGCGCGAATTGGCCATGTCGCGGTTCCTTTCCGCCATACCAAGCCGGGTCTACTTTCCCAGGGGCGCAAGCGATGAGAGCCGGTTCACAT
Organism: Arthrobacter sp. NPDC093139; assembly: GCF_044754165.1. Taxonomy (NCBI): domain Bacteria; kingdom Bacillati; phylum Actinomycetota; class Actinomycetes; order Micrococcales; family Micrococcaceae; genus Arthrobacter; species Arthrobacter sp. NPDC093139. The sequence continues at coordinate 179,567 of NZ_JBIVOO010000004.1, forward strand.
GGCCCAAGATGCCTGAGATCCCGGATATCCCCGGACGTGCCGTGGCCTTTGGATCCATATCCGGCGGCGCTCCGGCAGTCTGCCAGTTCCACGCCGACAGCGGGCTGCTGCACCATCGCTCAGGGAAGCAGCCGGGCCTGAAGGCCGCGCCGTTCCGGGTGGAAGCGTTGCCTTCGCGTCTTCCGGTGAACAAACTGCTCGCCCTGATCGGCAGTGGCACCGGCCCGGCTGCTGCGGAGACGGCCCGCCTACGGGAAGACTCCCGGAAAAGTTCCAGCCGGGCCCGGCAGCTGTACATCGGTGTGGGCGGCGACGATCTTCGCCCTGCAGCTGTGCGGCTCCCGTCCGGCGGCGCCCTCGCCATTCTGGGCGGCCCCGGGTCGGGAAAAAGCACGTTGCTCGATGCTATTCCCGTCCTTAACCATTCAGCGGCGTCCTGGCTGCATCCCGACGCCGAGTCCAGCCCTGCGGAATACTGGGCGGACATCCACCGCGAGGCACTCGCAGGACGGCTGGCCCGGGATGCTGTGCTGCTGGTCGACGACGCCGACCAGCTGCCCTCCTCAGTCAACCAGCAGTTGCTTGACGTTAACGCCCTCGGCTGGGCCGTCATCCTGTCCGCGGGCTTCAGCCAGATTCTGGTGCAGCGGGTTCCCTTGGCCATCACCGCCCGCAGTTGCGGCAGTGGGATACTGATTGCTCCAAGAAGTCCCCTGGACGGAGACCTCTTCGGGCTGAGGTTCGAACTGGAACCCAATCCGCCTCCGGGACGGGCGGTCCTTCTCTCAGACGGCACGGCGGTGCCGGTTCAGCTGACCGCCCCGCCCGACTGATCCGCCCTGGCGTGGTACCGGCCAGTGATCAGAGCGCGGGAGGCGAGCCGGCGGACCGGGAGGCGAACCGGATGACCCGCTTATCGAACAGCAGCACGATGACAACAGCGGCGGGAAGGAGCATGGCCAGGCCCGCCAGCGGATAGCCGCCGGTAAGGGTCGGGAATCCTATGGTGAGCACGAACAGTTGCGCCACCAAGGCACCTGCCCGTGGCCAGCGGAAGCCCCTGAACAGGAACACGGCAACGGCATACAGCCACGATGCGAAAGCCAGCAGTAAAGCAAGGGTAAAGACGGCGCCCCAGAACGAAAGAACAGGGGCGGCAGTCAGGAGCTGGAGTCCGTACCAGCCGGCAGCGGCCAGCAGGGCGGTGGCTTCGGCCGCGACAACCGCAGAGATCACGGCGATTGGACGGGGACGCCCGCTGAGGGACGATGGCGTCTCCGGCGTGCGCTGATGTTGGAAGCTGCCGTTATCGCCAGGCTCGGAGGACGGGTCGGAAGGGCTGGCTGGGGGTCTTGACACACTGGCACCCTACCGGAGATAGTCGACACTCGGCGGGGGGCGGCTGCTCGGTGTGATGCATCGCTCACGTTTCGGAGGCATTTCGTGGACCACTACCCCTTGTTTACACAGCGTTAACATGAAACGCTTGATTCAGATGACCAAGGGGGCCCTCAGGGCCCCTTTCCTATGTAGGCCCTAGTGAATATTTTCACAAGTGGCAATTGACTTCCCAGGAATGGAGTGACTGATCAGCATGGATTGGCGTAACCGCGCAGCGTGCCTTGACAAGGACCCGGAGCTTTTCTTCCCGGTAGGAAACACGGGCCCAGCCCTGCTTCAGATCGAGGAAGCCAAGAGCGTGTGCCGCCGGTGCCCCGTGGTCGACACGTGCCTGCAGTGGGCGCTCGAGTCCGGCCAGGATGCCGGCGTCTGGGGCGGCATGAGCGAAGACGAGCGCCGTGCACTCAAGCGCAGGGCAGCCCGCGCACGCCGGGCCTCCTAGCCCGCCAGTTTCGGCCAAAGGCCGCGGACCTATGGTCCGCGGCCTTTGCTGTTGCCCAAGGGCTTTCAGGCCTGCCTTGCCTGCCGCGCCCGCCTGCCGCTACCGGTTTGCCAGGCTCAGCACGATCTGGACAGCAGTACCGCCGCCCTCCCGGGGCATCCACTGGATGGTTCCGCCCAGTTCGCTGGTAACGAGGGTCCGGACGATCTGAAGCCCAAGGCCCTCCACGTGGGGGCTGTCCGGAAGTCCCACGCCGTCGTCTGCCACCGTCACCGTGAGCAGCTCAGCTCCGTCCTCCGCCTCTGACCTGTCGGCCAGCAGCCAGACTGTTCCGGTCCTGCCTTCCAGCCCGTGCTCGACGGCGTTCGTCACCAGTTCATTGATCACCAGCGCGAGCGGGGTGGCAAAGTCGCTGGGGAGCTCTCCAAACTGACCCGATCTCTGGGTTTTCACCTGCTGCGAGGGTGAGGCAACCTCGGCGGAAAGCCGGAACTGCCGTCCGATCAGCTCATCGAAGTCAACGCTCTGCGTGAGCCCCTGCGAAAGCGTCTCGTGAACCAGGGCAATCGTGGCAACGCGCCGCATGGCCTGTTCCAATCCCTGTTTTGCTTCGTCGCTGACCATGCGGCGGGACTGCATCCTCAGCAGCGCGGCCACTGTCTGCAGATTGTTCTTGACCCGGTGGTGGATTTCACGAATGGTGGCGTCCTTTGTGACGAGCTCCATTTCCCGGCGCCGCAGCTCCGACACATCGCGGCACAGCACCAGTGCCCCGAACCGCTGCTGTTCGTCGCGGAGTGGAATCGCCCGCAGGGACAGGCTGACCCCCCTGGATTCGATCTCGCTGCGCCATGGCATGCGTCCGGTGACAACCAGGGGCAGCGTTTCATCGACCATGCGGCGGTCCTTCAGCAGGCCGGCCGTGACTTCCGCGAGGGAACGCCCCTCCAGCGACTCGCCGTCTCCGAGCCTGCGGAACGCGGAGACACCGTTCGGGCTCGCATACTGCACGATGCCCTCGGCATCGAGCCGGATGAGTCCGTCACCGACACGGGGCGCCCCACGGCGGGAGCCCGTGGGCGAGGCAAAGTCGGGCCAGAGGCCCAGCGTACCCATGCGCAGCAGGTCGTAGGCGCACTGGCGGTAGGTCAGCTCAAGCCGGGACGGCATGCGCGAACTTGAGAGATCCATGTGCGACGTGACCACAGCAAGGGTTCGGCCGTTCCTGACCATCGGCACGGCTTCCACCCGGAGCGCCATCTCACTGCTCCAGTTGGTTTCGCTGGAACGCTCGATCGTGCGGCTTGCCCACGCCTTGTCCACGAGGACCTGAAGGTCGGACCGGATGCCCTCCCCGACGAAGTCGGCATGGAATACCGTATGCGTCGTGGAGGGCCGCACGTGGGCAAGCGCCACGTAGCCATACTCCGGGTGCGGAAACCAGAGGGCGAGGTCGGCAAAGGCGAGATCGGCCACCATCTGCCAGTCGCCCACCAGGAGGTGCAGCCACTCGGCATCCCCCGGCCCAAAATCAGCATGTTCCCTGATGGGGTCCGTAAAGATTGCCACTGCACCTCCAGATTTCGACGCGGAACGATGTCCTAGCGCCGGACGATTGACCTCAAGAGCCTCAATGCTACCGACAGCGAGGCCATGTCGTCCGCCTCGAGGGCGTTGACCTCATCGAACATGCTCTTCGCACGCCCCAGTTGCTCGGCGTTGAGTGCCTCCCAGGCCTTGAGCCGGTCCTCTGCCGGTGCCCCTGCATCGGTCGACTCCAGCACGGCCGTCGTCATGTCTGAAACGGTCGAGTAAAGATCGTCCCGCAAGGCAGCGCGGGCGAGTGCCTGCCACCTGTCCTGGCGGGGCAGCGAACTGATCCGTTCGAGCAGGGAGTCCGCATGGAAGCGGTTGAACACGGTGTAGTAGACGTGGGCGATTTCGCCCACCGGCTCCGTGCGGCTGTGAGTGATCTTCGCGATGTCCAGCAGGACGAAGCTCTCAAAGAGCTCGGCCCAGCGGTGGGCAATATCTTCAGGCAATCCCCAGGACCGTGCCTTTTCAAGCCACTCAGCCACCCGTTCGCGGTCATCGCCGCGCAGGTAATCCAGAAGGCGGGCACGCATGGGATCCATGAGCGGCTTGAATTCTGCAACTATGTCCGCGATGGGCCGGGAGGTGTTCCCCTGTCCAAGGACCCAGCGCACCGCCCGGTCCAGAAGCCTTCTGATGTCGAGGTGAACCGTGCTCCAGTGCTCCGTGGGGAACGACGCCGGAAGGTCGTTGAGTTCGGACACCATGTTGTCCAGCTCGTAAACCTCGCGGAGCGCTACGAACGCTTTGGCCACCGCCACTTCGCTCGCGGATGTTTCTTCCATGGTCCGGAAGACGAAGGTGATGCCGCCCATGTTGATCATGTCATTGGCGACCACGGTTGCGATGATTTCGCGGCGCAGCGGATGCGTGTCCAGTTCGGTATCGAATCGTTCCCGCAGCTGCTTGGGGAAATACTCGCGCAGCGTCTGCCGGAACCAGGGGTCGTCGGCAAGGTCGCTGTCACGCAGCGCCGTAGCCAGCTCGATCTTGGCATAGGCTGCAAGCACTGACAGCTCGGGCGAGGTCAGGCCCTGCCCCTGCTCCAGCCGTTCATGAAGGACAGCGGTGGATGGCAAAGCCTCCAGGTCACGGTTGAGGTCCGCGGCCTTTTCCAGCCAGTCCATCAGCCGTTCGTAGCTCGGGCTCCATTCGGCCACACGTTGACGGTCGTTGAGCAGCAGGATGTTCTGGTCGATGTTGTCTTCCAGGACAAGCCGGCCCACTTCGTCGGTCATCGATGACAGGAACTCCGCCCGCTCTTCCGGATCGAGCTTCCCCGCAGCGACCATCCGGTCGACGAAAATCTTGATGTTGACCTCGTGATCCGAGCAGTCGACGCCTGCCGAGTTGTCTATGGCGTCCGTGTTAAGGATGACGCCCTGAAGTGCAGCCTCGATGCGGCCGCGTTGTGTCATACCCAGGTTTCCGCCCTCGCCCACCACTTTTACGCGGAGGTCGCGTCCGTCGACCCGGATGCCGTCGTTGGCCTTGTCCCCCACCATCGCGTGGGACTCGGTGCTCGCCTTGACATAGGTGCCGATGCCTCCGTTGTACAGCAGGTCTGCCGGCGCCAGCAGGATGGCCCGCAGCAGTTCGGGCGGGCTCAGCTGGGTGGTTGACTCTGGCAGGCCGAGAGCCGCCCGCACTTGGGGTGAGACGGCAATGGACTTGGCCTGCCGGGGGTAGACACCGCCTCCTTCACTGATGAGGCTCTTGTCGTAGTCGTCCCATGAGGACCGCGGCAATTCGAACAGCCGCTGGCGCTCTGCGTAGGACTTTTCCTCGTCCGGGTTCGGGTCCAGGAATATGTGGCGGTGATCGAAGGCAGCGAGCAGCCGGATGTGCTTTGACAGCAACATCCCGTTTCCGAAGACGTCACCGGACATGTCGCCTACGCCGACTACAGTGAACGGTTCCGACTGCGTGTCGAGGTCCAGCTCGCTGAAGTGGCGTTTGACCGACTCCCACGCCCCCCTGGCTGTGATGCCCATGGCCTTGTGGTCGTATCCCACAGAACCGCCGGAGGCGAAGGCGTCGCCCAGCCAGAAGCCGTACTCTGCCGCAAGCGCGTTTGCGATGTCGGAAAACGTCGCAGTGCCCTTGTCCGCTGCCACCACGAGGTAGGAGTCGTCGTCGTCGTGCCTGACAACGTTTTCGGGCGCAACGAGCCGCTCACCGTCAGGGCCGGTCACAAGGTTGTCAGTGATATCGAGCAGTCCGCGGATGAACGTCTTGTAGCTTTCGATGCCCTCCGCCATCCATGCAGCCCTGTCCACCGCGGGATCGGGCAGACGCTTCGCGAAGAAACCGCCCTTTGCGCCGGTGGGAACAATGACGGCGTTCTTCACAGTCTGGGCCTTCACCAGCCCCAGGATTTCCGTACGGAAGTCTTCCCGCCGGTCGGACCAGCGAAGACCGCCGCGGGCGACCTTGCCGAACCGCAGGTGGACGCCCTCGACCCGTGGGGAGTAAACCCAGATTTCGAACTGCGGCCGCGGGAAGGGCAGGCCCTCGATGCCTGCGGGGTGCAGCTTGAAGCTCAGGTAGGGCTTCTCCTGGTAGAAGTTTGTGCGCAGCGTTGACTCGATCAGGTTCGTGAAGGTCCTGAGGGCGCGGTCGGCGTCGAGGGTCGCGACAGTTTCAATGGATGCGGCAAGCTCGGCACGGACCTTTGCCTGCCGTTCATCGCGTTCCAGCTCTGTCAGCGCTGGATCGAAGCGGGCTTCGAACAGCGCGCTGAGACCCTTGGTGACCTCCGGGTTGGCCAGCAGCGTATCGGCCAGGAATTCGAAGGAGTTTGTATTGCCCATCTGGCGCATGTATTTGGCGTAGGCCCGCAGCACAACCACCTGTCGCCAGTTCATGCCTTCGCGCAGCACGAGCCGGTCAAAGCTGTCCGATTCCGCGGCTCCCGTCACCGCAGCACCGAAGGAATCAGCGAGCAGCTGGCCCGTGGATAGCGGGTCCACGCCGGCAGGGAATTTCAGCCCCAGGTCATAGAGGAAAAAGTCGCGGTTGTCGGCCGTTTCGATTTCGAAAGGCCGCTCGTCCAGGACCTCAAGCCCGAGGTTATGGAAGTAGGGAAGGATCTGGCTGAGGCTCTTGGGCTCGAGCATGTAGAGCTTGACCCGTGCATCCTCTTCGAGCGTTGCCCCCGCCCCCGCTGGAAGGTAGACATGCACGCCCGGGCGCTCCTGCTTCGCTCCTCCGCTTCGTTCTGCCGCCGCCCCGTACTTTTCAAACCTCTCAATGTCTTCCAGTGCGTCTTCCACCTCGTAGTCCACGCGGTAGCTCGCGGGAAAGGCCTCCGCCCAGAGCTCTGCAAGTTCTTTGGAGCCCTCGCCATCGCCCCGGTCGCGCAGGACTTCGCTGATGCCTTCGCCCCATGACCGCGCTGCTCGGACGAGCCGCTTCTCCAGGTCCTCAGTGTTGACATTGCTGACGTCGGCGCCCTTGGGCAGCCGGATCCGGAAGAACAGCCGGGCCAGGGCTGACTCCGTCATCCTCGCCTCGTAGTCGATGGATTGGGCGTGGAAGGTCTCGCGCAGTTCCTGTTCGATCCGGAGACGGACGTTGGTTGTGTACCGGTCCCGTGGCAGGTAGACGACGGCGGACATGAACCGGCCGTAGATGTCCGGCCGCAAAAACAGCCGGGTGCGGCGGCGTTCCTGCAGTCTTTGGATGCCGGTGGCCGTCGCAGCCAGATCGGGGATTTCGATCTGGAAGAGTTCGTCCCGGGGGTACGTTTCGAGGATGCCGAGCAGGTCCTTGCCCGAGTGCGAATCTGGCGGGAACCCAGCGCCCCGGAGGACGGCTTCCACCTTTTCCCGGACGATGGGGATGTTCCGGACTGAACCGGTGTAGGCGCTGGTCGCAAAGAGTCCGATGAAGCGCTGTTCCCCATTGACGTTGCCGGCCGCGTCAAAGCTTTTCACACCGATGTAATCGAGGTATGCCGGGCGGTGCACCGTCGAGCGCGAGTTGGCCTTGGTGATGACCAGGGCCTTTTTCTCGCGCGCCTTCCGTCTGCCGGCGTCCGTGAGGTGCTGGACATGGGGCGTGTCACGGTGGGCGCGCAACAACCCGAGCCCGCTGTCCTCCCGGAGTTCCAGGACATCTTCCCCTGCCTCGTTGATGAGGTCATATTCGCGGTAGCCAAGGAATGTGAAGTTTCCTTCGTCCAGCCACCGAAGCAGGTCCTGGGCCTGACGCAGTTCCGCGATTTGAGAGGGATTGGCAACTTTGTCGAGGGATTCGGCTATCTGCCTCGCCTTGTTGCGCATCTTCGGCCAGTCTTCGACCGCTGCCCGGACGTCCCCCAGGACCCGTTCGAGGCCTTCCTTCAGGCGAGGCTTTGCCTCCTCATCAGCGCGGCCAATCTCCACCGCGATCCACGATTCCATATGGGTTGTGTTGTCACCCTCGGCAATCAAGTGGGACAGGCTAGGGAGTGCAGCGGTGTCGCCGCTGGAAATGCCGACGCTGGACGGCACCCTGTTCACTTTGACAAGCTCATGGGTCTGGCGGTTGCGGGTGACGACGAACATGGGGTGGACAACGAGGTGGATGGCCGAATTTTGGCGGACCAACTCTGCGTTCACGGAATCCACCAGGAAGGGCATGTCATCCGTAACGATGTACACGACGCTGCGGTCCGCTTCATCAACAATTGAGATATTGGCGGTGCCCGGCTCCCTGCTCGCCGCGACCTTCTTGTGCGTCTCGGCCCGCTGACTCAGGAGGTCGTTCGGATAAGCACGAAAGTCCTCCTCTGCGAGGTGCTCATAGTAGTCCGCAAAGAAGCCCTCTTCGGCTCCAATCGGACGGGACTGATCCTCCACGCTGGACCCAGACGACATTGATAAACGCCTCCATCACAAGTTCATGGCCGCACCGTTGCAACCTTAATCGTGAGCCTAGCCCCTCAGCCAACGCTTTGTTGTGGAAGAAAATACAGAGGATCGGCGGTTTTGCTGGCCAGGTGCACAAACCAGCCCGGCTATGCCGGAGCGAAGGGGCGAATCCGGAGCTGCCTCGAGCAGCAAAGACCCTGACAGCAGCGCCGTGTCAGCCGCCCCTGGATCGGACGGAAGGAACGCCTTGATGCCGGTCGCCGGGCCAAAGCGGTCCCACGCTTCGCGGAGTTGCCGTTCAGGTGAGCGCCCCACCGCTGCGGCGCGCACCTTGTTCATCACAACTTCCGGCCGCAGGCCCGGCACTGCCGTATCCAGTTCGGCGAGACCCCTGACCAGCCGGGGAACCCCGATGGAATCCGCGGACCCTACGGCGAAGACCGTATCGGCCAGTTCCAGGCTCCTGAGGGTGGCAGCGTTGCGGCGGGGCGCCATCGTGTCAAAGCTGAGCTCCTCGTCAGCCTCAAGGCAGAATCCGGTGTCAACGACAACAACGTCTGCGATGTCTTTGGCCCGCTCAAGGACACGTGCCAGCGCGGTGGCCCGAAGTTCCGTCCAACGGTCTGCCCGGGTTATGCCGGTCAGGACCCGCAGGCTTCCCGATTTCATGGAAACTGGCACTGCCACCCGAAGCAGTGATGCTGTGTCGAGCAGCCCCTGGTCCGCCAGCCGGCAGGCCTGCGCAAGGCCGGCCGCCTCGTCCAGGAGCCCGAGAACCGCGCCGACGCTGGCCCCATAGCTATCAGCGTCAATAAGCAGGACGGACTTTCCCTCCGCAGCCAGTTCGCCGGCAATGTTCACAGCCAGCAGGGTCCGTCCGGGGGATCCGGCAGGACCCCATACTGCGATGATCTGGCCGGTTCCAGGCGCGGCCGGAGGGTTGCCGGCGTCGTCGGTGCCGGGCCGCAAGACAGCCCCCGCCTCAGCCAAACTTTGCTCCCCTGTCGCCATGGCGGCATTGACCCGCCCCGGGAACTGGGCAACTGCCTCGGAGATACACTCAGCCAGTGCTGCGGATTCCACGGTCGAAATGACCGCGGACGCGCCGATACCGCGCAACCGCGAGGATTCTTCCTCGCTGTCCGTCAGGGCGACGATGGCAACACCCACCGCGGCGAGCCTGTCGACCAGGGAGGCAGTCAGTTCCTCGCTCCCCTTTGCGACGACAGCGGCCCGGGCGAGACCGCTTTGGCACGCAGCCAGCAGCTCCGTCAACTCAGTGCACCGCCGCACGACAGTGACGGGCCCGTGAAGCCTCTCGAGGCCGCCGACCAGATCTTCCTGGGCCTGCCCGACGGTGACGACGGGAATGCTCATTTGGCGGCACCGCCGGGATTCCACACCACGGAAATCTTGGCATCGTTCGCCTGTGCCCCCAGGAGGGAAGGCATATGCTCATCGCCCACCAAGACCATCAGGACGGTGGATTTCGAGGATCCCAGAGCTGTCGAACCGGGTGAGACCTGGGCAATTTCCGCGCCCGGGAGAAGGAGTTTCGGCTGGGCAAATCCGTTGCGCGCATCGGGCATGGACACCCAAACGTCAACACGGGTGCCGGCCACTGCCTGGTCGGGCAGCGCTTCCTGCACCGTAACGGCGACCGGCTTCCTGTCCAGCACGTCGACATTTCCCAGGCTTTCCCGGGGCAACAGTTGGTCCTTTCCGATGCGCTGGACAGCCACCACACCTTCCGGCATCCCGGACTCCGCCGTTATGTAGCGGGACTCCACGTCTCCCAGCCTCACTTTTACGCGGCTGACGTTATCGGGAGTGAGTTTCTCTCCGACTCCTATCGCTTCGCGGGCGGCGAAGACTTCAGTGGTCTTATCCGCGCTGCCGAGCAGTGAAATCACGCCCATCACCGAGGCGAGGATCAGCAGCACCCCCACAAGGAGCCTTGGATCCTTCCACGAAGGTTTCTTCAGACGGGCCCCTGTGGCTGCGGCGCTGGACATCATGCGTACGTGCTCCCCCTTGACGCGTCAGGCGCGTTGGCTGCGCCAGTCATGATTATTGATACGGCATCCTTGGCCAATCGGGAAGTCCGGGGTCCAAACATCATCAAACTGTGGATAACGGAACCATCTGCACCCAGTGGTGGCAGAATTGAGCTATGCCCCGTTTCCTCACTCTTGCAGACGTAGCCGAGCAGCTCCAGATCAATTCGCCCGCTGCCTATGCACTTGTGCGTAGCGGCGAGCTCAAGGCCATTCAGGTGGGTGGCCGCGGTCAGTGGCGCGTCGAGGAGAAGATGCTCGAACAGTACATTGAGGAGCGTTATGCCGAGGCAAGCCGGATGATCGAAGAGTCAAAGTCCAAGTCGGACTGATCGCTCCTCCTCCCCCGAAAAACGCTACAGTTCCCCGGAGCGCATTGAGCGAAGTGCAAGCAAAGACCCAAAGGGAACGGTTGCAACGTCCACGACGTTCGATGCCCTGCGGGCTTCACCCGGTGGCGTCACAGCGAAGTCCAGAAAGTCTCGCCCCACCCGGTCGATGACGCCGGAAATCCGTACCTCGCCAGCCCTGCCTCTGCCCAGCAATACCGTGAGCGGCACCCTGTCCCGGGCCAGGCTCCGAAGCGCGTTGGCCAAACCCAGCTTTCTCCGTACTGCCGATGGCTCACCCACGGCGTAGCGGCCCATCCCCCTGTAATGGGACACCGCAGCGTAGGGAATAAGGACCTGGTGCGCTTCCTCATCGATCACCAGGCTTTCTGCACCCGCATGACTCAGGGTTCCCATGAAGTCCGTACCGGAGACCAGGTGAACGCCAAGGCTCCGGCCAAGTGATCCGCGGAGGCGATCGGCCATGCTAATGGACGCCATGTCAGCCCGTGACCGCTCCGATACTTCGGACTCCCGGCCCAAGACCGCGGCCTCCGCCATCTGCGCCTCGAGGTCTTCAAACAGGGCATTCCATCGCATGGCGCAACCATAAGCGCGTCTCCAGCAACGGTCAATTCAAGTGAGGGCACATCGGCTCTGGACAGTAGCGACCAAACAGGCGCAAACTGGCTACATCAGGATCAAACAAATCAAACTGCATCAAATGCCATCAAATGCCATCGAATCTTACGAAAGAGCAACTATGGATTCCTCCACCTCAAAGCCCGTCCGCTCAGACGCAGCCCTGGCTTTTGCCATCTTGGGGCTAGGGGGCTTTCTGGCCTTCACGGGGGCAGGTCTCATCGGTCGGTGGCAGCACTCCGCATCCCGGGGGCAATCCGTCGCGTTCGAGGATCTCCTTGGCTTGGTAGCAGCAGCTGTCGGGCTCGTCATAGTGGCCTGGTGGGTGCTGTCCCTCACGGCGGCCCTCGGGGCAGCCGTGCTGGCACGGGCCGGACGAAAGCGCGCCGCGGCCATCACCGGACGCTTCAGCCCGGCATTCATGCGTCGGCTCGCCCTGGGGGCCTTGGGGATGCAATTGTTTGGGGCACCCATCGCCCACGCAGATGCGTTACCGGGGCAGGGACTGGTCGCAGACCAAACGGTTGCAGTATCTGCTGCGTGGGCGCCCACCCAAGATCAGGGCGCCGAGAGTCCGGTCCCGTCCTCTGTCAGCCGAGCGTTCGCCGCCGAGCCGGCGCAAGAAGACCTCGCCGGCGCGGGGGTGGGGGTCCCCCGCACGTCGGATGTACGGCCCCAGTGGCGGCCACATCCGCCAGTTCCGGCGCCCACGTTTGTCACCTCGGCCCCGGCCAGGGCGGCGAACAACCAGTCACAGGGCCCCGAGTTCGTGGTCAGAGCGGGTGACTCACTGTGGACGATCGCTGCCACGCATCTGGGCCCCGAAGCCACCGACATCCAGATAGCCAGGGAATGGCCCCGCTGGTTCAGAGCAAACATCGCGACCATCGGCAGCAATCCGGATGTCCTCCTGCCAGGACAGATCCTCAGGGCTCCGTGAGCACAACGGGCACTGCAGCGAGCCCCAGCTTTCCCGCATTTCAGCCTGTCAGGCATTCCGTGGCGTGCCCTCAATTCCATTCAAGCCTAAAGGACCGAATCATGACTGCAGCAACCACCCTCCGGAGCGCGGGCACCCCAGCGCCACAGGCCAGCCAGTCGATGGGGTTGGGTGCAACTGAGGAGGCGCGGGAGATCTGCGCCATCACCAGGTCCACCGTCCAGGCGGCCATAGAAGTCCTCGCCGGCACCAGGCCGATCAATCAGCTGGCGCGGCGGCTGGACCAAAGGTGCCTGCTGGCGCTTCAGCATCGCGCTTGCCTGACCCGGCGCGAGGCTGCCCGCGCACCCCGGAAGCTGGGACGTCTTCACCGGAACCCGACCGTCCGCTCCGTCCGGGCATGCGAAATTACTCCGGACATTTATGAAGCCAGCGCGGTGGTGATCGACGAGCTGAGAGCCCGGGCCGTTGCCGTGCGGCTCGAACGAAGCAAACAGGTCTGGCGCGTCACGGCACTGGAAATCGGCTGAGCATCAGGCAGCGATGGACCGAGAACAGCAACGGAGCTGAGAATAGCAAGGGACCCGGGCGCTTTGCCCGGGTCCCTTGCTGTTGGTTGTCAGTGCGTCCGGTTCTAGCGCTTCTTTTTGCCGTCGCGACGGCTCTGCGAAGCGGCCTTGGCCGGATTCCCGGAGCGTCCTGCCGCCCGGCCCTCGACGCGCGTTTGGGTTCCGCCGCCTTCCGCGGGCGCCGTGTATTGCAGCTGCGCCGGCTTTTCCGGCGCTTCCAGGCCGGCAGCGCGGATCTGCGGCTCATGATGTTCGGTGTGACCGCCGGCAGCATCGGCCACTACCACATCCTCGGCGGGGGTGACCTCAACCTCCAGGTTGAAGAGGAACCCCACGCTCTCCTCACGGATCGCCTCCATCATGGCCTGGAACATGGTGAAGCCTTCGCGCTGGTATTCGACCAGCGGGTCACGCTGGGCCATGGCGCGCAGTCCAATGCCCTCCTTGAGGTAGTCCATCTCATAGAGGTGCTCCTGCCACTTCCGTCCGATGACGGAGAGAACTACGCGCCGTTCCAGCTCGCGCATGCTTTCCGAACCAATGGCTTCCTCGCGGGCCTGGTACACCAGCTTCGCGTCGGAGAGGATCTCTTCCTTCAGGAACTCGACGGTGATGCGCGATTTTCCGCCCGCCTCGTCGATCACATCGTGCGGGGTGACCGTGACGGGGTAGAGCGTCTTGAGGTTCGTCCAGAGCTGGTCGAAGTCCCAGTCGTCTCCGTTGCCTTCGGCCGTGGCCGCGTCGATAAAGGCATTAATGGTGTCCTCCAGGAAGAACTGCACTTTTTCGTGCAGGTCGTCGCCCTCGAGGATCCGGCGGCGGTCACCGTAGATGGCCTCGCGCTGGCGGTTGAGGACGTCGTCGTATTTCAGGACATTCTTGCGCTGCTCCGCATTCCGGCCCTCCACCTGGCCTTGGGCCGAGGCGATGGCCCGGGAAACCAGCTTAGATTCGAGCGCCACATCATCGGGTACCGAGCTGTTCATCAGACGCTCGGCAGCCCCGGAGTTGAACAGGCGCATGAGGTCGTCGGTAAGCGAGAGGTAGAAGCGAGATTCGCCGGGGTCGCCCTGACGTCCCGAACGGCCACGGAGCTGGTTGTCGATCCGGCGTGACTCGTGCCGTTCGGTGCCCAGTACGTACAGCCCACCCAGGTTCAGCACTTCCTCGTGCTCTTCCTTGACCGCCTGCTTGGCGGCGTCAAGCGCCTGCGGCCACGCGGCCTCGTACTCCTCGGAGTTCTCCTCCGGATCCAGCCCCTTTTTGGCGAGTTCCGCGATTGCGGTGAACTCGGCGTTTCCGCCCAGCATGATGTCCGTACCGCGGCCAGCCATGTTGGTGGCCACCGTGACTGCGCCCTTGCGGCCGGCCTGTGCAACGATCGCCGCTTCCCGCGCATGGTTCTTGGCGTTCAGCACCTCGTGCCGGATGCCTTCCTTGGCCAGCAGCCGCGACAGGTACTCGCTCTTCTCGACGCTGGTGGTGCCGACCAGGACGGGCTGGCCCTGTTCATGCCGCTCGGCGATGTCCTTGACCACCGCATCGAACTTGACGGTTTCGTTCTTGTAGACCAGGTCCGGCCGGTCGATCCGCTGCATGTCCCGGTTGGTCGGGATGGCGACTACCCCGAGCTTGTACGTGCTCATGAACTCGGCGGCTTCGGTTTCAGCCGTACCGGTCATGCCTGACAGCTTCCCGTACATGCGGAAGTAGTTCTGTAGCGTAACGGTGGCGAGGGTCTGGTTTTCGGCCTTGATCTCGACGCCTTCTTTGGCCTCAATCGCCTGGTGCATGCCCTCGTTGTACCGCCGGCCGGCCAGGATGCGGCCCGTGTGCTCATCGACGATCAGGACTTCCCCGTCAAGGATGACGTAGTCCTTATCGCGCTTGAACAGTTCCTTGGCCTTGATGGCGTTGTTCAGGAATCCGATCAGCGGGGTGTTGGCGGATTCGTACAGGTTCTGGATGCCCAGGTAGTCCTCGACCTTTTCAATGCCGCTTTCGAGGACGCCGACGGTGCGCTTCTTCTCGTCGACCTCATAGTCCTTCTCCGGCTGCAGCCGCAGCACAACCTTGGCGAACTCGCTGTACCACCGGTTCGTGTCCCCCTGCGCCGGGCCGGAGATGATGAGCGGTGTGCGGGCCTCGTCAATGAGGATGGAGTCGACTTCATCGACAATCGCGAAGTGGTGCCCGCGCTGGACCAGCTCCGACTTGTCCCAGGCCATGTTGTCGCGCAGGTAGTCGAAGCCGAATTCGTTGTTGGTTCCGTAGGTGATGTCCGCGGCGTACTGCTGGCGGCGGACTGCGGGGTCCTGGTTGGCAAGGATGCAGCCGCTGGTGAGTCCCAGGAACCGGTAGACCCTGCCCATGAGCTCGGACTGGTACTCGGCCAGGTAGTCGTTGACCGTGACGACGTGCACGCCTTTCCCGGCGAGGGCATTGAGGTAGGCCGGTGCCGTGGCGACGAGCGTCTTACCTTCACCGGTTTTCATTTCGGCGATGTTCCCAAGGTGGAGTGCAGCACCACCCATGAGCTGGACGTCGAAATGGCGCAGGCCAAGGGTGCGGGACGAGGCCTCGCGGACCGCGGCGAAAGCCTCGGGCAGGAGATCGTCCAGTGTCTCGCCGTCCAGGTGGCGCTCCCGGAGGCGGTCCGTTTCTTCACGGAGTTCGGCGTCGGAGAACGTTTTGAATGAGTCTTCAAGGGCGTTAATGGAATCGGCATAGTTCCGCAGTTGCCTCAGGGTTTTCTTATCACCTGTGCGGAGAAGTTTTTCGATAAGTGATGCCACGTGAAGTTGCTCCCAGTCTCATGCTGCCGAATTCTGGCGTGTTCAGTCTACGGGAGAGACGCGAAGCGGGTAGCCCTGTTCCCTCAGAGCGGATACTTGCTGTCGGCGCCGCTGATGGCTTCGCCCACCGCCGCGGCAAGGTCCCCTGACGGCGACACGGCCACCTCCCCGAGCCCAAGCCAGTCAGCCATCAGCCGCAGTTCCGCGGCGAGTTCGACGGCGGTGTCCGCCGGGGCGTCCGGCTCGCCGAAGCAAGCCTTGGCCAGCAGTCTGCCGCCGGCGCGGTCGGTCTTCAGGTCAACCCTGGCCACGATGCGGTCCCGCAGCAGGAAAGGCAGGACGTAATAACCGTACCGGCGCTTCGGCTGAGGGGTGTAGATCTCGATCCGGTAGTGGAACCCGAAGAGCTCCTCCAGCCTCCGGCGCTCGAAAACCAGGGAATCGAACGGGCTGAGCAGTGCCCTGCCTGTTGCGGTCCGCGGCAGTCGGGCCTCGACGTGGCGGAACAGTTTCCGGTCCCAGCCGCGAACAGTGACCGGCTCAAGCCGGCCGCTGTCCACAAGATGCTGGACAGACACAGCCGCCGCCTTCATCGGTGTTCTGAAATAGTCGGCAAAGCACCGCACCGTCCCGATGCCGTGTGCCTGCGCCGCA
This sequence comes from Arthrobacter sp. NPDC093139, assembly GCF_044754165.1. NCBI lineage: Bacteria > Bacillati > Actinomycetota > Actinomycetes > Micrococcales > Micrococcaceae > Arthrobacter > Arthrobacter sp. NPDC093139. The sequence goes on from NZ_JBIVOO010000004.1 coordinate 195,845, forward strand.
GCCTCGATGAGCCTGTCCATGGCCGACTGGGGATCTTGAGGCGCCTCCAAGTCCAGGGCCGGGAGGATGTGCCTCGTCAGCGCGTACCGGCGTTCGAACTGGTCGGTCCTCGATGCGCAGGAGACAACACCCTCTTCAAACAGATGTTCCAGGACACGCTTGACCGCGTTCCAGTTCCATCCCCAGTTGACGTGTTTGCGGTCCTCTACATGGCCGATGGCCGCCGTAAGTTCGGCGGCGGTCATGGGTTTTCCGGCAGCCAGGGCGTCCAGCACGAGGCGCGTCACGCCTGAGCGCAGCGCTGGATCCATGGCGGACGCTCCCACCCAGGTGCGGTTCTGCCACGTCACGAGGTCTTGGAAATGCTCTGGCCGGATGAAACTCGCCTCATGGGCCCAGTACTCGAGCATCCGCCGGGGATGCCTGCCCGCCATCTGCTGCAGGATCGTACGGTCGTAGTTGCCCAGCCTGGAGAAGAAGGGGAGGAAATGGCTCCGCGCCAGGACATTGACGGAGTCGATTTGGACCAGTTGGATCCGGGCAAAGGTCCGGCCCACCGTCCGTGAAGTCACGGGGCCGGCGGGCCGTCCTTTGTCCAGTCCCTGGGCTGCCAGGGCGATCCGCCGGGCCTGTGAAAGGCTCAGCGTTGCAACCATGTCAGCCCTTTCGTTGTGAGGGCACTATCCTAGGCTGTTGCGGCCGCATCGTCGGAGCGGTACGCGTGGATCTTCTCCTCCAGGGTGTTCTCGCCGGGCTCGCAGTAGTGGTCCAGGGTGATGACGCCGTACGTCCAGCCGCGGCGCCGGTAGACCACTGACGGCGCGTTCGTGGCCTTGTCCACGAAGAGGTAAAAGTCGTGGCCGATAAGTTCCATGTTGTCCACGGCGTCATCCAGCGTGAGGGACGCCGCCGGGAAGATCTTGCGGCGGATCAAAACCGGAGAGTCTCCGGCAGGAATGTCATTGTCGACGTCGTAGCGCGACTTCTCCGCCGGCTCCGGCGCAGGCTCGGTGCGGTTGCTCGCCTCGACGTAGATAGGCTGGTTGGTGCTGGCGGGCTCCAGGGATGCGGTCGCCTCGCGTACCGCTTTGGGCGTGTGCCGCCCGTGGTGCACCTTCTTGCGGTCCTTCGCCCTGCGGAGCCGCTCCAGCAGCTTGTTGTAGGCGAGATCGAACGCGGCGAACTTGTCTGCGGCGCTGGCTTCGGCACGGATTACGGGGCCCCTGCCCAGGACGGTCACTTCAACTGTGAGCTGGTCCCCGGTCTGGCGTGCGTTCGTTTCCTTGGAAACCTTCGCATCCACCCGCTGGACCTTGTCCCCAAGCGATTCGATCTTCGAGATCTTCTCGCCGGCGTATTCGCGGAATCGGTCCGAGACCGTCAGATTTCGTCCGCTAATCATGAACTCCATGGTGCCCTCCAAATGACTTCGGTGACACGACAGCGGCACTTCATGGGGACGATCTGACTGACAGTCGAGCCCCTTTCCGAGCCGCTATCGAAAGGTACAACTGATCTTGGTACCCATAACCGACGTTAGTTCATAGCAACGAGTTATTCATCCTTTCGCCCTTTATTTTTTTCTATGACTCCTGTACCCGGTTGGCTGACCACGGAGGGGCCGGGGAGGGGCTGCGGAGCTGCTGCATCGGGCGCGCGGGTGGCTGCCAGGACTACGGCGCCGCGGACCACGGCCCCGGCCTGGTGCAACGCCCGGGCGGCCTCCGCGAGCGTCGCACCGGTGGTGAGGACGTCGTCGACAATGATGCACGGGCGCCCTGCCAGCCCCCTTTCCCCCGCCTTCCAGGCAACCCGCATGGAGCCGCGCACCCTCCCTGCCCGCGCCCCTCGGCTCAGCCCCTTCTGTCCGCCCGACGTTGCCGTGCCCGTGGCCACCGTGGGCGCCCTGATCTTCCGGAGGACGTCCTTGCACTCCAGGCCATCAAGGAAGCCGTGGCGGCGGAGATAGCCGACCAAGAGGTGTACCGGCGTGAAGCCGCGCTTCCGGTACGCACCGTTACTGCTGGGCACAGGCACAAGCCAGATGTCCCGGTCGGTGCCAACGGCGGCAAGGATCGCCCGTCCCAGCGCCTTTCCCAGCGATGCGGTCAGGGGTCCCTGGCCATGGCGTTTGAAGGAGAGCACAGACTGTGCCAGCTCCTCGCGGTAAATGCCGGCCGCCACCACCGGCAGAAGGACGGAGCCGTCCGTGCCCATCAGGGCCGGAGCTGCAGACTCGGCCCGAAACGGCCTCCGGGTCAGCAGCCGGACCTGCCGCTCACAGCCGGAGCAAATGGCCCTGTCCTCGTTGCCGCAGCACACGCACTCGACGGGCACCGCCAGCGCCATGAGCTCGGCCGCTGCGTCAGCCAACAGGTCCGCAGCCCGCAGCAGCCGCCGCCGGTGTTCACTGCGGTGCTTCGCCCGTCTGAGCACGTGGGGCAGCAGGTCAGGGTCCCGCGCAGCGCCGCGGACGGATTGCGGGTATCGGGTCTCCACGCAGCAAGCATCGCCCGGACGCGACGACGGCGGAAGACGCTCCCGCGCCGTTGTGGAAAACGCCGCGTGAAAAAGCCGATATAGAAGGCTACGTGCAATCAGCCGGGGAATGAGGGATCCAAGGGCCCCTTCAGCTGTGGCGACCAGCCGTTCCCCAGTCTTTGGAAGACGCCGTCCGCGGACTGGGCGTAGATTTCCTCGGATCCATTGCCGGCGCTGAGTGCTACCAGGCCGCGCCACGGCGCGAGCTTCTGCGGCTGAGTGGACGTGAGGGAGAGCAGTTCCGGGGCGACGTTCCCCGAGGCCGCGCCCTTCATCACCGCTACCGTTGTGTCGGTGACCCAGACTCCTTGGTTCGGGCTGGTGCCCGACTGCAGGGTGATCGGCGAGGTCAGCTCCTTCGGCGTCCCATCGGCGCTGCGGATGATGCCGGTCACTTGGACCCGGGTCACTCCGTTCTGTTCGGAAATGACCAGCGCCCGCACGCCCTCGCGGGAAATGCGGAAATCCTTGACGGTGCGGCCCGCCAGCCAGGACGGGGTCAGCGTAACGGACGGCACTGTGGCTCCTTGCGCTATCCCCGTAGGGCGGAATGCGGTGACCTCGGTGACGCCCTGCGCACCTGGCCCTGCGGTCCAGACCCAGTCGTGCAGGCTAAAGGACGGGCGGGAGAGCGTGCTCCGGGTGATCAGGGCACGCGGGGCCTGCCCCGGAACCATGGAGTACAGGGTGCTTCGGGTGCTGTCGAGAAATGCCACCGTCTGTGAGACGGGCGATTCAGCCGGCGCGCGCGGCTTCAGCCCCGCAACGGACTGCATGTCGGGCAGCGGCGAAATTCTGTTGTTCTCATAGCGCACCAGCTCGTTGTTGCTGACGGCGATCTGGCGGGCCGGAACATTTCTGTTCTGAACGGGCGGCAGCACCGAACCGTTGTCCTCAACACGCACCAGATCCTGGTTGGCCCTAAGCTCCACGTTGATGACATCCGGCTGGCTGCGGAACGTCAGGGCCAGCTGGGTCTGCATCCTCAGCCTGTCTTCCGTGGAAGCCTCGGTGAGTTCCTTGGCAGACAGATCCACCTGGGCAGCTCCGGAAACCACCGGCACGGATTCCCGTGCCAGCTTCATCCCGGACGGGAACGCGCTGACGACGGCGCCCTTGAGATACGGAGCCGGCCCGGCAAGCAGGGCGCTCGTCATCGACTTGACGGTCTTCTTCTTGATAAACCAGCGCACGTCGGGCACGGCGTAGGTAAACGTGGGGTCGTAAAAGTAAATGGGGTAGGCGCCGTAGATCACCTTGAACGTCTCTTCAGGAATGGCGGTGCCGTCCGGAAGTTTGGATATCCGCCACTCCCCGTCCACCTGGGTCAGCGTGACGGGGATGCTCTCCTTGGTTCCTTCCGGCATCTGGGTGGCAACGCCGTCGGCATCCACGGAATACGCGACATCCAGTTCATAGTTGAAGACCCCCTCGACGCCCGTCCGGACCACCCGCTCGGACCGGAAAACCAGCGTGCGCTGGTCGGGCTTCCACGCGACCGACGATGCCTGGGTGAGGTACTGGCGTGCCACGGCGTAATCATCCTCATAACCGCTGCCCGCCAGATAGAAATCCTCGATGACGGCTTCAGGGCTGGACCCCGTGCGGGGCGCAACGGGGAAGAAAACCGGAGCATTGGGATTTCCCGCGCTCTCGTCGGTGCTCTTTCCCACCGGGCCGGACCGGGGAATCTGGGCGCACGCGGCCACCAACAGCAGTACGACGGCGATGAGCGCCGCCACAGCGCGGCCCACCACCGGCGGCCTTCTCATGATCTCTCCCCCGTGGCGGCTGTTTCCGGTGCAACGTCACTTTCCGATACAGCGTCGCCGTCAGGCGCAGCCTCGGTTCCACGAGACTCTGCCCTTTCGTGCGGGGCCGCGGGGGCCCCGTCCGTTTCCTGGTTGCCCAGAACAAGGACGGTGCGGTCGCCGGCCGCGGGAAGGGCGACGTCCGCGGGTTCAAGCTGCAGCGGTGACTTTGTGATCGTTCCGCCCTGTTTCAGGGGAAGGGTCAGCCGGAAGTTCGAGCCCACCCCCTTGTTTCCCCAGGCCTGGAGCCACCCGTTGTGGAGCTTGGTGTCCTCGGTGGCGATCGACAGGCCCAGGCCGCTGCCTCCTGTCGTTCTCGCCCGTGCAGGGTCCGCCCGCCAGAAACGGTCGAAGACCCTGGCCGCTTCGGCGGGGGTCATGCCTATTCCATGGTCACGGACGGTGATGGCAACGGCCGTCGCGTTGGACGCCACCGAAATGTTCACGGGCTTCCCCTCACCGTGTTCCAAAGCGTTCAGCACGAGGTTCCTCAGGATCCGGTCAATCCGGCGGGCGTCCATCTCCACCACGATGCTGCCCTCCGGAGCGTTCAGCGTCATGGCTGAACCGTACTCCTCGGCCACAGGTGCGGCGCCCTCCATGACGTGGGATACGAGCTGGACGATATCCGTGGGCTCCGCATCCAGCATGGCAACGCCGGCGTCAAAGCGGGAGATCTCGAGAAGGTCAGCCAGCAGGGACTGGAAGCGTTCAACCTGGTTGTAAAGCAGCTCCGCGGACCTCTTGTTAATGGGGTCGAAATCGTCACGGGCGTCGTACAGCACCTCAGCTGCCATTCGCACGGTGGTCAGCGGGGTCCGCAGCTCGTGGGAAACGTCGGAGACGAAGCGCTGCTGCATCTGCGAGAGGGTGGCGAGCTGGGTGATCTGCTCCTGGAGACTGGCCGCCATATGGTTGAAGGATGCCCCGAGCCGGGCCATTTCGTCCTCGCCCTTGACGACCATGCGCTCCTGCAACTGCCCGGCAGCGAGCTTTTCGGAAACCACAGCAGCATGGCTGACGGGGCTGACCACATTCCGGGTGACGTACCAGGCAATAGCACCAATCATGATGATCAGTGCCGCACCGCCGGCCCACAGGACGTTTTGGATCTCGTCCAGGGTCTGCTGGGCCGAGTTCAGGTCGTAGATCAGGTAGAGCTCGTAGACGGTGCCGTTGAACGTCACCTTGTTGCCGACGGCGATGCCCGGACGGTCTTCAGTTCCCACGGGAAACTGCATGGAAGCCCAGAACTGGTCTTTGCCGGAATCCTGGACAGCCGCCCTGAGCTCCTTGGGAATGACACTGACGGTCAGCTGGTCCGAAGCCCGGGACTCGACCCAGCGGTTCCGGGGCTTGGTTTGCTCGGGCATCGCTTCAAAGACGTAGCGCCGCTGGATTACGGATCCCCTGCCTTCGACCGCATTCAAGGTGTCGTAGACGAGGGTGATGACGCTGGACTGATCGGTGACCTGGGCGCCGTCGAACGTATCCTGCACCTGCTTGACGTTGTACCGGGTCTCTGACTCCGCCTGCGTCAGCCGTTCCTGGAAGAGATTGTTGGCGATCTGGTTGGACAGGTACGCCCCCACGATCGCAAAGGAACTTATGGACAGCAGCAGGGTGGTCAGGACCGTCCTGAATTGCAGCGAACGGCGCCACCTGCGCTGGACGGAGTGCAGCAGGAACCGGATGCCGGGAAAGACCTTGTCCAGCCCGGTGCGCACGAGCCGCAGGACGCGCAGTGAAACGATCAACGCTCGCCGTCTCCAGATCCGCGCCCGCAGCCGCAGCCGGACATATCCGCCCGAGAAGGCGTCGGTGTGTTCCGGAGCAGGGTGGACAGCCGGCCCGTGCGGGCCATCAGTGCCGGGCGGTACGCCGTGCACCCCCCGCGGGCCGCCGGAGACAGTGTGGACGTCTACCTGTTGTGAATCGGGCGCTGGATCCGGCGCCGCCGCACCCGGCATGGGGGCGCCGACCGCCGGCCCTTTAGGGGCTTCGGAGGGATTCTGGCCCTGGGGTTCAGGAACCTGCTTTATAGCCGACACCACGGACCGTCAATACTACTTCCGGTGCTTCCGGATCACGTTCAATTTTCGACCTCAGTCGCTGGACATGGACATTGACCAGCCGGGTGTCCGCTGCATGGCGGTAGCCCCAGACCTGCTCGAGCAGCAGTTCACGGGTAAAAACCTGCCAAGGTTTGCGCGCCAGAGCGACCAGAAGGTCAAACTCCAGCGGTGTCAGTGAGATCCGCTCGCCGCCGCGGCTCACGGCGTGGCCCGCGACGTCGATGGTGACGTCTGCAATCCGGAGCGTCTCCGGTGCCTTCTGATCGCCCGGGCGAAGCCTGGCCCGCACACGGGCGACGAGTTCGGCAGGCTTGAAGGGTTTCGGCACGTAGTCGTCGGCGCCTGATTCCAGCCCCCGGACGACGTCGGACGTGTCCGATTTGGCAGTCAGCATGACGATCGGGACATCGGACTCCGACCGGATCTGACGGCAGACCTCGATGCCGTCCGTCCCGGGGAGCATCAGATCCAGCAGCACAAGGTCCGGCTTCGAAGAGCGGAAGATATCCAAGGCCTGCGCGCCATCCGCGCAAAAGACTGGCTCAAATCCATCATTGCGCAAAACAATGCCGATCATTTCAGCCAATGCCTCGTCATCGTCCACTACCAGAATGCGTGCCTTCATAGTTATATATTCCCTTATTGCCCTTGCTTTGTCCTATTGACGGCATTCTCGGCATGGCGGGCAGCCCGCTAGGATGCAGCAGGACAGCCCACGCCCCTCAGGAGGATCCAAATGACCATGCCGATTTACCAACAGGCTATGGGGGCAGGGTTCACCCGGCTGCAGCCTGAGCTCCAGGATTACTTTTCGCTCGCACCAGGTTCAGGCAGGTATGGGGTGGGCGAAGGCACCTTTGACGTCGTCGGGTGCCGGCAATCCTGGCTGCGGCCGCTGCTCCGGCTGACGGCAGGCGAACAGGCATTTTTCCCTGAATACGGTGAAAGCGTGCCGTTCCGGATCGAAAACCATGCCCATCTGGATCCGTTTGGCCGTTCCAGCCTGACAGCCCGGCGGGAGATCTTCTTTCCCGGCCGTACCAGAATCTTTCAGGACACCACCAGCGTGTCTTCGGGGACGCACGATGTTTCCGAAGGGCCTGATGGCTCCGGCGGACAGGCCAGGCTCGTTGACTACGTGGGCAGATACCGCAGACTGGTCACCGACCTTAATCTGAGCGCCACCCCTGAGGGCAGGCTCCGTGGCGTCTCCGAAGCGTCCCGGCTGTTCCTGGGCCCGGTGCGACTGCCACTGCCCGCTTCACTCGATGCGAAGGCTTATGCCGAGCAGTGGTGGGAGCCATCAGACGGGGACCGTGGCCATCACCGCATCCAGGTGAAAGTGATCCAGCCGCAGATCGGATTGGTACTGGTCTATGCCGGGCATTTTGATTATCGGCTTGAGTCGTATGCGGAGGGCAGTTCGACGCCGGGATTCCTCCCCGCGTACGCCGCCCCCGATCGCTGGGAACAGCGGAGCTGACGGCCCTTCAGCGCTTTCGGTGCCCGGTGAATCTTGCTGGGCCAGTTCCGGCAGTACTCAGCCCAGCGCCAACTGGTTCAGGGCGTCGGCAACGTGGGTCAGCCGCGTGAGCACCGCGGTGGCGCCGGAGGGGGTAAACCCGTCGAGCCCGCCTGTGGGGGTAATCCTGAGCGTACGCAGTTCCGTCGCAGGCAGACCGACCTGTCGCCAGGGACGCCACACCGCGTCGGCAGCCTCGCCCGCCTTGGCCGGCTCTGCCGCGGGGTTGTCCACTGCCAGGACACCTGCCCACAGCCGCTTGCCTGCCTCTACGGCCTCAGCCAGCTGCTCCCACTGGCGCGACGTGAGCGCTTTGAGGGGAACGGCGATGCCGTCGGCGCCGGCCGCGAGGATCCGCTCAAAGGGCGCCTCGATTTCGGGCACCGAAATGACGACTTCGGCGGCCCCGGCCGCGTGGAGGGCGTCAACCACCACGCGCCAAAGCTCGGACACTTCCTGCCCGGGGACCGAACGCAGGGTCCGGTAGCCGCTGGCTGTTGGAATCGTGCCGGCAAGCACGGAAGCAATGTCCGGTTCGTCGACCTGCGCCACCAGCCGGGCGCCGGGAACGGCGCCCCCCACACGGGCCAGGTGCTCCCCCACTCCGGCGGCGAGGGAAGCGGCGATATCGCGCCGGGCACCATAGTCAATCAGCGCCCGCTCACCGTTGTGCAGGTGCAGTCCGGCGGCCAGGCTCAATGGACCCCGCAGCTGCACCTTGAATTCCGAAGCCGGGCTGTCTTCTTCCCCGGCAACGTCCGCGAGCACGTTGATGTCAGTGGAGAGCGCCGATTTAGCCCTGATCAGGTCCCGCCCCGGACGGTCCACCAGGCGCCAGCCGTGCGGCTGCACGTCCACAGCCAACTCAACGAGGAGGGATGCGGTGCGGCCTATGGCGTCGGCGCCCACTCCGCGGCCGGGCAGCTCGGCCAGGTACGGCAGGTGGGGGTCTCCGAGTTCACCGCGGATGCTGCGTATGGCTTCCAGCGGATCCTGCCCGGGCCATGGTCCCAGCGCCGTGGCCGTCACCTGGCCCTGCTGCGTCTCTTCTGCTGCAGTCACGGCTTAGGCGCTGAGCTGTGTGGTCGGTCCCGCGGCAGGGCTGGCCGGCCCGTCACCACTTTGGCTGCCGGGCCCCCTGCCGGCGCCGTTGTGGTGGTCCTCCGCAATGGCCTCGTGGTGGCGGATGACCTCGCCGATGATGAAGTTCAGGAACTTTTCCGCGAAGGCAGGATCAAGCTGGGCATCCTCGGCGAGCCGCCGCAGCCGGGCGATCTGGGCCGTTTCCCGGCCAGGGTCCCCGGCAGGGAGCCTGTGCGTGGCCTTCAGGAAACCCACCTTCTGCGTTGCTTTGAAGCGTTCCGCCAGGAGATAAACAAGGGTCGCATCGATGTTGTCGATGCTGGACCGGATCGACAACAGCTCCGCCATCACCGCGGGATCCACATGCCCGGCCAGCGAACTTGCGGCGGGATCGTAGGACGCACTGTCAGGCAGATCATGGTTTAGCTCGGTCATGATTCCAGTCTATGGGCACGGCCGGAATGTCCGCCGGTGTTAAGCTGCCGCATGCGCCGACGGCGGACCGACAATGTAAGTGTTCCGGAAAGACCGACGACGGAGGGTGACCATGAGGATCGCAGTGCTGGGTACGGGCGTCGCGGGCAGGACTCTGGGGGGAAAGCTCGTGGAGGTCGGGCACGCCGTCACCATGGGGTCCCGGACTGCCACGAACGAGGCCGCCACGCAATGGGCCGCCGGCGCCGGCCCGCTGGCCAAGGCCGCTACTTACTTCGATGCGGCTGCGGACGGGGAGGTGGTGATCAACGCAACACCGGGCATGGTGTCCCTTGACGTGTTGGCCGCCGCGAGCACCAGGAACCTCGACGGCAAGGTGCTGATCGACGTCGCAAATCCGCTCGATCATTCGGCGGGCTTCCCGCCGTCGCTCTCCATCGCGAATACAGACAGCCTGGCGGAAGCCATCCAGAGAGCCTTTCCCACCGCCAAGGTGGTCAAGGCCCTGAACACCATGCGCGCCGACGTCATGGTGGCTCCGGAGCGGCTGGCCGGCGGCGACCACGACGCCTTTCTGGCCGGCGACGATGCGGAAGCCAAGGCTGTGGTGAAGGGGCTGCTCGCGGAATTCGGCTGGCGGCCGGAACACATCCGGGACCTGGGATCGCTCGATGCCGCCCGCGGAATGGAGATGTGGCTGCCACTGTGGCTGCGGATCTTCCTCACTCAGGGCAACAAAGATCCGTTCAACATCAAGGTGGTTTCCGCCTAGGACCGCACGAACCCGCTAGATACCCAGCAGGGCCCGGTGGTCCTCCCTGCGCCTGGCCTGCTCGGCAGGATCCGGCACCGGGAGCGAGGCAATGAGCCGCTGCGTGTAGTCATGCCGCGGTGCGCCCATCACCTGGTGCCCGATCCCCTGCTCCACCAGCTTGCCCTTGTAGAGCACGCCCACCCAGTGCGACAGCATGTCCACGACGGCAAGGTCATGGCTGATGAACAGCGCCGCGAACCCGAACTCCTGCTGGATGTCCTTGAACAGCTCAAGGACTTTCGCCTGCACCGAAACGTCCAGGGCCGACGTCGGCTCGTCCGCGATCAGCAGCTTCGGGTTCAGGATCAATGCCCGGGCCAGTGACGCCCTTTGGCGCTGTCCGCCGGACAGCTCGTGCGGAAAGCGGTCGGCGTACGACGCCGGCAACTGGACTGACTCGAGCAACTCCCCTACGCGTCTGCGCGCCTGCGCGGGGGTCGGATTTGCGTGGACGATGAGCGGCTCCTCCACACAGTCCCCGATGGTCAGCTGAGGATTGAACGATGCGGCGGGGTCCTGGAACACGAAACCGATTTCCTTGCGGAGCGGCTTGAACGTCCTCTCCTTAAGGTGCAGCATTTCGTAGCCCAGCACGTTCAGGCTGCGGCCGGAAGTGCGGTTCAGGCCCGCGATGGCCCGGCCGATGGTGGTTTTGCCGGAGCCGGACTCACCCACGAAACCAAAAACTTCCCCCTCAGAGACCGTGAAGCTGACACCATCCACAGCCTTGAAGGCAGGAATGCCGAGGCGGCCGGGATACTCGATGGTCAGGCCGCTGGCCTCAACCAGGACCTTCCCGCCCTGACGGGCCCGCTCCACCATCCCTTCCGAGGCCGAATGACGGCCCAGGTGGGGAACGGCTGCCAGCAGCTTCCTGGTGTAGTCCTGCCGGGGTTCGGCGAAGAGTGACTTTGCCGGTGCCTCCTCGACGACGTCGCCGGCGTCGGTGGCGAACGTGACCATGAGGTTGTCAATGGCGAGGACCGGGCCCGTGCCCGTGCCGTGGCGACCCGATACCGACCCGGTGTGGATGCTCATGAGCTTCTCTCTTCTGCTGCGATGACAGCTTGGGCACCTTCGGCTGAAGTGGGTCCGCCGCTGTTGGACCCGTGCAGGCAGTCAGTGCTAAAGCGGCATGCCTGCGAGCGCGATTCTGTTCGTTGAAGACACGCGGAGCCGGCAGGATTTGTGCGGACGGCGCGTTGGCCTGATGCCTTGATTGTGAATGAGACGGTTGCCCGGTGAAACGATGCATCTTGTGAGATGAGACACAAAATTTACCATAGGCAGGCAGGAGTCCGCCGCAGAACCTACTCACGGGTACAGAAGACGGCCGGCGGAAATTCCGCCGCCGTCGTGTGTCCGAAATTGGGTCTGGCTACTTCAGGTGGCCGTCTACTTCAGTTCAGCGCGCTGCAGCGAGCGGGCGGCATCGATGGTGGCCTGGCCGAGGACCCGGCTGCCCTGGTACAGCACCACTGTCTGACCGGGCGCAACGCCCCTCAGGGGATCCGTCAGCGTCACCACGAGGCTGTCCCGTTGCACGCCGCTGTCATCAGCAGCGCGCTCAACCCGGGCACGGGCGGGCACGGGGTCGCCGTGGGCACGGACCTGCGCGTGGCAGTCGAAGTCGGCGCCTGTGTCCACCTCGCCGATGGGCAGCCCGGCCCAGGAAACCTTGATGCCGCGGATCTCGTCGATGGCGAGGAGAGCCTCCGGCCCGACCACCACTTTGTTCTCCTTGGGGCGGATTTCGAGGACGAACCTGGGCTTGCCGTCGGCAGCCGGCCGGCCGAGCTTCAGGCCGCGGCGCTGCCCCACGGTGAACGCGTTGGCCCCGGGGTGCTCGCCTACCTTGGATCCGGTCTCGTCCACGATATCCCCGGCGGTCATCTCGATCTTCTCCGCCAGCCAGCCGGCGGTGTCGCCGTCCGGGATGAAGCAGATGTCATGGCTGTCCGGCTTGTTCGCCACGGACAGCCCGCGCCGTTCGGCTTCTGCCCGCACTTCGGCCTTGGACGGAGTGTCGGCGAGGGGGAACATCGAGTGCTTGAGCTGCTCATGTGTCAGCACCCCGAGGACGTAGCTCTGGTCCTTGGCCCAGTCGGCGGCGCGGTGCAGCTCCGGGTTTCCGTCGGCGTCGTTGATCACCTTCGCGTAATGGCCCGTGCACACGGCATCGAAACCCAGGGCGATTGCCTTTTCCAGCAGGGCGGCGAACTTAATGCGCTCGTTGCACCGCATGCAGGGATTCGGCGTGCGGCCCGCGGCGTATTCGTCGATGAAGTCCTGGACCACGTCCTCCTTGAAGCGCTCGGAGAAGTCCCACACGTAGTACGGGATGCCCAGAACGTCGCAGGCGCGCCAGGCGTCGCGGGAGTCCTCGATGGTGCAGCAGCCCCTGCTTCCCGTGCGAAGGGTGCCGGGCATCCGGGACAGCGCCAGGTGGACCCCGACGACGTCGTGCCCCGCCTCGACGGCGCGGGCGGCGGCAACGGCGGAGTCAACTCCGCCGCTCATGGCTGCTAGAACTCGCATGTAGGCTTTCTGTGGGCTGGTGTGGGGTCGGCAGGGTATCCCCGCCGGTCCGTGGGAGCAGGAGGCCGAACCTGAAGTTGCACTGCCTGCGTCACTATTCTATCGCCCCGGGGAATCTGACCTAAATTGCCTTGACGGCCGCGCCCCACTCTTCTAACGTCAAAAGAACTGGTTTTAGAATGCAGACCGCCTGGCCTGCCTGACGAATCGAGCGGACAATGTCCCCTGAGAGCATCGTTATTGCCGGCGCGGGACTGGCCGGGGCCACGGCAGCACGCACGCTGCGCACCGAAGGATTCCGCGGCCGGATCACCATCGCCGGAGCGGAACCGCACCACCCCTATATCAGACCGCCATTGTCCAAAGAGTATCTGCTCGGCAAGGCCGCGGAGGATGCCGTGGAGGTCGTGCCGGAGAACTGGTACACGGAAAACAACGTCACGCTCCGACTCGGCGTTCCGGTGACCGAGGTGGATCCTGCCGGACACGCCGTCCGCTACGCCGACGGCACGTCCGAGGGCTACGACGCCCTGTTACTCGCCACGGGCGCACTCCCGCGGCCCCTCAAACTGCCCGGCAGTGGACTCGACGGCGTCACCACGTTCCGGACGCTCGACGACAGCCGGCGCCTGCGGGAGCAGCTCTCGGACGGCGGCCGCAATGTTGTCATGATCGGCTCCGGCTGGATTGGCATGGAACTGGCGGCCGCGGCCAGCAGCTACGGAAATCAGGTCACCGTCCTGGGACGGGCGGAGGTGCCGCTCGCAGGCGCCATCGGACCTGACCTTGGCCGGTTCTTCCGGAACCTGCATGAAGGCAACGGCGTGCGTTTCCTGCTGCCTGCCTCGGCGCGCGAGATCACCGGCCACGCGGGCAGCGCCGATGGGGTGCTCACCGATTCCGGCGAGCAGCTGCCGGCGGACATCGTGGTCATCGCCGTCGGCGTGGTGCCCGATACCGCCTTGGCCGGCGCGGCCGGCCTGGAGCTCCTGAACGGAATCCTCACCGACGCCTCGCTAAGGACGAGCGCACCGGACATCTTCGCGGCCGGCGATGTTGCGAACGCCCTGCACCCGTTCACGGGAGAACATGACCGCAGCGAGCACTGGGCAAACGCCCTCAACGGCGGCAAGGTGGCAGGCAAAGCCATGCTCGGCCAAGACGCCGTCCTGGCCGCCATCCCGTACTTCTACACCGACCAGTACGACGTCAGCATGGAGTATTCCGGCTTTCCCGCACTCACGTCAGGCGTCGCGCCGGTCATCCGCGGGTCCCTCGAATCGAAGGAATTTGTCGCCTTCTGGCAGCAGCAGGGACGGGTAGTGGCCGGAATGAGCGTCAACTGGCCCCGCTCCAGCAAACCGAGCGCACAGAAGACCATCAAGGCCCTTATCTCGGCCCGCTCGGACGTGTCAGCTGCAGCCCTGTCCGACCCGGCGGTGCCGTTTGATCAGCTGATGCCGGACGCCTGACGCGCCACGGTGCCGGCCGTCTGGATCGACGATTCATGACCTGCCATGCCGGCCTGCCGGGCGCGGGCGTACGCGTCAGGCAGCGCGGCCAGGAGCGCGTCGACGTCCGCTTGAGTCGAGGGATGGCCAAGCGTGAACCGCTGGGCCCCGCGGGCAGTTGCTTCGTCCAGCCCCATGGCAAGCAGCACATGGGAGGGGCGGGGCACGCCCGCGGTGCAGGCCGAGCCGGTGGATGATTCGACGCCGGCAAGGTCCAGCAGGAAAAGCAGTGAGTCGCCTTCGCAGCCCGGGAAGGTGAAGTGTGCGTTTCCGGGCAGCCTGCCCGGCCCGGGCGCCCCGCGCAGGACGGCTGCAGGGACGGCGTCGCGGACGCCTGCGATCAGCCGGTCCCTCAGCCCGGAGATCCGGGCCGACTCCGCGGCCAGGTTCCTCGTTGCGGCCTGGGCGGCAGCAGCAAATGCCGCGATGGAGGCAGTATCCAGGGTGCCGGAGCGGACGTCCCGCTCCTGACCGCCACCATGCTGAACAGGCGTGAGTTTCACCGCCCGTCCCAGAAGCAGGGCGCCAACCCCCACCGGTCCGCCGATCTTGTGGCCGGAGATGGACATGGCGTCCAGGCCGGTCTCCTTGAAATCCACGGGAATGGAACCGAATGCCTGAACGGCGTCGGAGTGGACAGGCACCCCTGCACCGTGCGACAGCTCGACGATTCGCCGCACCGGCTGAATGGTGCCCACCTCGTTGTTTGCCCACATGACGGTCACGAGGGCGATTGACTGAGGATCACGGCGGAGTTCGGCTTCAAGGACGCCGAGGTCCAGCACTCCGTTCGAGTCCACGGGCAGCCAGGTGACGTCGGCACCTTCGTGCCGCTCCAGCCACTCGACGGTGTCCATAACGGCGTGATGCTCGACGGCGGAGCAGAGGATCCGCCGCCGCCCCGGGTCTTCAGCGCGCCTGGACCAGTAAAGTCCCTTGACGGCGAGGTTGTCGGCCTCGGTTCCGCCCGAGGTAAAGATGACCTCCGACGGATGCGCGCCTGCGGCTGCGGCAATGATTTCCCGGGCGTCCTCCACGGAGCGGCGGGCCCGTCGTCCCGCTCCATGCAGCGATGACGGGTTTCCGGTCCGGGCCAGCTCGCGGGTCAGCGCGGCCAACGCCTCGGCGGCTATGGGTGTGGTGGCGGCATGATCCAGGTAGGCAGGCACGGGTTAATTCTACCTGCGGGGCATGGCGCCGCCCGGCGCTATGGCCTGATCCTGGCGCAGCAGCGCCCCGCGGACCGGTCCTCTTCCACCTTCTCTTCAGGCACGCCGCAGGCGGAAGCGGCGCCGCTGAGAAAAGCGCCGTTCATGGCGCACACCACGTCCGTGTGGGCCTCAGCCAGCCGATGGAACGGACAGTTCAAGAGGACGATTCCTCCCTGCCCATCGGGAGCGGGGCGGTATCCGACCTGGGTCAGCAGTTGCTCCAGTGGCCCTCCCCCGCCTGCGGCAGCCTGCCCGCGGGAGTAGGCCGTGGCGAGGAGAGCCTCGCGGACGGAAGCACCGCCCGACATCGACGACTCGATCGCCGACGCCAGGAGTTCCCCCGCGAGATCGTAACTCCGGTCGGGGACGGACGCACCCACTTCCGCAAGTGCGGGACGGTACAGCTTGGCCGGGCGGCCCGAGCCAGGGCCGCCCTTGCCACTGAGCTTCCTGAATTCGACGGCGAGGAGGCCATCGCGCACCAAGCGGTCAAGGTGGAAGGACGCCGTGCTTCGTGGGAGATCCAGAGCTCCTGCGGCATCGTCACGGCCCACGGCCGAGGGCGCTGAGGCGACGTACTCGAAGAGGCGCCGCCGGGTCGCATCCCCCAGCGACGCGAGCGCAGCGAACCGCTCCCCCCACGACAGCTTCGTACCTGATTCACGGGTCATGACTCCAGCGTATCTCTAAAAACAAAATTCATTGCTAAACCCTCGCAAGAGATCTAAAATCAAGCTACCTACTTTTAGAAGGAGCGTGTCATGAAAACATCAGCATTGATCGGAAAGGGCCCCACCGGATCGTTGGTGCAGGAGCCGGCTCGCCAGGCATTCCTGCTGCTGCGAACCGTCTTCACGGTGGCACCGATCCTCTTTGGCCTGGACAAATTCCTCAACCTGCTCACCGACTGGCCGATCTATCTTGCTCCTGTTGCGACGGCGGTAATCCCGGTATCTGGGCAGACCTTCATGTATGCCGTGGGGGTCGTGGAAGTCCTCGCAGGGCTGCTGGTCGCATTCCGTCCCCGGATCGGCTCGCTGGTGGTGGCGGCCTGGCTGTTGGGGATCATCGTGAACCTGCTCATCCTGGGCAACTTTTATGACGTTGCCCTGCGCGACTTCGGCCTCTTCGTGGGTGCAGTCGCCCTGAACCGGATTGCCGTGGCCTCGGGAAAGTAGCCGCCAGCTACTCAGCAGGCGGCTCAACCGCCAGCCAGCGTCCAACATCTCCCCGGGCGGCGGCAAGAGCGGGAGCCGATGGGCAGGCCAGCGTGACGAAAACGGATGAACCCGCCTGGCCGAAGACCCTGGCAAGCATGGTGGCCCTGCCCTTGGGCAGGGCCGCACGCTCAAAGACCAGCACATCAACGGTCGGTCCCGGCTTGCCAGCCTCCCCGCCCCAGCGGAGGACGTCCGCCTTCAAATACTTCGGCAGGATGGTGGGATCGAGATAGGCGAAGAGCCTTTCCGTCGATTCCCGGTCGTTGCCTGCCACAAGCGGCCACTGGTTGGTCCGGACCTTGGCCGCAGCCAGGCAGCCGTCGGATTTCCTGTACTCGCTGGCGCCTCCGGCCGGGGTCCCGGTCCGCCGCCAACCCGGCGCTTCCGCCAGGCCCTCAGACACCTGCACGGGAACGCCACGGGCCAACGTGGAGCCGGCGGAAAACGGCATGCTGCGCGCGGCGACGGCGGCGGCGTCGTGACCGGGGGTAACGGTGGGAGCGGCGGGCCGCCGGCTGGCAGGCGCAGTCTCCCGGGCACCGGGATCGGGGACCCCCACGCTGCATGCGCCCAGCACAGTGACGGCCACCGCGGCCAGCACTGCCCTCGCGGCAAGCGCCCGCCCCCTCTGGAAGGACCGCCTGCCCGCCGGGCCACTGCGGCGCGGATCGCTAAGCCCGGCCATCAACACCTCACAATTTCCTCCGCGAATGGGCATCCGGCAGAAGCCCGGGCGCCTTGGTCCTTCGAAGAGTCTAAACGCCGCCGGCCGGCCCTTATGGCCGGCCGGGAACCCGGGCTACAGGCATGGACGTTGTCTGACTAGTCCGGCAATGCCGGCCGATATGCTTGGCAGACCGGGCGGCGTGCGTGCGCTGGCAACATCAACCGAAGGACCGTGCTTGACCGAGGGAAACAGCTCCCATTACGAGGTACTCCGCGTCCCCGTGACCGCCACGGACAAAGAGATCAAGGTGGCCTACCGCAGGGCAGCACGGGTCTCGCATCCGGACCACGGCGGTGATGCCGCCGCCTTCCGGCAGGTCACCCTTGCCTATGAAACGCTGATCGACCCCCGGCGACGCGCTGCCTACGACCGCTCCTATGCGACAGGAGCCAGGCACCGGAGCAGGGAGGGCGCGGACGAGGCCCGTTTTGATGCGCCGGCGGCAGGAAGCCATGCCTCTGCGACGATCCACCGGCCCGGTACTCCGCGGAACACGTCCGGCGACGATCCGGTCTACGTGCCTCCGTTTGATTCGCCCGGCGCTGTCCCGCTGATCCCCTTCGACGTGGCCAGCCGGCAGGTCCACGGGATGCCAAGGAAGCGTGGCATCTTCGGAGCCGAAGCCCGGATCCAGCGGGAAATGCGCACTGTCCAGCTCATCAGCCGGCAGGTCCTCCCGGCCATTCCGGCAGCCCGGCTGGTCAACGGGCTGCAGTCTCCCGCTGACAACAGCCACATCGATCACGCAGTACTCTCGGGCTACCGGCTTGCCCTGATCGGGTCCATGCTCCTGCCCAAAGGCGCCTACGCCTGGGACGGGGCAACGCTGAAGCATGGCAGCCGGTCCATCGCTCCCCCGCAGCTGACGCATGTTGTCTGGGCGATGCAGGACATCTTCCCCGAACTGAACGTAACCGGCTGGACCGTGGTCCACAGCCCCGACGGCAACCTTCACGAACCGGTCATCGACCACCACCGGCGGTCCCGTGCTTCCTCCGACGTGGTGCAGGTGGTGAACGCCGCAGGGCTCGCCAGGGGCCTCAAGCAATTCCTCGCTTCCGGCCCGGCCCCCAACACTGTCAACGTCCCGGTGCTGGCCAGGCTGCTGAGGGGGATGCACTGAGCCAGAACCGGTCCAAGACTCTCCCGGTACTAGGATTGAACAGTGTTCCGCATCCTCTTCCATACCCCTGAAATCCCCGGCAATACCGGCAACGCGATACGCCTTGCTGCCATTACGGGGGCCGAACTCCACCTCGTTGAGCCGCTGGGCTTCGATTTCTCGGATGCAAAGCTGCGCCGGGCTGGGCTCGACTACCACGACCTTGCAGTCGTGACCGTTCATCCGGACCTCGAGTCTGCATGGAAAGCCCTGCAGCCGGAGCGGGTCTTTGCCTTCACGTCCGACGGCGAAAAGTCGTACACGGACATCGCGTACCGGCCAGGCGACGTGCTGCTGTTCGGCCCGGAGTCGGTGGGCCTGCCGGAAAATGTGAAGAACGATCCCCACGTGACCTCGAGGGTGCGGCTGCCCATGCTGCCCTCCCTGCGGTCACTGAACCTGGCCAACGCCGCATCCATCGCAGTGTACGAGGCGTGGCGCCAGCAGGGCTTCGCCGGCGCCAAGGTCTGACGGGCAAGGCTGACGGGCAAGGTCTGACGGACCAGGTCTGAGGGGGGCGCGGTCTGACAACGTCCAGCTCTGACACCGCCCAGGCACCCATCCGATGCGCCACCCGCACCGAATCACTGCTGAGGTCAGATCCCAGGGATGAGGAGCGGCAGGTGAAAACACTACGTCCGGGCAAGCCAACACCGGGTTTTGCCCGCAACAGTGCTGCCGTCTCCGGGCGGGGCCCACAGGGGACGTCCGGAGACCTATGCTTGACAGTGATGGAAACTCCCAACGCGCCGAAGCTTGGCGCCCCAGCGCCGCCAGGCAGCTCCGTTGACCTGAACGGCCAGCTGGCGGCATTGCTGGAGCGCATCGCCACCGGCGACCAGCAGGCCTTCGCCGAGTTCTACCGGCTGACCTCCCGCCGGGTATATGGCATGGCCAGGCGCGTCCTGATCGATCCGGAGCTCAGCGAAGACGCCACCCAAGAGGTTTTTCTGCAGGTCTGGCAAAACGCCGCCAAATTCGACTCCGCCAGCGGAAGTCCCCTGGCATGGCTCATGACCATCTCCCACCGGCGTGCCGTGGACAAGGTGCGGTCATCGCAGTCTTCCAGTGACCGTGAGGCCAGGTACGGCGCCAGCAGCCAGGACATCGACCACGATTCCGTGGCTGATGAGGTGGACAGCAGACTGGAAGCCGAAGCCGTGGCGCGGTGTCTGGGAACGCTTACGGAAACGCAGCAGGAATCCGTGCGGCTTGCCTATTACGGCGGACTGACCTACCGGGAAGTTGCGGAAAAGCTCGACGCTGCCATACCTACCATCAAGTCCCGCATCCGCGACGGACTGATTCGACTAAAGAACTGCTTGGGGGTGAGTTGAAATGAGCGAAACGAACGATGCGAACGGCCGCCGGATGCCTCGGGGGTTCGCTGCCGACATTTCCACTGACCTGACCGCCGGCCGCGCGGTGGAACTCGCCGAAGTTTATGCCCTGGATGCCGTGAGTGACGCGGAGCGGCGGGCCATCGAAGAGTACGTCAGAACCGCTCCGGAGTCCGAGCGCGAGTCCTTCAATGAACGCGTCCGCCAGGCCAGGGAGACACTGGCCATCGCGTTCGCCGCAGAGGAGGAACCTCCCGCAGACCTCTTCGGCCGGATAGTCGCCCAGCTTCCGGAGAAGCCTGCCGCGGAGCATGCTGCGGCACCGGCCGCACAGCCACCTGCGGCGGATAATCTTGCTGCAGCCCGGGAACGCCGTAACAACCGGCGCCGGGCCTCCGGTATGCGGAACTGGCTCATTGGCGTTGCTGCAGCCGCCGTCATCGCCCTGGGCGGCGTCGGCGTCGGCGCGTACATGGCCAACCAGAATGATCCGCTGACCCAGGTCCTCCAGGCGCAGGACGTGCGCCAAGCGACCGTCGAGGTCAGCGGCGGCGGCACGGCCACCGTGTCCATATCGTCGTCGAAGGACGCTTTGGTCGTACGAATGAAGGACGTACCCGCGCCCCCGCCCGGCAAGGTGTACCAGATGTGGCTGATTCCGAAGGACGGATCCACTCCGGTTTCCCAGGGGCTCATGGACGAGGAAGCACTGTCAAAGCCTGCAGTGGTCAAGGGCATCAGTTCCGCTGCCGCGCTCGGCATCACCGTGGAACCGGCCGGCGGTTCAGCTGCCCCAACATCGCCCACGGTCGCTGACGCACCGCTCAATGCCTGAGCGGCGCGTCGGCATCCGGCATCGCGCCGGTGTTGACGCCTTGGCCTAAAAGCCGGCGATCGTTCCCGGGCCGTTGATGGCGACGACGTGGAATGCCTCGGCGCTGCGCCCTTCGGGCAGTCCGGCACGCTGCGCGTTGAGCACCATGCCGTTCCGCACCGTGTTCTCCATGGCGGTGGCATCGGGATGCTGGCTGACGTGGACATGGAGCGCGGCCAGTTTGCTCTCCACATGCTCAGTGACGTCAACGAAATGGTTTTCCCGCTCCTCCGGCCCGGCAAACAGCCAAAGCCACGGGACCTTGTAGGCATCCAGCCCCGACTCCGCGAGTTCTGGATACGCGTGGGGGTTTTCCGCGGCGGGGTAGATCGCCCGCGTCACCGCCTCGCCCACTGCCAGGTGGTCGGGGTGGCTCTTCTGGATGCGGTTCCAGTTGCGCTCGGGATGCAGGGACATCACGACGTCGGGACGGATTTCACGGATCAGCTTCACCACTCCCCACATCACCAGATGGTTCGGTTCGAGGAACCCGTCCCGTTCGTGGAGATAGTGGATGTCGGTGACCCCGACGAGCGCTGCTGCGCGCTCCTGCTCGGCCGCCCGCAGGGCAACGATTTCTTCCCGGTGGGCCGGGTCGAACCCGCCCGCGTCGCCGTCGGTCATGATGCAGTAGCTGACCTCGACGCCGGCGGCGGTCCAGGCAGCGATGGTGCCTGCGGCACCAAAGTCGATGTCGTCAGGATGGGCCGCGAAACAGAGCACCCGTTCAACCCGGTGCTTGTCCGGGTTGAACGGGCTCTGTGCTGGAGCTTGGGCGGTCAAGGAATCAGCCCTTGCGCTTCTTGATTTCTTCAGTGGCCTGCGGGAGTACCTTGAAGAGGTCGCCGACGATGCCGAAGTCCGCGATTTCGAACACCGGCGACTCAGCGTCCTTGTTCACGGCAACGATGACCTTGGCCGTCTGCATGCCGGCCTTCTGCTGGATGGCACCGGAGATTCCCGCTGAGATGTAGAGCTGCGGGGAGACGACCTTGCCGGTCTGGCCCACCTGGGCGTCGTGGCTGATCCAGCCCGCATCGGTGGCCGCGCGGGATGCTCCCACTGCTGCGCCGAGTGCGTCAGCCAGTTCCTCGACAGGGGTGAAGTCCCCGTCCAGGCCGCGGCCGCCGGCCACCACGATCCGTGCATCCGTGAGGTCCGGGCGTCCGCTCGCGACCTTCTGCTCGCGGGCGGTGATCCGGGCAGCCGTGGCGGCCGCATCGGCGGGAACGTCAACCGTCACGGTTTCGGGCGTTGCCGGCGCGGCAGCCGGCTCGGGGTTCACGCTGTTGGCCTTGACCGAAAACACGCTGACAGGCGTGGTGGCCTTCGCCGCGGTGGCGTAGGACCCCGCCAGCACAGACTTGTGGGCGGTGCCGTCGGCGTCGATTGCGACGACATCGGTGATCACACCGGCGCTCAAGCGGATTCCGAGCCGCGCCGCGATTTCCTTGCCCTCGGGGGAGTTTTCCAGCAGCACCCTTGTGGCGCCGGACTTGTCGACCGAAGCCGCCACGAACGCCGCTTTGGCGGCCACGAGGTAGTCGTCCAGGTCCTGCGCGGACGGCCGGTAGACGGCGGCGGCACCGTAGGCAGCCAGGGTGGCGGCGGCGTCGTCGTGAAGTTCGCCGTTGACCGCGACGGCGGTCTCCCCGAGGGAACGGGCGATGGTGAGGAGTTCCAGGGTGCTCTTCTTGAGGGCCTGGCCCGGGTTGTCAATGAATACAAGTGCGTTTGCCATGTGATGTGATCCCTCTCAGAGCAGCTTCTGGGCGGCCAGGAAGTCCACCAGCTTGATGCCGGCGTCGCCTTCGTCCGTGATGATGGTGCCGGCCGTGCGCGGCGGGCGTTCCTCGGCCGACGTCACTGTGGTCCACGATCCGGCGTGGCCCACCTGGGACGGATCGACTCCGATGTCAGCCAGCGAAAGCGTGGTGATGCTCTTGCGCTTGGCGGCGATGATGCCCTTGAAGTTGGGATAGCGGGGTTCGTTGATCTGGTCCGTCACCGAGACCACTGCGGGCAGGGAGGCCTCCACGGTTTCGGAGTGGGTGTCCGCGTCACGGCGCGCGGTGACCCGTCCGCCGTCGACCTCCAGGGAGGAAGCGAAGGTCACCTGCGGAAGTCCGAGACGCTCGGCGAGCTGGGCCGGCACGAGGGATGTTTCACCGTCGGTGGACGCCATGCCGGTGAGGACCAGGTCCACGGGGGTGTCAGCGCCGAGGTGCCGGACTGCGGCCGCGAGTGCGAGGGACGTGGCGGCGGCGTCCGAACCGGTGAGTGCTTCATCCGTGAGGTGAACGCCCTCTGTGGCCCCGATCTGCAGGGACTTCTTGATGGCGTTCACGGCGCCTGCCGGCCCCATGCTGAGCGCGATCACCTTGTTGCCGGCTTTGCTTCCGCCGCGCGCCTCGATCAGCTGCAGCGCCGCCTCCAGGGCGTATTCGTCCAGCTCGGACAGGATGCTCTCGTCGCGGTCTGTCGTGTGGCCCTCGCCAGTGAGGTGCCGGTCAAACTGGGCGTCCGGCACATGCTTGACCAGGACGATGATCTTCAATGTCTCTTCCACTGTATTTACAGCAGCCTTCCATGCTTGTGGATAGCCAGCCGGGTGAGGTCATGGCCGCGGAACGCCCGGGGTACGGGTAGCTCCTAGCTAACCATATAGGGGCGTGCCGATGCCGCCCCGTGTTAACGCCTGTGTCAGCCTGGCGCCTGGACTGACGCACAACGACGGCGGGACCCACCTTTCCGGTGGGTCCCGCCGTCGCAGGTAGCGCTTCTGCGGGAGTTGCCCTACTGTTCGGCTGCGGCTCCCAATGTCACGTCGAGCTGCTGTTCGCGACCGTTCCGCTGAATGGTGATCTTGACCGAGGCACCTGCCGGCTGCTCGCGGACTGCCGCGGTGAGCTGGTTCGGGTCACTGATGGCAAGGTCATTGAAGCGTGTGACAACGTCGCCGACCCTGATGCCTGCCTTGGCAGCCGCGGAATTCGCTTCCACTGTGGCGACATCCGCCCCAATGGAGAAGCCCGTGGTCGAATCCGTGGAGGACTTCTCCTTGACGCTGACTCCGAGCTGGCCATGGGTGGCCTTGCCGTTTTCGATGATTTCCTGGGCCACGCGCTTGGCGTGGTTGATCGGGATGCTGAAGCCGACGCCGATGTTGCCCGTCCCGGTCGCCGCCGAGCTGCCGCCGGCCGATGCGATGGCCACGTTGACGCCGATGATCTCACCCTTGCTGTTCACCAGTGCACCGCCGGAGTTGCCCGGGTTGATGGCGGCATCTGTCTGGATCACGTTGATGGCGATTGAGCCCTTGTTCGCCGAACTTTGGCCCTGCCCCTGGCCCGGAGGCGCGAACTCGAAGCCCTGGTCACCGCCCTGGGAGCTGTCCTGACCGTCCTTGGGCGCTGCCGAGGAAGCGACGCTGATGGTTCGATTGAGGGTAGAGACGATGCCGTCGGTGACTGTGCCGTTGAGGCCAAGCGGCGAGCCGATCGCCACCGCGGTATCGCCGACGTTCAGTTTGCTCGAATCGCCCAGCGTGGCGGGGGTGAGTCCTGAGGCGTTGTCCACCTTGATGACGGCGAGGTCGGACAGCGGGTCAGTTCCAACGAGTTTCGCGGACAGAACCCGGCCCTCGCTGGTCCGTATTTCAATGTCCGCGTTGGCGACGGTGCCGTCCAGCGTCACCACGTGGGTGTTCGTCAGGATGTGCCCCTGGTCGTCGATGATGACGCCCGAGCCGGTGCCGCCTTCGCTGCCGCTCGTGGCCTTGATGGTGACAACGCTCGGCGTTGCCTTGGTGGCCGCCGCCGTGATGGCGTTGACGTCATCCTTGTTGTTGACGATGACAGTCCCGGGCTGGCTACCTGTGCTGACTGTCGGTGCGGTCCCGCCGTCGAACAGATTTCCGGCACCTACCGTTGCCACGCCGCCGCCCACGAGGCCTGCGGCGAGGATGCTGGCAACCAGGGTGCCCACGCCAAAGGTGGCCTTGCGTTTGGGGGCGTTAGCGCGGGTGTCCGGAAAGGCGGAGTGGGCGGCGTACTGGGCGTGCACGGGCTGGTGGCCGTGCGCGCCGGCGTGCTGGGGTGCATGCTGCGGCGCAGAAGCGAACTGCTGGGTCGCAGGACCGGAGTGCTGGCCATAGAAGGGAGCATGCTGCGGGTATTCGGGACGCGGTCCGGTGCTGGGCTGGTGCTGCCCGTTGCCAGGCCCGTGGGGTCCGTGGCCCCGGCTGTCCCCCGCTTCGTCCGGCCGGTCCAGCCGCAGGGTCGGGTTCTCCTGGAGATCCCGGGTTTCCTGGCTGTCCTGGTTTTCCCCCTGCTGGAGACCCTCCGGGCGCGCCGGCCGAGCCGTCTGATCAGCGGGCCGCCCTGCAGGATCTCGGTTCTCAGGAGCTGACCCCGGTAGTGGGTTCTCAGTCATTGGACTTCCTTTCATCCTTGTCTGTATTAACTATGGACGATCTGACTGAAACTTGGACGGGCGTTTGCTGTGAGCTTCCTGAGCGCGCAACGACCCTGCGATTTTGGCGGTCCCGCATGCGTGAAAGCGCTTTTCGCTGGTGGCATATTCCCGGCCGTGGACGGCCCCTTTGGTGCACCATAGAATCAAGAAGAATTGCCACAGCGACCTGCGGCTTTACACCCGGCGTGGGGGCGCTGCTGCATTCTGAGACGGCTGTTTCATCCTGAACCAGTCGCGGCGTGCTGAAGGGTTGCCATGCGGTCAATGTTGAAACGTGTATTCGCTGTGATCGGCCTGACTGGAATGCTGGCGTTTCCCGCCACAGCAGCCTGGGCCGAGAACCCGGTCACACTCGATCCTGTCACCAAAATTGTCGATACCGCCGGTGTACTCGGCGGCAAGAAGGCCGACGTCGAAACGGCCATCAAGAAACTCGGCACGGACCACGCCATGACACTGCATGTCGTGTACGTCAAAAAATTCGAGAACCCCACAGACCGTGTCGCGTGGGCTGCCGACGTCGCCAAAAAAGCGAATCTGGGCGCGAACACGATGCTGCTCACCGTGGCGACCGATACGCGGCAGTACCAGCTGAGCAAGCCATCGAACAGCAAAATCACCAACGCCCAGCGGGACAACATCCGGGACAAGGCAGTTGATCCCCAGCTCCGCAACGGTGACTACGCCCAGGCGGCTATCAATGCCGCAGCTGCCATCGGCGACGCAGCCGGCGGCGGAAGCGGCAACGTTCCGTCCGGCGACGGTGCGGGCGCCGCAGTGCTTGTTGGTGTGGGTGTTGTGGCCGCCGGCGGAGCGGGAACGTACCTGTACCTCCGCAACCGGCGCAAGAAGGCCGCCCAGGCCTCCAGTGCCAGCTACGGTCCGCAGGGCGCCGAGCTCGATCCCCTTGCTTCGCTCAGCGTTGAGGAACTCCGCCGCAAGAGCGGTTCGCTGCTGATCGAAGCCGACGACGCCATCAAGTCGAGCGAGCAGGAACTTGGCTTCGCCGAGGCGCAGTATGGCGAGGCCGCCGTCGGAAACTTCACGAAGGCGCTCGAGGAGGCCAAAGCCCACATGTCCGAATCGTTCAAGCTGCAGCAGCAGCTGGACGACCACATCCCGGACACCGAAGAGCAGCAGCGCACCTGGCTGGGCGAGATTATCCGCCGCTCGGAAGCTGCCCTGGCGTCCCTGCAGGAACAGAAGGCCGACTTCGACTCCCTCCGCGAACTCGAAAAGAACGCGCCGCAGGCGCTGGCCGCCGTTGACTCCGGGGCAGCCGCCGCCGACGCGAAGATCACCAACGCTGAGCGAACCCTCTCCGAGCTGCGGGGCAAGTACGCCGAGAGCGCACTCGTCCAGGTGGCGGACAACATCACCCAGGCCAAGGAACGGCTGGCCTTCGTGCAGAACGCCAGCAGCACCGCGCGCGAGAAGCTGGATGCGGGCGAGGGAAGCCTGGCCGCTGTAGCCGTCCGCGCCGCTGAGGAAAGCCTGCACCAGACCAACGTGCTCCTCGACGCCATTTCGAAGGTGTCCGGCAACCTGGACGAGGCCCAGAAGGGGCTCGAGGCCGCTGTCGTGGATACCTCCCAGGACCTGGCCCAGGCCAAGGCCCTGATCCAGTCCGGTGCACACCCGGAGCTGGCCGGTCCCGTGGCAGGCGTCGAGGCGGCTCTCGCGCAGGTGAAAACCGAGATCCAGGGTGGCCGGATCGACCCGATCGCCACGCTTGAGCGGGTGGAAACCGCCCACCAGTCGCTGGACCGTTCGCTGAGTGGCATACGCGACCAGCAGGAGCAGGCCCGCCGTGCGCAGGCCTCGCTGCAGCAGACCATCATGTCCGCGCAGGCGCAGATCAGCGCCACCTCGGACTACATCACCGCACGGCGCGGCGGCGTGGGGACGGAAGCCAGGACCCGGCTCGCAGAAGCACAGCGCAACCTCGACTACGCGCTGTCCATTTCACGGAATGACCCCGTCACGGCTCTCACCTACGCCCAGCAGGCCCACGCCCTGGCTGCCCAGGCCGCGCACGTGGCTCAATCCGACGTCGACAACTTCGGCGGTTACGCCAACCAGGGCTACGGCCGTGGCGGCATGTTCGGCGGCGGCGGAGGCGGAGGCCTCGGCGGCGCCATCCTGGGCGGGATCCTGATCAACTCCATCCTGAACGGCGGCGGCGGAGGCGGCTGGGGCGGCGGCCACAGCGACGGCGGAGGCTGGGGCGGCGATGGCGGCGGCTTCGGAGGCGGAGACGGCGGCGGCGGAGACTGGGGCGGCGACTTCGGCGGAGGCGGGGACTTCTAGCCCGCAAAGAGACTCCGCCGGCCCGGGCCCTTCCGGACGGCGGGTAGAAGCGGTATATCAACTGATCACTGGATTCAGTGGGAAAACTGAGCAGGACGAAAGGTAACACCATGGTTAAGCAGTCCATTTTTGGCCGCATGGCGCAGCTCGCAAAGGCGAACATCAATTCCTTGCTCGATCAGGCCGAGGACCCGCAGAAGATGCTGGACCAGATGGTGCGGGACTACACCAACAACATCGCCGAAGCCGAGTCGGCAGTGGCGCAGACCATCGGTAACCTTCGGATGCTGCAGCAGGACTACAACGAAGATGTGAAGAACGCCCAGGACTGGGGCAACAAGGCTCTGGCAGCGTCGCGCAAGGCCGATGAGTACCGCAGCGCCGGCGACACCGTTGACGCCCAGAAGTTCGACAACCTGGCCAAGGTGGCGCTTCAGCGACAGATCGCATCTGAGAACGAGGCCAAGGCCGCCGAGCCCAGCATCGCGTCGCAGGCGGAGGTTGTGGACCGCCTCAAGACCGGGCTGGACCAGATGAAGGGCAAGCTGAACCAGCTCACCAGCAAGCGCAACGAACTGGTGGCCCGCTCCAAGACCGCGGCGGCCCAGTCCCAGGTGCACGACGCCCTCAAGAGCATTGACATCATGGACCCCACCAGCGAAGTGGGCCGCTTTGAAGAAAAAATCCGCCGCGAGGAAGCAAAAGTACTCGGCCAGCAGGAGCTCGCCGCGTCGAGCCTCGATGCCCAGTTCAACCAGCTTGAAGACCTTGGCGAGCAGACCGAGATTGAGGCCCGCCTGGCTGCGCTGAAGTCCGGCGGGGCCAAGCCTGCCATCGGCGCGGGGGGTGCGGCGTCCGGTTCGGCAGATGTCGGTTCGACCGTCGACGAGGCCGATTTCGACAAGCTGTAGGACCCCGGAACGCGCGCAGGAACTCAGAGCAGCGTGTAGGAACGAAGAGCAGAATAGTTGGTACGGAGAAGGCCGGGATCTGAGGATCCCGGCCTTCTCCGTACCCGCGGCATGTAGCGTTGGGCCATGGCTTCAACGATTGACTGGCTCCGGGACGACCTTCGCCTCGACGACAACCCGGCCCTTTCCGCCGCAGCCTCACGCCCGGACAGGATGACTGGTCTACATCCTGGATGAGGACTCCCCTGGCATCCGTCCGCTGGGCGGAGCGGCGAAATGGTGGCTCCACCATTCACTGGCCCGGCTTTCCGCGGAACTGGAATCCAAAGGCGCCCGCCTGCTGCTCCGCCGGCGCCGCGGCCCCTGCCGTGCTCCGTGGCCTGGCCGAGGAGACGGAAGCAGGGACGCTTCTGTGGAACAGAGGCCACGGCCTTGCCGAACGGACCGTGGACGCCGCCATCAAGGAATGGGCCACCGGGCAGGGCATCACTGCCACAGCTGCCGAGCGCTATCCTGCACCGCTCGTGGGGCTGCAGGAGTCACGTGCACGGGCGCTGGACGCCTACCGGCAGCTAAAGGACGGCTAAGAAGGCGCTTGCGGCGTCTGCGGTCAGCGGCTGGTGACCTTGCCCATCAGGGAAGCAATGGGGCGCAGGAACAGCGGCCTGGCCAGGAACCATGCCGCGACCATCACTGCGACTGACGCGGCGAAGATCCAGAAGCCGGCCCAGCCGGCGTCGTCGCTCGCGGCGTACATGTGGTTCAGATTCCTCAGCGCGCCGGTCGCCAGCACGAGGAACACATGCACCGCTATGAACGCGACGAAGTAGACCATCACGGGGAAATGGATGGCGCGCGCCGCTTCGATCGGGAAGGCCCTGTTCAGCCCGGCCGCCTTCTTGGGCCAGGCCGCTGACATCCGCAGTCCTGTAATGAAGGAAAGCGGGGCCGCGATGAAGACCGTGGCAAAGTAAGCCAGCAGCTGCAGTGCGTTGTAGTTCACCCAGCCGTTCTCGGTGGGCCAGTCCAGCGACGCATACTGCAGTGCAGCCGACAGCGCATTCGGGAAAACGTCCCAGCTTGTGGGCACAATGCGCATCCACTGGCCTGTTGCGAAGAGCAGGACCGCGAAAACGAGGCCGTTGAGGATCCACAGAACATCGAGGGTCAGGTGGAACCAGAGCTCCAGGGAGATCTTCGTGGGGGCGGTCTTGGTCCGGATGAGGCCCTTGTTGTTCCGCGTCCAGTAGCCGCCCGGACGGGTTGTGGTCCGTACCTGCCAGCCCGTGCGGATGATGAGCAGCAGCAGGAAGGCGTTGAGGAAGTGCTGCCAGCCGAGCCAGGCCGGGAAGCCGACCGGCGCGCCGCCCGGAAGTTCGGAATGTCCCGGGTAGTCCGACAGGTAGGACTGAACGCCGGAAAGGCCCGTGGCCCACTTTGCGAGCAGAACCACCAGCACTGCGGCCACGAGGACCGCCGGCACCGTCCAGTAGAGCCTGGACCGCTTGCCTTTCGCCGTGCCGGACTTGTTCTTCGTTGTGGACATCGAAACTACATTCCTCTCGAGAATGACTGAGACGGGCAACTGCCCCGGCCGAAACACTCCGGGCCCTGCGAAGAGAATACTAGGAAGTGCCAGAACGTGAACAAAAGCTACCGGGAAACGAAAAGCCCCGGCCGGTTCACACCGGCCAGGGCTTTGTCTTTGGTTGCGGGGACAGGATTTGAACCTGTGACCTCTGGGTTATGAGCCCAGCGAGCTACCGAACTGCTCCACCCCGCGTCGCTTGATCAACTCTACCCTACTTTTGCGGCCGCCGACGCCACTCCCCGGACCGCACCCCTGGCTTACGCTCTGGCAGTCTTCAACAGTCCTCAGGGACAGCAAAAGGCCCGGACCACCTGACGGTGATCCGGGCCTTCTTTCAGTTGCGGGGACAGGATTTGAACCTGTGACCTCTGGGTTATGAGCCCAGCGAGCTACCGAACTGCTCCACCCCGCGTCGCAAGAACAACTCTACCGGCCGGTGAACAGCAGGCCAAATCGAGGCGACGTGATCTGCATCTCTGGCCGCTGCCCCCTGCAGCAGGCAGACTTCAGGCCAACAGGAAAGGCCCGCCGCCGCTCCCTCACGGGAGCCGACGGCGGGCCTTCACTATTGGTGACTCAGTTCAGCGTCCTGGCACCTGCCCGACTGCCAGTCGGTTCAGGTGCTCACCTGCTCAGCTGCTCGGGGTCGGGGCCGGGGTGGCCGGCGGGGACTGATCCGAGGCCGGGGTGGTTGCGGCAATCTTCGCCTCGGCGTCGATGGCCTTCTGCAGTGCCGCGTTCAGCTTCTTCTGCTGCTCGCCGTAGGCTGCGAAGTCGGCCTTGGCCAGAGCTTCCTGCCCGGCCTTGATGGCTGCGTTGGCCTCCGCCAGGGCGGCCTTCAGTTCGGCGCGGGCGTCGGTTGTTCCCGGGGCAGGAGTCCCTCCTCCGCCCGGAGCCGGAGGTGTCTGCCCGTTGTTGGCCGAGTCACCGGCCGCGGCTCCGGAGTCACCGCCGAAGAGCTGGTTCAGGGCCTCGTCCAGGGTGGGGGCAAAGCCGATCTTGTCGCCAAAGGCAACCAGCACGCGCTGCAGTGTCGGGTAGGACGTTTCACCGGTGGAGCGTAGGTACACCGGCTGGACGTACAGCAGGCCTCCGCCGGCAGGAAGCGTGAGGAGGTTGCCGTTCAAGACATCCGAGGCGCCCTGGCGGAGCAGGTTAAGAGCCTGCGAAACTGTCGGATCGGAGTTGAACTTGTTCTGCGCCTGGCCCGGCCCGGGCACCTGTGCTTCCGGCGGCACCTGAAGGAGCCTGAGCTTTCCGTATGACTCTGCCTTCACGCCCTTCTGGCTGCCGGCATCCGAGTCGGCCGCCAGGAAGCCGTACAGGACGTTCCTCGCGTTGCCGTCAACCACTTGGGGAATGAAGGACGACGTCAGCTGGAATGCGGGTTTCTCCTGGCCGGGCATCTGTAGGGACATGTAGAACGGGGGCTGCTTTACGTCCTCTGAAACCGTGGGGTCGTTCGGAACGCTCCAGGCGTCGTCGTTCTTGTAGAAGCTGACCGGGTCGGTCACGTGGTAGCGGCCCAGCAGTTCGCGCTGCACCTTGAACAGATCCTCCGGGTACCGGACGTGGCTCATGACGGCGGCAGACATCTCGGAGTACGGCTTCAGTGACGTCGGGAAAACCTTCTGCCAGGCCTTCAGCAGCGGGTCCTTGTCGTCCCATGCGTACAGGGTGACGGAGCCGTCGTACGCGTCGACGGTGGCCTTCACCGAGTTCCTGATGTAGTTCACCGAACTGTTGGGCAGGGCCACTGTGCGTCCCGCCGTGGTCTGCGAGTCGGTGGTGGCATCCGACAGCTGTTCCTGCTGGGAGTACGGGTAGTACTGGCTCGTGGTGTAGCCGTCCACGATCCACTTGACCCGGCCGTCAACGACGGCGGGATAGGCGTTCCCGTCGACCGTCAGGTAAGGCGCCACCTTCTGCACGCGCTCGCGGGGATTGCGTTCGTAGAGGATCTGCGAGGCCGGGTTCACACCATCGGACAGCAGCAGGTCGGAGGACTGGAACTTGATCGAGTAGAGCACCCGGTTGAGGAAGCTGCCGACGTTCGGGCCTCCGTTGCCTGTGAATGTGTACTGCGTCTCGCCGCCCGTGTCCTTGCCAGAGGGACGGTCCTGCTCGCGATGCGGTGCCCCTTCCGGGGCGCCCACGATCGAATATTCCGGCGAGTCCTCGCCAAAGTAGATGCGAGGCTCGTACGTTTCGTCCGTGCCAAGGACACCCGTCGACGGAATGCCTGACTGCAGGAACTCCGGCTTGCCGTCGGCAGTGAACTTGTTGCCCTTCGCCGCAACCACGCCATAGCCGTGCGTGTAAACGACGTGGGTGTTCAGCCACGACTGCTGGTCTGGGCTCAATCCCTCGGGGTTGAGTTCACGCACGGCGATGACCGTGTCTTGGACCTTGCCGTCAACCAGATAGCGGTCTACGTTCAGCGCGTTCGGGAACTGGTAGTACGGCCGGTACTGCTCAAGCTGGGAGAACGCATCCGAAATGAGGTTCGGGTCCAGCAGCCGGATATTGGCGGTGGTCTGCGCGTCCTTTGCCAGCGCACCGGAGGCGGCGTTGGTGGTGGCGTTGTAACGCTCCACCTGCACCTGGTCGAGGCCATAGGCCGCCCTGGTCATGCTGATGTTGCGTTTGATGTATTCATTTTCGAGGGTCTGCTCCGACGGGCGGACCTGGAATTGCTGAATGACCCACGGGTAGACACCGCCGGCGAGGATGGAGGTGATGACCAACATCGCCGTTCCGATGAGCGGCAGCCGCCACCTGCCGATGACAGCGGCAACAATGAACAGGATGGCAACGAGGATGGCAGCAACAGCCAGGATCGCCTTCGTGGGAATGACGGCGTTGACGTCTGTGTAGAGCGCACCGGCCCACCTGCCGCTGTTGTTCTGGACGGCGGCGTAGCGGTCCAGCCAGAAGTTGATGCCCAGGAGCACCAGGAACGATGCGCCCGTCACGGCAAGGTGGATCTGCGCGGCGCGGCTGGTGAAGATCCCGCGTTCCATGATCCGGATGCTGCCGTACAGGTAGTGGGTCAGGATGCCGGCGATGCCGGCAACGACCGCAACGCTGATGAGGAACCCGACGATGAAGCCCAGGAACGGCAGCGTCATGAGGTAGAAGCTGATGTCCAGCCCGAATTCCGGGTCATTCTGGCCAAAGGATTCCTGGTTGAAGAACAGCAGCACCTTCTGCCACTGACTCGAGGCGGCGCTTCCGGCGAAGAGGCCGAACAGCACCGGAAGGCCGACCATGACCACCCGCCGCACTGGTTCAAGCTGGGCCTGGTAGCGGTTGAGGTTGTCCCGGATTTCGGAGTCCGGGGCGTATACCGGTCGGGCGTGGTACGCGATCCGGATGGCGTAGAACACACCGGCGAACATGACCGCGAAACCCGCGGCAAAGATGCTGATTCTTGCCACGTTTTCCGTCAGGAAGACTTCAAAGAAGCCCAACTGCTGGTACCAGAGGACGTCAGTCCATACGTTGGCGAAGAAGATGAAGCCGACGACAACCAGCGCTACGACAATGAGCGTCGGCGTCAAGGCACCGCGCTTCGGCTGGAGTCTTCCGGGCGGGGTGGGGCTGGCAGGACGGGACAAACTCTGTACCTCATAGCTTTGTCATATTTTTGAGTTTCCGGGGACCAGCATGCATGGTGCGTTGCACCGTGGGCGCAGAGCACGTATCAGCTTGCTCGGCCCGCCACACACCCGACAGCGGCTGTTATTTAGTGCCACGAGCGGCGAGGGGCCTTAGTTCCTGCCTTTAGTCTAGTTGTTTGCGCAGGCGGGAAGACCCGATGTGTCCCCGCCACTCGCGGCCAATTCCACAGCGCGCCTCGCCTCGTCCAGATTCTCGACTTTAACCACCTGCAGGCCCTCTGGAACATTCCCTGAAACTTCCGAGCAGTTTGCTGCCGGTGCGAGGAACATCGTGGCACCGTCCGCCCGGGCGCCGTGCATCTTGACCGCCACTCCGCCGATGGGTCCTACTACTCCGTCCGGCGAGATGGTTCCGGTTCCGGCGATGTGCTTGCCGCCCGTGAGGTCGCCGGGGGTCACGGTATCGATGATGCCCAGGGCAAACATCAAGCCGGCGCTCGGTCCTCCCACCTTTTCCAATGAGATCTTGACGTCGAACGGGAAGGTGAAGCGGTATTTCAGGAGGACCCCCAGGATGAACCTGCCGGAATCGCTACGGGCGGGGGTTACCGTTTCCGTGACGGCCTTGCCCTCGCGCTCCACGACGACGACGACGGGCTTACCCGCTCCGGCCGCCAGTTCGTCCTGGACAACGGCGAGTGCGGTGATCGGTTTGCCATTGATCGAGGTGAAGACATCGCCGGGCTTCAGCTTCCCCTGCGAGGCGGAACCCTCCGACAGGTCGGCGACCTCCAGCTTCTGCCCGAAGGGTATGTTGAGTTCCTTCAGCGCCGAGGCCACGGCATTCTCCTGCGACGTGGTCATCGCCACTGCGCTCTCCTGCTCGGACTGCTCCTTGGTAAGGCCCGTGGGGAAGATGAGCTCCTGCGGATAGACGGCCTTTGAACCGTCGAGCCAGGCTGAGAAGGCTTCGAATACGCTGACCGGTCCGTTAGGGCCGCCGTCGACATAGACAGTGGTGAGATTCAGATTCCCCTCGGCCGGATAGGTTTCCCGCCCGGTGATGCTGATGACCGGCTTGCCGTTGTCCTTTCCCAGCGTGTTAAACGTGGGTCCCGGCGACTCGACGACGTACGGGACCGGCAGCACGGCGGAGGTGACACCGAGGACGAGGGCAATGAGCCCTGACAGCATCATGGCGGAAACCCGGGGATCGCGCGGCGTGGAAGGGCCTGATCCGGCGGTACCCGCCGATTGGCTGCCCGCGGCAGGAGCCGCGGACTCGTCTGAGGGCTGATCGCCCTTGGTTATCGTCACTGAAGGACCTCTCCGCGCCGCAGTCAACGTCCCACGGCGCTGGGGCTGCAACAAGCGGACGGCCCTGCAGCCTGCAAACATTCCGACTACTAACACTACGCGTCCGGGCGCGGCTAAAGCTCTTTGCCTACAGCGAACGGACGGTCTTTGGGCAGACAGCCGCTCTCGCGCGGGGGTAGCGTGAAGGTGATCAATAGTCACACCGACGATCGGCGGGATCATGACCTCCAACCCACTCAATCCGTCCAACGGCGACGACAATCCGAAGGATCCGCTGGCGGAAATGCTGCAGAACCTCATGGGCGGCAAGGGCATGGGCGACATCGACCCCTCCGAACTGGCCAAGGCCGCGGGGCTGCCCGATGACCCCAACCTCCTGGCCCAGATGTTCTCGCAGGTCCAAGCCATGATGAGCGCGCCCTCCGAGGGGCCCGTGAACTGGAAGCTCGCCCATGACAATGCGCGGCGGGTGGCTGCCAGCAGCACCGACCCGTCCGTGACCCCGGCCCAGTCCAGGGAGGTGGATGAGGCCCTCCGGCTGGCCGAGCTCTGGCTGGACCAGGTGACGGATCTGCCGGCCACCGGCCTGATCGGCAAGGCCTGGTCCCGGGCGGAGTGGGTCGAGGAGACACTCGGGACGTGGAAGCGCCTCACCGAGCCCGTGGCCAACAGCGTCGCCAACGCGCTGTCCACCGCCATGACCGAGCAGATGCCGGAGGAAATGAAGTCCATGATGGGCGGCGCTTCCTCCATGCTCCAGAACATGGGCGGTGCCATTTTTGGCATGCAGCTGGGACAGGCCATCGGTGCGCTCTCCGCCGAGGTGGTCAGTTCCACGGACATCGGCGTCCCCCTCGCGGACCTGGAAATGGCACTTCTTCCCGGCAACGTGGCCAAATTCGGAGAGGGCCTCAGCCTGCCGGAAAATGACATCCGCCTGTTCCTCGCGGTCCGTGAAGCGGCGCACGCCCGCCTCTTCGTCCAGGTCCCCTGGCTGCGGGGCCACCTCTTGGGCGCCATCGAGGCGTACGCCCGCGGCATCCACATCGACACGTCCAGGATCGAGGAGCTGGCCCGGGACCTGGACCCCAGCAACCCCGAGGGCATCCAGGAGGCGCTGTCGCAGGGCGTTTTCATGCCCAAGCGGACTCCGGCGCAGGAGCAGGCCCTCCAGAAGCTGGAAACAGCGCTGGCGCTCGTTGAGGGCTGGGTTGATGAACTCACCGCGGCGGCCACGGAGAAGGTCCTCCCCTCCGCCGGCGCTCTCCGCGAAACGGTCCGGCGCCGCCGTGCCACCGGTGGTCCGGCCGAACATGCCTTCGCCTCGCTGGTGGGTCTCGAGCTGCGTCCCCGCAGGCTTCGGGAAGCGGCAACGCTGTGGGCCTCGCTCAAGCAGGAACGCGGCATCGAGGGCCGCGACGCCATCTGGAAGCACCCTGACCTGCTGCCCACCGCCGAGGATCTGGACGACCCCAAGGGCTTCAGTGGACGCCGCCAGCTGGCAGAGGCCAGCGACAGCGAAGTGGATGATGCCCTGATGAAGCTCCTGGATGGCGGTTTCGATACTCCCGAGGCGGGCACTGCGGACGACGGCGGTACGGCGGACGGCGGCGGTACAAAGGACGCGGACGGGACGAAGAAGGACGACGGCGGCCAGTAAGGCGGCCGGACAGTCCTGCTGACGGGTCAGTCCCCTGGGACGGACCCGTCGGCAGTTAATCCCCGTGAGGTCGCGAAAGAGACACCTTCCAGGAAGGCCTTGGCCCGCGCGGTTTCAGGGTATGCCTCCAGGAGCTGCCAGAAGGATGCGTTGTGTCCGGCCACCAGCAGGTGCGCCAGTTCGTGGAGCAGAACGTAATCGATGACCCACTGCGGCAGGGGCCGGAGCTTGTCTGACAGCCGGATGGACCCGTCAGCAGGTGTTGCCGACCCCCACCGCGAGTTCTGGTTGCTGACCCAGCGCACCGACGTCGGCACCGCCCTTCCCCCGAGATAGCGTGCCGAGAGATCAGCCGCGTGGCTGGCAAGGGCAGAATCGGTGGCGGGACGCCGCCCGCCTTTGGACTGCCGGTCCCCCTGGACCTTGAGTTTGTCCAGCATCCGGCGCACCCATTCGGCTTCCTGTGCCCTGCTGAAGTTTGCCGGGATGGCGACGACGGCGGTTCCGTTCTCCCAAAACGCGGCTACCGTGCGGCGCCTCCTGGCCGATCGGCGGACGACGACGGGCGCGCCGTCGTGCGTTCTCAGCGGCACGTCCGCCATCAAAGGGCGTCGCTTTCGGCAAGGACTGTCAGGACGGCTTCGCCGTAGCGCTCCAATTTGGACGGGCCGACCCCCGCCAGCCGTGCCAGCTCCTCCAAGGATGAGGGCCGTGCCTCGGCGATGGCGGTAAGGGTCGCATCGGTAAAGACGACGAAGGCCGGCACATCAGCAGACTGTGCAACGTCGCGCCGCCATTCCCGGAGGGCGGTGAAGGTCTGCTCCTCGTACGTCGGCGGGCACTGGCTGCAGCGGCCCACCTTCCGCTCTGCTCCGGTGGACAGCATGCTGCCGCAGACCCGGCAGGACGCGGGAACAGCGGCCTTGCGGCGCGGTGCGGGACCTTTGCCCCTCGCGGCGGAGGTTGCCACGGAATCCGGCCGCAGTCCGTCCAGGAACCGGGAGGGCTTGCGATTGGCCCGGCCTCCCGGCGTGCGCGCCGTGGACCATGACAGTGACAGGTGCTCCCTGGCCCGGGTGATGCCGACATAAAGGAGCCGGCGCTCCTCGTCCACTGCCTCCGGAGTATCCGCGAAGGAAATGGGCATCAGTCCTTCGCAGAGGCCCACCAGGAAAACCGCATCCCATTCGAGGCCCTTGGCTGCATGCAGCGAAGCCAGCGTAACGCCCTGCACAGTAGGCGCGTGCTGGGCGAGCGACCGTTCCTGCAGTTCGTTGACGAAGTCCGCGAGGCTGAACGCGGTTCCCCTGCTCAGAACAAGCTCATCGGCCAGGGCCACCAGGGCCGCCAGCGATTCCCAGCGCTCCCGGAGCGCGCCGCCGCTGTGAGGGGCGGAGTCCGTATAGCCAAGGGACGCCACGATGTCCCGGACGATCTGGCCGAGGGGCTGCGGCGACGATTCCGCCACTGCCCGTGTGGCGGCCCGCAGCTGCAGGATGGCGTCGCGCACTTCCTTGCGCGCGAAGAAGCGCTCGCCGCCGCGCAGCTGGTAGCCGATGCCGGCCGATGCAAGTGCCTGTTCATAGGCTTCCGACTGCCCGTTGGTGCGGAACAGAACCGCGATTTCACTCGCGGGAACACCGGAATCCAACAGGGCCCGGATCTTCTGCGCCACGGTTGCCGCCTCGGCTTCGTCATCCGAGCACTCGGTGAACTGCGGCAAGGGGCCCGCGGCCCGCTGGGCGACCAGCTTCAGCGGGGCGGCCCAGGCGGCATCGGCTACCGGCCCGCCGCTGCGGCGGCCCGCGAGGAGGTCGTTCGCCAACTGGACCACCTGCGGCGTCGAGCGGTAATCGCGGATCAGCTTGACCACGTTCGCGTTGGGGTACATGGCCTTGAAGCCCAGCAGATGCTTGGGCGATGCGCCCGTGAAGGAATAGATGGTCTGGCTCGCATCGCCCACCACACACAGCTCATCCCGGCCGCCGAGCCACAGCTCGAGGAGCCGCTGCTGCAAGGGCGAGACGTCCTGGTATTCGTCAACCACGAAGTGCCGGTACTGTTCCCGGACCGTGGCGGCCACCTTGGGATCCTCCTGCAGGATGCCGACGGTGATCAGGAGGACGTCTTCGAAGTCGATCACGTTGCGGTCGGTTTTGACGTCCTCGTAGGACTGGAACACCCGTGCCACGGCGGTGAGGTCGAAGCCGCCCGGGTTTCCCCGGTCCTGCGCGTTCTCAAGGTAGTTGGCCGGGGTGAGCATCGAAACCTTGGCCCACTCGATCTCCGAGGCCAGGTCCCGGATGGAAGCGCGGTCGGTGCTCAGCCGGAGCCGGCGGGCTGCCTCTGCGATCATCTGCGCCTTGTGGTCCAGCAGGTTCGGCAGCGTCCCGCCAACCGCCTGCGGCCAGAAGAACTGAAGCTGGCGCAGCGCCGCGGCGTGGAAGGTCCGGGCCTGGACGTTGCCTGCTCCCAGGTCGCGCAGCCTGCTGCGCATTTCCGCCGCGGCCCGGGCGGTGAACGTCACGGCCAGCAGCCGCTGCGGACTGTAGACCCCGGAGTGCACGCCGTAGGCGATCCTGTGCGTGATGGCACGGGTCTTGCCCGTGCCGGCCCCGGCAAGGACGCACAGGGGTCCCGTCAGGGTGCTGGCGACTTCACGTTGCTCGGCATCGAGGCCGCCAAGGATTCGGTCCTCCAGGGAGGCATTGCCGTCAGGAATTTCAGTAATCACTTCTGCTGCTCAGTCGAAAGGAGGGATGGTGTAGTGCCCGCGCAGGGCGACGGCGATAGCGGGCAGGCAAGCTGCCCTGACGCTGCACGCAGCGTCATTCGTCTGCGGGCCGGTCCTGGATAACTCCGCCATACCAGTGCTCAATGAGCGACCGGGCGATGGACAATCTGCTGGAAATCACGATCTCCCCGCTCAGCACTGCCGCCTGTAGTTCTTCCCGGCTGAACCAGCGCGCACGGGTGACCTCGACGCCGTCGGGCCTTGCCTCGGTGTCGTCCGTAGCAGCCGTGAAGCCGAGCATGAGGGATGCGGGAAACGGCCACGACTGGGAGCCCAGGTACTGGCACGCCTTGACCCGCACGCCCACTTCCTCGTGGATTTCGCGGACCACCGCCTGTTCAAGGGCCTCCCCCGGTTCCACGAACCCCGCCAGCGTGGAGTAGTTCTTGGCGTCAGGGGGCCCTCCCCCGCCGAGCAGCAGACGGCCGTCCGGACCCACCACGGTGACGATGATCGCGGGATCGGTCCGGGGGTAGTGTTCGGAGTTGTCAGCGGGGCAGCGCCTGACCCAGCCGCCCGCCTCGACGGCGGTGGGCGTGCCGCACCTGGGGCAATGCGTATGGGAGGCATGCCAGTTGGCGATGGCGCTCGCCTCGACGAAGAGCGCCGTATGGGTGGGGTCCAGCCGGGCGGCGACGTCCCGGAAGCCTTCCCATGAGCCATCCGCGGGCAGTCCGGCGGAGCCGGGATCCACCGGTTCGGGCAGGATGAAAAGAAGGATCGGAGTGCCTTCCGGCAGCGCACTGGTGCTGAGGGCGGAGCCCAGGTAGACGACCAGTGCTGGCTGCGAGTCGACGTCCTGCAAGCGTTCCCGCAGCTCCCTGGCGTTTGCCAGCACCAGCGCATCGTCATGGACCAGAGCCTGCCGGCCGGAGAGCACCATTGCCCGTGCCTTGCCTGCTGCCATCAGTTCGTCGACAAAGCCCGGTTTCATCCGCTCCACGGATCCGCGGTTCATGAGGGCCGGACGCACGGGAAGCACGGTGTCGAACAAGTGGTTCGCCGGCAGATTACCCGCGGGGAGGTGATTTTCCCGCCGCCCGCCGGATGGCTGAATGACCGGCGCAGCGGCCTCCGCATGACTCATGTATCCACCGTACTGACTCGGGGTGACAATTCACATTTCCCCGGCCCAATCCCGGGAGCTGCACTGTCACCGCAACGCCGTTATTTCCGCCGGATCTCAAGACTCGCCGCGGCACATCGTTGTCTTGGACGTGAGTCAATCTACCGTGGAAGCGTGAGAAGAGAACCGATCGAACTGGCAGCTGTGGCAACCGCGGCAGTCCCCGGACTGAGCCCGACCGCAGTGAGTTCCGCCCCGGACGACCCCGCGGACTTCGACTCGGCACTCCTCCTCGATTCCGAGGGCAAACGCTGGCGGGTCCGCTCGCCCCGGCATGCAGAGGCCAGCACCCGGCTTGAGACGGAGTTTCTGGTACTCCGGGCCTTTGCCCCGGCCATCCGGGCCGAACTGCCTTTTCTGATGCCAACCGTCGCCGGGACGGTACGGCAGGAGAACCTGACCACGTTTGTGTATTCCCACCTGAACGGTGCCACGCGCACGGTCGAGGAGCTCACGGCCGGCCCGCAGGAGCTCGCGAAGGAGATCGGCACGGCACTGGCTGCCATCCATGATCTTCCCCGTGCGCTGGTCAGCAATGCTGATCTGCCCAGTTACACGCCGAATGAGTTCCGGCAGCGCAGGCTCAATGAGCTCGACATGGCGGCAACCACCGGAAAAATCCCTCCGCTGCTGCTCCGCCGCTGGGAACACGCCATGGAAGACGTCTCGCTGTGGCGCTTCAATCCCTGCGTGGTCCACGGCGACCTTCACGAGGACAACCTGCTGGTCGAGGAGGACCGGGTCACGGCCGTCACCGGCTGGACCGATCTGCGGATCGGTGACCCCGCCGATGACCTTGCGTGGCTTGTGGCCTCCAACGAGCAGGACTTTGTGGACGCCGTAGTGCGCCACTACAGCGAGCACCGGCGGGACGCCCCGGACAACCACCTGCTCCGGCGGGCGGCGCTCTCGGCGGAATTCGCCCTGGCCCAATACCTCGTCAAGGGGATCGCGGCCGACGACCGCAGCATGATCGCGGAAGCGGAATCCATGCTGGCCACCCTGGCGGACGATATCGCCGAGCACGGCGGACAGCCAATCAGTGTGGAGCCCCTGCCGCAGCCGTCGGCACCGCCCGTGCCGGCAGCTCCCCCGGCAGTCCCTGCCGGGCAGGCGGCGGATGGCCATGCAACGGCG
Source organism: Arthrobacter sp. NPDC093139 (assembly GCF_044754165.1). NCBI lineage: Bacteria > Bacillati > Actinomycetota > Actinomycetes > Micrococcales > Micrococcaceae > Arthrobacter > Arthrobacter sp. NPDC093139. The sequence goes on from NZ_JBIVOO010000004.1 coordinate 237,654, forward strand.
GCACGGGGCGCGGTCACTGTCGAACCCATCCCGGCACCGGCCCTGGCCGCCGTGCATGTCACGCCCATCCCCGTAGAGGAGCCCGGCCAGCGGACCGTGGTGCCCGACAGCAATGGCAGGCAGGATGGGAAGGAAGAACAGGACACCCCTGGCCCTCAGGACGGGCACGACAACCCGGGCACGCGGGACCACGATCCAGAGCAGGACCACCGGGAAGCGTCCCGGCGCGTGCTTTCGGCGGACGACACGTCCACCACGGCCCTCACGGTCGTCGACGCCAAGACCAACTGAGCGGCAGAGCGGCAGCGCCGGGAGGCCCCGGCGCTGCCGTGTCGGAAATACCTCCCATGGGTCTACGCCTCCGGATCGGCCTACGCCTCCGGATCGGCCAGGGCGGCCGTCACGATGGATTCCAGTTCGTCGCCGGAAGCGAGATCGTGCGGACGCACCACCTGGTTGTCTGCCACGTAGTAAAAGGCGGCCCGCACCTGCTCAACCGGAACATCCCTGAGGCGGGCCCAGGCGAGCCGATACACCGCGAGCTGGACGCTCTTGGTTTTCAGCTGGCCCGCTGAGGGCCGGCGCCCGGTCTTCCAGTCGACAAGATCCCAAACGCCGTCGCCGTCCCGGAACACGGCGTCGATGCGGCCGCGGACCACGACGTCGCCAATCCGGGTTTCGACCGGCACTTCGACCTGGGCGGGCGACCGGTGCGCCCATTCGGACGCCTTGAACGTGGCAACCATGTCCTCGAGGCCATAGGCCTCGTCAATGTGGTCATCGGATCCGGGGGCTTCATCAATGTCCAGCATGCCGGACGTCCCGAAGTACTCCTCCACCCAGGCGTGGAAAGCCGTGCCTTTTCGGGCGGACATGCCTGGCTCCCGAGGGATGGGCCTCCTGAGTCGCTGCAGTACTGCCGCGGGGTCCTCATCAAGGGCAACCAGGGTGGAAGCGGAAATGTGTCCCGGCAGGTGCACGTCGCGGCTGTTTGCGCGTCGGGCGCGCCGCTCGAGCAGCAGGCCGGCCTCCCGTGACCAGCCAGCAGCCCAGGGCGGGAGTGCGCGGCTGTTGTCAGTTTCGGACTCCAAAGCGGGTGCGCCGGAGACCGCCTGCGTCCCCTGCCGGTCAATTTCCTGCAGCACGCGGGCAGCCGCGCGGTCCATGGCCGCCCGCCGCCCCGGGACAAGGCGGAGCCGCTTCCCGGTTCGGGGGTCAACAGGTCCTTCCAGCGGATCGTACGGCCAGATGGCCACCTCGGGGTCCTGGGTCAGCGGGCTTTCCTGCGGCAGGGAAACCTCGTCCACCGAGTCGGGATGGATTTCCGCCACGCTGCCGCCTGCCGTGACTGAACCGGCTGCTTCGCCAATCCCAGCCAGGGGTCCGAGTTCAGCAAGGAACGGCGACATCTCCGCCATTCCGCCGCGGGCGCCGACCCAGGCGGCGCTGGAAACCCACAGCACATGCTTTGCCCGCGTGTACGCCACATAGGCGAGCCGCCGTTCTTCAGCTTCGCCGTGTGCCTGGACGGCGGCCTTGAAGTCCTTCTCGGCGTCGAGCCACCCTTTCTGGTCCCGCTGGTCCAAATCCCACTGGGGCAGGTCAGCACGGTCACCGCGGAGCGGCCAGGGCAGCGCAGCCGAACCGCTGCTCCATCGGGAGTCACGGCTGCTCGGGAAAGACCCGGAGTTCAGGCCCGGCACAAACACGACATCCCACTCGAGTCCCTTGGAGGCGTGGACTGTGAGCAGCTGGACGGCTTCGTGGTTCACGTCAGGCGGCGGTACGTCGAGGCCGCCCTCCTCGGCCGCCGCCGCCTCAAGCCATGCCAGGAAGGCGAGGATGTCCACGCGGTGCGACGTCTGAAGGAAGCCTGCGGCGGCGTCCTGGAAGGCGTCGAGGTTCCGCCGGGCCTGATGGATGCTTAGCCCGGGCCGGGCTGCGACCTCAATGTCCAGCAGCATGGCGCGTTCCACCTCGCCGAGGAGGGTTGTGAGGTCGTCCCCGATGAGCCCGCGCAGATGCCGCAGCTCGGTAGCCAGCCGGCGCAGGCGGTCCAGGGCAGCTGCCGTCAGGGTCCGTCCGTGCGCGGAGGTCCAGCCGTCCCTGGGCAACCAATCCAGGGCTTCCACCAGGCTCGCCGCATCTGTTAGGTCCCCTTCGATGACAACGTCGGGGGCGGAACCTGGCTCCTCGTCCGCTATGGCCGAATCGGCTGCGTTCTGGCCACGCCGGCGCGCGAGGTAGGACGACCAGTCACGGAACGCCATGAGGTCTGCCGGGCCGATCCGCCATCTGGCGCCGGCCAACAGCCGCATCAGGGAATCTGACCGCCCGGGATCAGCAAGGACCCGCAGCGTAGAGACGAGGTCGACGATTTCCGGAGTGTCCAGCAGGCCGCCTAGTCCCACGATTTCGTAGGGGATCCCGTTGGTCTCGAGTTCCCGTCGGATGCACTCCATCTGGGCCCGCCGGCGGCACAGCACCGCCATCGCGGGAGGGACCGGCGCGCCGGATGACTGCTTTTCAAAGTCCGTCACCCGGAATTTCAGGAGATCGCGCGCAATCGCTGCCGCTTCATTTTCGTCCGTGTCAAACCGTCCCATGACCACCCGCCCTTGGGCTGCGGCCGGGCTCGGCTGCAGGGGCGGCACTTCGACGGTGGCCGCCGACGTCCGCTGGCCGGCGGGTCCAGCCGCTGCGGCCGCAGCGCTCAGCGGTGCTGAAATGACGTTGGCCGCGGCGAGGATATTTCGTCCGTTCCGCCATGCGGTGGTCAGGTAGGAGACGGGGGCCGGACTGAACCGGGGAGCTCCTGATGCCTGACCCGCAACCTTGACCGGGAACTCGCTCACGAAGTGGAACAGCTGGCCGGCTGAAGCGCCGCGGAATCCGTAGATGGATTGGTTGGGATCGCCCACGGCCGTGACTGCATGCCCGTCGCCGAAGAGACGCGAGAAGAGGACCAGCTGCGCGTGCGAAGTGTCCTGGAACTCGTCCAGCAGCACCACCCTGTACCGCTGCCGTTCCGTGTCCGCGGCGAGCGGGACCTGCCGGGACACTTTCGCGGCCAGGGCGACGAGGTCGCCAAAGTCCAGTGCTCCCCGCGCCCTCTTGGCCTCGGAGTAGCGGCCCACGAGTTCAGCCACACTGGCCCGCGTCCGGAGCATCGCGCCGAGCTCGGAGGCGGCCTGGGTGGCGTTCTTCTTCGCGCCGGCCACGTACGGGAGGCCTTCGAAGTCGGCCAGCCGCTCCATCAGCCAGTCCTGGACCTCGGCTGGCTCACGGAGGTGCTCAGCGCACTCGCCCGCGAGCTGGATGACTGCTTTTACGAGCGTGGACTTGGCCGCGCGGAAATGGGCGTACTCGCCGTCGTACGACTCGACGACTTCGCTTGCCAGCTGCCAGGCCTGGGCGCCGCCCAGCAGGACGACGTCGCGCTCGATGCCGAGCCGGAGGCCATAGTCGGACACGATGCCGCTGGCAAATGAGTGATACGTGGACACCTTCGGCTCGAGGGCGTCGGCGCTGAGGAGTCCCTCGGGAAAGACCGAGCGGCCGGTGTCCGCCGCCGCGATGCGCTGCAGGGCCCCAAGCTTGGCCCGGATACGGCTTGCCAGTTCGCCGGCTGCCTTCCTGGTAAAGGTGACACCGAGGACTTCCTCAGGTTTGACCCAGCCGTTGGCTACCAGCCAGACAACGCGGTCCGCCATGGTGGCGGTCTTGCCTGACCCGGCGCCGGCAATGACCAGCCGCGGGGTCAGCGGCGAAGAGATGATGGCCGATTGTTCCGCCGTAGGCAGGTTTTTCTCTCCCAGCAGGACCGAGAGTTCCTCGGGGCTGAACCTGGGGGCAGGAAGTTCGGGGAGGGCGCTCATTCTGTAACCTGCTTTCCCCGTGCACAGAGGGGGCAGACTTCCGGAAGCCTGCAGCCGTGGCCGCCGAAGCCGCCCTTCGAGGGATCGTGCCGGGCTTCGAATTCACGGCCGGACATGACGCCGGCGGCATCCTTCACCATGTCCATCGCCCAGTTGTCCCCCGGATCCAGTGGATCCTGATGCTGGACTCCCGGGCTCTTCGCCGTGGTGCCCAGCTGCGCCAGCACGGCCCCTCCCGGCTGCGCGCCGGGAGGAAGATCCTGACCGTTGAAGCCCCCCGCGAGGACCGCCGCCTGGTAGGCGCCTAGCTGGGGGTGCCTGCCGAGCTCGGCTTTTCCTGGTTGCCGCTTGCCGGTCTTGAGGTCAACAATCACCAGACGGCCCTGGGAGTCGATTTCCAGCCGGTCCACTTGGCCACGCAAAACGGCGGAACGGGCTTCCGGGCCAGCATCCGGCCCATCCGCATCCAATGTCAGCTGGACCTCAAAGTCCTGCTCCACACCAGCCAGCCGCCTGCCTTCGCTGCGCATGATCAGGATGTACTGCGCAAGTTTTCGCACCATGGATTCAGCCCGCTGGAAGTCCAGTTTCCCTTCCCAGTTGTCCTTCATGCCCAGGGCGGGCCACCGCCGGACTAGTTCGGCGAGGTATTCGGCTCCCGAGCCCTCGGGGATGTCCTGCGCGATGGAGTGCACCAGGGTTCCCAGGCTTCTGGCGAAGTCCGTGGCTGCCTCGCCGCCGGCAGCCTGGATGAACCAGTCCAGGGGCGATTTCTGCACGGACTCCACCTTTGAGGGCGACACGTAGACGGTGCCTCCGGGCGGCACAATGCGTTCGTCGGAGGTCAGCGGCGCCAGTCCCCACCAGCTGTGGGGGTGTGCCCCCGGCACGGGAGGATCAGCAGTAGCGAGGCACGCAAGGACCCTGACGGCCTCGTCAGATTCAGCGGCGAACCTTCCGTCCAGCTGGGCGTACTGGCGCAGCTCTGCCACCAGTGCCCTGAGCGTCAGTGGCCGCTCCACGGAGGTGAATCCCCTCGCGTCCTGATCCGGCCGCAGCGGAGCGACGTAGTCCAGGAACGAGGACGGCTGTTCATCTTCCGAGGCCACGGCCGTGCAAATCAGTACATCCTTGGCGCGGGACACCGCGGTCGAGAAACTCCGGAGTTCGTCGTATCTGATTTCCCGCAGGCGGCTCAGCGGGCCACGCTGGAGCGCGTACTCCACCCCATGCTCCACGGCATCGGCGAACAGTGTGCTCCCCAACAGCTCGCCGCGCAGCCGGGTATTCGGCCAGACGCCTTCCTGAAGCCCTGCCACGATGACCACCGGCCACTCCCTCCCGGCAGCGCTGGCAGGAGTCATCAGTTCCACGGCGTCATCGACCTGTGCCCGCGCCGCCAGTGTGTCCATGGGCAGCTCCTGGCTAAGCAGGTACTCAAGGAACTGCACCGGACCGGAACCGGGCATCTGGTCGACGTATCGTTCCGCAGTGTGGAACAGCGCCATCATGGCGTCCAGGTCACGGTCCGCCCGCGCCCCCACCAGCCCGCCGGACAGTGCCGCCGCCGTCCAGGTCCCCGCCAGGCCGGTGGAATTCCACAGCGCCCACAGCACGGTCTCGGCGTTCGCGCCGGGCTCGGCCGCTGCACGACGCCCCGCATCGATCATCCTCGCGACACGCCGCGCCGACCGGCCTTCAATTCCCAAGGAGGCGAGCACGCCGGGCTCGGTAAGCGCCTCCACAAGCAGGGAGTCGCTGGAGCGCCCGCCGCCGCCGAGGATTTCCTCGCGGCGCAGCGACTGACGCAGCCTGCGTAGTTCCAGGGAGGTGGCCCCGCCGATCCGCGAGGTCAACAGCGACACCGCGGATTCCGGCGTCAGCAGGTCAGGGTCAAGGGCAACGGCATAGGCGTCGAGCAGCGGACGCACAGCAACTTCGTCCCGGACAGCGGACTCCGCCACGGGAATCCGCACCGGAATGCCCTGGCCGGACAGATAGCGTTGCAGCTGGCTGAGTTGGCCGCCGTTGCGGACAATCACGGCCATGTCCGCAAAGTCGCGGCCACCATTGATCTGGGCGTCCAGGATCCGCTGGGCAACATACCGCAGCTCATGAACCGCCGAGGGCAGCAGGTGTGCCTCAACAGTTCCGCCGGCATCCCGGCCAGCACGCCCCGCCGTCTCCTCACCGCGCCGCTCACCGGCCTCGGGTTCGTCGAGACGCCGGGAGAGCTGTCCTCCTGCACGCAGCGAGATCCGGCTGGCCACGCCCAGCCAGGCCGCCGCCACCGCCGGCCGATGCCTGTGCGCGTACCTGAGCGGCCGCTCCACGACTCCCCCGTTGCCGTCACCGGCCAGAAGACGCGGCAGCTCTGCGACAAGGTCAGGCCGTGCCCCCCTGAAACCCTGGACGACAGTGTCCGGAGAGGACGTGACATATACATCCTTGCCTCCGGCGATGTCTGCCAGCAGCTCAAAGACCGCAGGATTGGCTTCATGAATATCGTCGACGAGGATCAGCTGGAGGCGTTCCCGCTCCGCAGCCAGGAAATCCGGTGCATCCTGGAACAGCTGCCGTGCAGCCGTGATGATGCCAGCCGGATCAAAGGCCTCAGGCATGCGGAGGTCCAGGACATCGCGGTACTCGGCATACAGGGCAGCGGCCGCAATCCAGTCCGGCCTGCCGCACTCATGCCCGAGCTTTTCCAGGTCCCGGGGCGTTCGGCCGGATTCAATGATCCGGTCGAACAGCTGCCGCACTTCCTGCCGGAAACCCCGGGTGGGCAGGGCCGCGCTCAGGTCCGCCGGCCAGGGCAGACCTAGTCCGGGCAGAGCGTGGCCGTCCAGCAACTCCTTGATGATGAGGTCCTGTTCCGGCCCGGACAGCAGGCGGGGTGCCCGCGGCAGCGGTAGAATCCCCTCTGCTTTGGCCCGCCGGATCAGGTCGAAGGCGTAGGCGGCCCAGGTCCGTGCGGGGGTGGTGCTCAGGCTTCGGTTCAGCCGGGCCGTGAAGCGGTCACGGAGGGTGTCTGCCGCCAGTCTGCCGGGCGCAAGAATCAGGATTCGCTCCGGGTCCGCGGCATCCATCTCCACCCGCCGGACTGCCGCTTCTATGAGGACGGTCGACTTCCCGGTCCCCGGCGCCCCGGGGACCAGCACGGGACCCGAACCCTGCGGCACCTCCACGGCCGCGACTTGGTCCTCGGACAGCAGCGGAGCGGCGCTGTGGACCTGGCGCGGCGGCAAGAGACGGAGACCGGTCCCGGACAGCGGCTGGGATCCAGCGAAGGGTTCCTGATGCTCCGCCGCTTCACGGAACGGCGCCTCAGTGAATGGTGCAGCGGTGGTGAATGGTGTGGCGGTCTGCTGGCTAGTTGCGGTCACTCAGACATTCCATCATTTGCCGCTGACAATTTACGCCGCGACGCTTCCAGCCGCTCGGCTATGGCGTCCAGCGTGTCGAAGTCAGCATCGGAGGGCGCCCACCGGGCTGCTGCCAAGTCAACGCGCCAGCGGCCCTCGCCCGTCCTGGCAAAGTGCAGGAAGTCCCCGTGCAGCGGCGTGCCCTCCCGCAGGTAGTACTGCAACGCTTCCGCTGCCAACCCTTCCGGGGCCTGGCCACTTGCCCTGAGCACGCGCCACCAGGGCACGCCGCTTCCATAGTGGCTCATGACCGTACCCACCTGCCGCGGGCCCCCTGACCCGATCAGTTCTGCGACGTCCCCGTATGCAACGGCCGAGCCGGCCGGGATGAGCTCCACAACGGCCAGCACTGCCTCGACATACTCCGTCCGCATGGCTCCAGACTATCGTTGGGTGCCCCGTGCCGAGGGTCACGGAGCACCCGGCAGCCCGCGCCGGCGGACACGCACGACACCTGCAATAAACTGTCGGTGCCACCCGGTAGCGTGATCATATGAGCACTTGGAACACCCTCCCGCGGGCCGCCTTCGACCTTGAAACCACGGGCCGGAATTCCCGCGCCGCCCGGATCGTGACTGCATCGGTGACGGTGGTGGATGCTGCCGGCGGTGTCATCCAGGAACATGAGTGGCTGGCGGATCCGGGCGTCGAGATTCCGACGGAAGCCAGTGACATTCACGGGATCACCACTGAGCATGCCCGGAGCAACGGCCGGCCGGCCGCGGAGGTTACCCGGGAAGTCGCCGCGGTACTGCAGCAGCTCTTCGACACGGGCGTGCCGGTGATCGCCTTCAACGCCAGCTACGACTTCACCGTCCTGGCGGCCGAATCAGCCCGGTACGGCGTTCCCCAGCTCAGCAGGTTTCCCGTTCTTGATCCCTACATCATGAACAAGCAGGTGGACCGCTACCGCAAGGGCAAACGGACGCTGACGGCACTGTGCGAAGAGTATGGCGTTGACCTCGAAAATGCCCACACGTCCGCCGCCGATGCACTGGCCACACTCCGGGTGCTGGATGCGATGGCCGGCAAGTTCCCGAAGCTGAAGCTGCCGGCCGCCCAACTGCATCAGCTGCAGGTCGATTGGGCCGTCAGCCAGGCAGCGGACTTCCAGCAATACCTCCGCAAGACCAAACCGGCCGCAGTCATCGAGGGCGACTGGCCCGTCCTGCCTCCGGAAGACGCCAGCCGGGGCGACTTCTAGCCTCACACCGCCCCGGGGACCGGGAAAAGCCCCGATGACCGGGAAAAAGGGCGCTGCTGCGACTAAGATCACAGCAGACCGGCTGCATACCGGCCACAGGCCACCCGGCTGCGATTCAGAGAGCAGCGGATATCTTGTGCATCCCACGGCCGCACCGACGGTTGGCTCTCACCTGTGCGTGAAATTACGTTGGCAGCCGAAGAACCTTCGGAAGTGGCTGCTGTATCCCGGCGCTGACATAATTTAGTTCAGATGCGGGCTTGTGCTATGCCCTGCCCGGCCCCCTACCGCCTGAGGATACATGATCACAGTTACAGACCTGCGTAAGGTCTACCGTCAGGGGAAAAAGGAAGTAGTGGCCCTCGACGGGGTCTCACTTTCCGTCCCCAAAGGCTCCATCCACGGCATCATCGGCCACTCGGGAGCCGGCAAGTCCACGCTGGTCCGGTGCCTGACCCTGTTGGACCGCCCCACGTCCGGATCTGTGAACATCGACGGCACGGAGCTCAGCTCCGTCAAGGACTCCGAAATTCGTGCAGCCCGACGCCGGATCGGCATGGTGTTCCAGCACGCCAACCTGATGGATTCCCGGACGGCGGCAGCCAACGTCGCGCATCCGCTGGAACTCGTCAAGACTCCGAAGGACACGGTCCGCACGAAGGTGGCGGAGCTCCTAAAGCTGGTGGGACTTGAGGGTTTCGAAAACGCGTACCCGTCGCAGCTGTCCGGCGGCCAGCGCCAGCGCGTGGGCATCGCCCGGGCACTCGCCTCCGACCCCGACGTCCTGCTGTGCGATGAGCCGACGTCAGCGCTGGACCCTGCCACGACCGATGAAATCCTGGACCTCATCCAGGACCTGACCCGGCGGCTGCAGCTCACCGTGCTGATCATCACGCATGAGATGCACGTGGTGAAGCGTGTCTGCGGATCGGTATCACTTCTGGCCAAGGGCCGCGTGGTCGAGGACGGCGCACTGGCCCAGGTTGCTGCTGAACTCGACAGCAAGCTGGCGCGCGCGCTCCTGCCCCTGCCGGCGTCGGAACCGATCAGGGGAGCCCTGCAGACCGGTCCCGTGCTGGAGATCCTGTTTTCCGGCGAGAGCGCCAAGGAGCCGGTGCTGACGAGCGTCGCGCGGCATTTCGACATTGACCTGAACGTCCTCGCCGGAAGCGTGGAGACGCTCGGCGGGCAGCAGTTCGGGCATCTGCGGGTCCAACTGGCCGACCACGCAGACTACGACGCAGTCCTTGGGTATCTCCGCAACCGCGGCATCAGCGCCAAACTGGTAGACGCCGCCGTCCGGTCCGACGAGCCGGAATTCGCCTCTGACACGGCCGACTTTGCCGCCGAGACGGGAGACCTCAAGTGAACGACATCTTCAGCAACCCCGTGCTGGCCAAGGCACTGCCCGAAGCGATCATGGAAACCCTCCAGATGGTGGGGATCTCTGGCTTCTTCACCGTGCTGGTGGGGCTGCCGCTGGGCGTCTTCCTGCACACCACCGCACCGGGCGGTCTCCGCCCCATGCCCGTGGTGAACCGGATCGTCAGCGACATCGTCGTGAACATCACGCGCTCCATCCCCTTCGCGATCCTGATGGTGGCCCTGATCCCGCTGGCCCGGCTGCTGGTGGGCACCAGCCTCGGACCGGTTGCGGCGTCCGTTTCGCTCTCCATCGGGACCATTCCGTTCTTCGCTCGCCTCGTTGAAGCCTGCCTGCGGGATGTCCACCACGGCAAGATTGATGCCGCCCAGGTCATGGGCTCCACGAGGATGCAGGTCATCAGCAAGGTGATGCTGCCCGAATCCCTTCCGGCCCTTGTCGCGGCCGCAACCACCACGGTTGTGACCCTGGTGGGGTACAGCGCCATGGCCGGCCTTGTCGGCGGCGGCGGCCTGGGGAAACTCGCCTACAACTACGGGTTCCAGCGGTTCGACGTCACGGTCATGCTCGTCACCATTGTGCTCATCATCGTGCTGGTCCAGGTCATCCAGCTGACGGGTGAGTGGATCTCCCGGAGCCTCGACCACCGCTAAACCGGGACCACCGCCAAACCGGGACCACCCGCCAAACGGCAGGCAGCCCGCCACATCTTCTCAGCAGCGAGTAGCCGCTCACTGCATCTGAACCGGACCCCTCCGCTCCGCCGTCGGGCTCCAGGCTATTTCGAAAGGAACGCATCCGATGCGTAAATCACTCACCCTCCTCGCGACGGGCATCGTCACCGCCCTGACGCTGACCGCATGCGGCGGTTCGTCCGCCCCGAGCGCCGAGACCCAGACCCTGGATCCCGCCAAGCCCGCGACCCTCAGCGTCGGAGCCAGCCCGGTGCCGCAGGCCAAGATCCTCGAGTTCATCAACCAGGACCTCGCCCCGAAGGCCGGCCTCAAGCTGGACATCAAGGAGATCGAGGACTATCAGACGCCCAACACCGCGCTGAGCGACGGTTCGCTGGACACCAACTACTACCAGCACAAGCCGTGGTTCGACGACCAGGTCAAGACCAAGGGCTACAAGTTCGGCCATGGCGAAGGCGTCCACATCGAGCCTTACGCCGCCTTCTCTGAGAAGGTCAAGGACATCAGCGAGATCAAGGACGGCGCGAAGATCGCCATCACGAACGATCCCTCCAATCAGGTCCGTGCCCTCCGTGTCCTCGAAAAGGCAGGCCTGGTCAAGGACATCAAGGATGACACCTCCGTGATCGCCTTGACCGACGAGCAGAACCCGAAGAAGCTCAAGTTCTCCGAGAACCAGCCGGAACTGTTGATCAATGACCTCAAGGACCCGTCCGTGGACCTTGCGCTCATCAACGGCAACTTCATCCTCAAGGCAGGGCTCAGCACCAAGGATGCCTTGGCTGTGGAGTCCACCGAAAACAACCCGTACGCCAACTTCCTCGCCTGGCGGGAAGAGTCGAAGGATGACGCCCGCATCAAGAAACTCGACGAGCTCCTCCACTCCCCCGAGGTCAAGGCCTTCATCGAGAAGGAATGGCCCAACGGCGATGTGACCCCGGCCTTCTAGCAAGGCCCGTTTCCGCCGGGAGACGACAAAAGCTCCGGATCCGCTGTCGCGGGTCCGGAGTTTTTTTGTTGCCGCCCTGCCCGGTTGTGCCTAGGCACCGGGAGGGACGACGACGGTCAGGCCTTCGAAGCGGCAGCCGCCGCCTCCGCTGCGGCCGGCAGCGCATCGAAAATCCGGTTCATGGCGGCGTCGTCGTGGGCCGCCGACAGGAACCACGCCTCGAAGACGGACGGCGGGAGGTAGACGCCGGAATCCAGCATGGAGTGGAAGAAGGGGGCGTACCTGTAGGCCTCCTGCTTCTGTGCGTCGCTGTAGTTGTGGACTCCGTATTCGGAGGTGCCAAACGCCACCGAGAACAGGTTTCCGGCGCGCTGGATCGAGTGGTCGACGCCGGCGGCGTCCAGGGCCGAGGACAGGGCTGAGGACAGTTCAAGCGACCGCGCATCGATGAAGGAGTAGACGTCGCGGGTGGCATGCGTGAGGGTTGCAACGCCGGCCGCCATGGCCACCGGATTGCCGGACAGCGTCCCGGCCTGGTACACAGGTCCGGTCGGAGCGAGGCAGTCCATGACGTCGGCGCGTCCGCCGAGGGCCGCCGTCGGCATGCCCCCGCCGATCACCTTTCCGAACGTGAACAGGTCCGGGGTCCACTGTTCGGCGGAATCCGCGGCGCCGCCGGTAAGGCCCCAGTAGCCGGCGTAGCCGGTGCGGAAGCCCGTGAGGACCTCGTCCAGGATCAGCAGCGCGCCGTGGGCCGCCGTGATGCGGGACAACCCGGCGTTGAAGCCCTCGCCCGGGGTGACGACGCCCATGTTGGCGGGTGCCGCTTCCGTGATCACGGCAGCGATGTTGGGGCCGTGCTCGGCGAAGGCGGCTTCGACGGCGCCGAGGTCGTTGTACGGGAGGACCAGAGTTTCGGCGGCGGTCGCCGCCGTCACCCCGGCGGAGCCGGGGAGGGCGAGGGTGGCCACGCCGGAGCCGGCGGACGCGAGCAGGCCGTCCAGGTGGCCGTGGTAGCAGCCCGCGAACTTGATGATGAGGTTGCGGCCGGTGAAGCCCCGGGCCAGCCGGACGGCCGTCATGGTGGCCTCCGTGCCGGTGGACACCATCCGGATCCGCTCCACGGCCGAAACGCGTTCCTTGACGATTGACGCCAGGTTGGCCTCGTCCGGCGTGGACGCGCCGAACGACAGCCCGCGGTCCACTGCGGCGTGGACGGCGTCGAGGACGGCAGGATGGGCATGGCCAAGCAGGGCCGGGCCCCAGGAGCAGACCAGGTCAACGTACTCGTTGCCGTCGGCGTCCGTCAGGTAGGGTCCTTTGGCCGAGACCATGAAGCGCGGGGTTCCGCCCACGGAGCCGAACGCACGGACCGGGGAGTTGACGCCGCCGGGCATGAGCTGGCGGGCGCGGTCGAAGAGTTCCTCGTTGTGAGGCATGCTGGAAGTCATGCGTCCTATTCTTTCAGGAGTTCGTTGACGCGGGGTGCCACGGCCATGCCGAACAGCTCAATGGAGCGCATCATGGCGGGATGCGGCAGTGATCCGCTGCTGTACTTGAGATCGAAACGGTCCACGCCGAGGTTTTGCTTAAGCCTGACGATCTTCTGCGCCACGGTTTCGGGCGAGCCGACGTACAGGGCCCCTTCAGGCGTGCACATCGCGTCGAACTCACCCCGGCTGGCGGGGCCCCAGCCGCGTTCGGCACCGATCCTGTTCCGAAGTTCGAGCCAGTGCGGGAAGTATTCCTCCCGTGCTTCCTCATCGGTGGCGGCCACGTGTCCGGGCGAGTGCGTGGCCATCTGCTGCATGGGGTGCCCGTACTTCGCCATGGCTTCCCGGTAAAGATTGGCCAGCGGCGCGAAGGACCTCGGCTGCCCGCCGATGATCGCGAAGATGATGGGGTAACCGTACTCGGCACAGCGCAGCACCGACTCGGGCGTGCCGCCCACGCCGATCCAGGCCGGCAGGAGGTGGTGTTCGAGATGCGGATAGACGCTCAGTCCGTTCAGGGCAGGCCGGGTGCGGCCCTCCCACTGCACGGGCTTCTGCGCGCGGACCCTGTGGAACAGTTCAAGCTTTCTTCGAAGAGGACCTCGTAGTCCGCCAGGTCAAAGCCGAACAGCGGGAAGGATTCGACGAACGAGCCCCGGCCCAGCATCACCTCGGCCCTCCCGCCGGATAGCGCATCCAGCGTCGAGAAGCGCTGGAAGACCCGGATGGGATCGTCGGAGCTCAGCACGGTGACGGCCGAGCCGAGCCGGATCTGCTCGGTCCGCGCGGCGGCGGCCGCGAGGAAGACCTCGGGTGCGGAGACCGCAAAATCCCGGCGGTGGTGCTCCCCCACCGCGAAGGCGTGAAGTCCAACGGCGTCAGCCAGCTCCGCCTGTTCAAGCAACTGCCGCAGGACCCGGGCGTGCGGCACCGGACCTCCGTCCGCCCCTGCTCCAACGTCTCCGAAGGTGTTGAGCCCCAGGAGGATCCGGCCGGGCCCGACAGGATCAGTGGGGCCGGTCTGGGTGCCCGTCCGTACGGTGGACGAACTATCCGGCGTTTCGCTCACCTGGATTCCTTCAGCCAGCCGGCCAGCTCGCTCGCCCAGTAAGTGAGGATCATGTTGGCGCCTGCGCGGCGGATGCCCAGGACCGACTCCGTTATGGCTGCACGGCGGTCGATCCATCCGTTCCCCGCCGCCGCCTCGATCATGGCGTACTCCCCCGAGATCTGGTACGCGGCCACGGGGACGGGGCTCATCTCCGCAACGTCCCTCAGTATGTCGAGGTAGCTCATGGCGGGCTTCACCATGACCATGTCAGCCCCTTCGGCGAGGTCCAATTCCACTTCCTGGATGGCCTCGCGCCGGTTGGCGGCGTCCATCTGGTATGTCCGGCGGTCCCCCTTCAACTGGGAGTCCACCGCTTCCCGGAACGGTCCGTAGAACGCTGACGCGTATTTGGCCGCGTAGGCAATCACCGCGGTGTTGACGTGCCCGGCGTCTTCGAGTGCCTGCCGGATGACGCCGATCTGTCCGTCCATCATGCCGGAGGGGCCCAGCACGTGGGCCCCGGCGTCGGCCTGGGCCACTGCCATCTTGGCGTAGACGTCCAGCGTGGCATCGTTGTCGACGTAACCGTCGCCGTCCAGGACGCCGCAGTGGCCGTGGTCCGTGAATTCGTCCAGGCACACATCGCTCATGACCACCAGGTCGTTGCCCACCTCGGCCCGGACGTCGCGGATGGCCTTGTTCAGGACGCCTTCCGGATCCAGAGACGCGCTTCCCTCGGCGTCGCGTTTTGCGGGAATGCCGAACAGCATGATGCCGCCCACGCCCAGTTCAACGGCTTCCGCTGCGGCACGCTTCAGGGTCTCCGTGGTGTGCTGCAGGACGCCGGGCATGGAGGTGATCGGGTTGGGCTCGGAAAGGTCTTCGCGGATGAAGGCAGGGAGGATCAGCTCCGCGGGGGCGAGCCGGTTCTCTGCAGTGAGCCTGCGCATCGCCGGAGTGGTGCGGAGCCGCCGCGGGCGGTGGTTCGGAAAACTCATGTCCTGTCCTTCACTGGGTGCCTGATGCTGTCGAATGGATGTCGGGGGTGCGTGCTGCGTCGGGATGAACGGCGCGGATGACGGCAGCCACAAGGCCCGCAGGCGTGGCTTCGGTTGCCGTTGCGGCAACCGTCAGGCCGAGCGCTTCCGCTTGGGCGGCCGTTGTCTTGCCGATGGCGACAAACCGGCAGGCTCCCAGCGGGGCAAGCATCGTGTTGATGCTGCGGGCAGCGCTCGGTGAAGCGGCGACGACGGCGGCCAGCCCGCCGTCGGATATCCAGGCTTTGGCTTCCGCCGGGGTGAGCAACTTCGCCTCCGTGCCGGCCGCCTTCTCCTCGCCAGCGGGCACTCCCTGACTGGGCACTCCCTGCGCGGGCATTCCCGGTGTGGCGAGACGCCGGCCCGGCTCCGCCGGGTAGTCCACTGTGTGATACGCCACGACTGTCCTCACGTCCGCCCCTTTGGCGCTGAGGCCGAGGGCGAGGGCGGGGGCCGCAATGTCCGCCTGGGGCAGCAGTACCGTGGCGGGCCCGTCGGGCCACTCCCCGGCAAGACCGGCGGCGGAATGGTCAGAGTGTGGTACCAGGTGCACTGCCAGTCCGGCGGCCTCAAGGGCTTTCGCGGTGGACGGGCCTACAGCAGCGACGCGTGTCGCGGCCGGAATCCACTGGTGCAGCGCCACCTCCCGCTCGGCGGCCTTGACCTGCAGCGCCAGGACCGTGGTGGCGCTGCTGACCACGAGCCAGGCAAACTGCCCGGAGCGGAGGGCATCGAAAGCCTCGTCAAGGGCTGCCTGGTCAGATGCACGTTCGAAGTCCTTGAGCGGAAGCAGGAGCGGGTCCGCGCCGGCGAGACGCAGCTGCAGCACGAACGGTCCGGCACGCTCGGGGCTGCGGGTGACCAGGATGCGGTCGCCCTCGAGCGGACGCCGGCCCTGCGGTTCCCGCACCCTGGTGACGGGCGCTCCTGAGTCCGGCACTCCGCTGGCCGGACCTTCGCCGCTCAGTCCCATGACGTCGTTCCCTGCAAACCTCTCAGGACGCCGTCAGGTCCGCGATGTCGGCAGCCCCGGCAGCCAGGAGGACCTCGGCCAGCTCAATACCCAGCAGTGTGGCTCCGACTTCAGTCAGGCCGTCCGTGGCCCGCTTGTCGCGCACCGTCGCCGTGCCGTCGACAGCGCAGACCACGGCTTCGAGGTGCAGCAGGCTGCCCTTGCGGTAGGCGTAGGCGCCCACAGGGGCTGCACAGCCGGCCTCGAGCCGGGCAAGCAGTGCCCGCTCCGCGGTAATCGCCAGCCGGGTGTCCTGGTCATCAAGGGCCGCAAGGGCCTGCGCGAGGGCCCCCTGCGACCCCTCGGCGGAGCCTGCCTGGCGGGGGGCCTCAGCCGTGCGGCATTCGATGGCCAGGGATCCCTGACCGGCGGCCGGCAGCATGATATCGGTTTCCAGGTATTCGGTGACGGTGTCCAGCCGGCCGATGCGCTCCAGGCCGGCAGCGGCCAGGACAACCGCATCCAGGTCACACGACTTTCCGGCCACGACTGCCTCCGTGGCGTTGCCCGGCAGTCCCGGGACTCGCCCCAGACGTGTGTCCACATTGCCGCGGATGTCCACGATATCCAGGTCGGGACGGACAGCCCGGAGCTGCGCGGCGCGCCTGGGTGAACCCGTGCCCACCCGTGCGCCTTTGGGAAGGTCCGCCAGTTTGAGGCCATCGCGGGCGCAGAGGACGTCGCGTACATCCACGCGGGGCGGAGTCGCGGCAAGGGTGAGCCCGGCGGCCGGTCCCGTGGGGAGGTCCTTCAGGGAGTGCACGGCGACGTCGCATTCCTTGCGTAGCAGGGCGTCGCGGAGCGCGGCCACGAAGACGCCGGTGCCTCCCATCTGCGACAGCGAGCCCTTGAGGACGTCCCCCTCGGTCCTGATGTGCACGAGCTCGACGGGGAAGCCCCCGACGGCGGCCAGCAGGTCGGCGGTCTGCTGCGTCTGGGTGAGGGCGAGCTTGCTGGCCCTCGTGCCGATCCGAACGGTCACTGCTTGTCCTGACTTGCCGAAGGATAGGGGTCGTGGCCGGTGCCCACGGTGGTGTCGGCGCCCGCAATGGTGGGTTTTTCGCCGCGGAAGTTGGCGCAGCAGCCGGGGCGGCAGATGTCGTACCAGGGACCCAGCTCTGTGGCTGCTTGGCGGTCCTTGATGTTGTTCGCCACGGTGCGTTCGCAGATGAGGTCCACCAGTCCATTGACGAAACGGCGGTGGGTGCCCGGCGTCGGAACGCGGGTGGCTGCGAGCCCAAGGTTCGCGCAGGTCTCCAGCGCCTCCGTATCAAGGTCCCAGACCACTTCCATGTGGTCGCTGACGAAGCCCAGCGGAACAATCACGATGCCCTTGACACCCTGCTTGGAGAGATCCTCGATGGCGTCGTTGATGTCGGGCTCGAGCCAAGGCACGTGCGGGGCGCCGGAGCGCGACTGGTACACGAGGGACCACGGGGCGGAAAGGCCGGATTCCTCTTCCACCCTTCGCATGACTTCGGTGCCCGTTGCCAGATGCTGCGCAACGTAGGCTGAGCCCTCGGCGAACTCGCGGGGCTCATCGGGGGACTTTCCGGCAGCGTCGGCGTCGCGCGTGGGGATGGAGTGCGTGGCAAAGAGAACGTGGATGGGGGCGTCCGGCGTTCCGGCTGCGGCGAGCTGGGCGCGGACGTCGGCGATACCGGCGGCCGTGCCTTCGATGAAGGGCTCGACGAAACCGGGGTGGTCGAAGTACTGCCGCACTTTGTCCACTTCGAGTTTGCCGTCGAGGCCTGTTTCGGTCAGCGCCATGCCGATGTCCTCGCGGTACTGGCGGCAGCTGGAGTAACACGAGTAGGCACTCGTGGTGAGCATGAGCAGCTTGCGGTGGCCGGCGTCGTAGGCGTCCTGGAGGGTCTGCGGGATATACGGATCCCAGTTCCGGTTGCCCCACAGCACCGGCATGTCGATGCCCCGGCGGGCCAGCTCCGCTTCCAGAGCAGCTTTGAGTTCGCGGTTCTGCTGGTTGATCGGGCTGATGCCGCCGTTGGCACGGTAATGGTGGGACACCTCTTCGAGCCGCTCATCCGGGATGCCGCGGCCGCGCGTGACATTGCGCAGGAAGGGAATGACATCGTCCTGCCCCTCGGGGCCACCGAAGGATGCGAGGAGCACGGCGTCGTACTCCTTGGGCGCCATCCGGCCGGCCTCCGTCACCGGGTTTACCGCAAAGGCTGACTCCCGGGGATCCAGCGGGCTCATGCCAGCACCTCGGCAATCTCCCCGGCGGTGATGCGCCGTCCGGTGTAGAAGGGGATTTCCTCGCGCACGTGGTTGCGGGCCTCCGTGGAACGCAGGTGGCGCATCAGGTCAACCAGATCGACGAGCTCGGGTGCTTCCAAGCCGAGGATCCACTCCCAGTCGCCGAGCGCAAACGAGGAGACGGTGTTCGAGATGACCTGGGGGAAGTCGCGGCCGAGCAGGCCGTGGTCCCGGAGCATCTTGCCGCGCTCTTCTTCAGGCAGCAGGTACCACTCGTAGGACCGGACGAAGGGGTAAACACAAAGCCATTCGGCCGGTTCCACACCGCGGGAAAAGGCCGGCGTGTGGTTCTTGGCAAATTCGGCTTCACGGTGCACGCCCATGGCGGACCACACCAGTTCGGTTCCGGCGAAGAGCTTGCTGCGGCGGATATCGCGGATGGCCTGCTGCAGCGCCTCGGGCTTGGGCCCGTGCAGCCAGACCATGACGTCGGCATCGGCACGCATGGCGGAGACGTCGTAGCTTCCGCGGTGGGTCACCCCGCCCTCAGCCAGGCGCGCAGTCAGGGCCTCGAAATCCTCGGCAGCATCTGCGCTGCGGAGGATGTCTGCGGAGCGCTTGAAGACGGTCCAGAGGGTGAAGAACTGCTCGGCTGATTCTTCGGTTTTGGTGACAGATTCGGCAGGAGTGTGGCTCATGGGTACAAGTCTGCCCGTTCCGTGCGTCCAAGTCGAAAAACCCAACTTCTACAGAGCGTAGAAGTGGGGTAATTCACAGCACAGGCTTCTAGTGGACGGTTCGTTACAGAGCCCTGCGGATTTTGTATGCCACAAGGCCGGCAGCCCCGGCGAGCACGATGAGCCCGGCCCCGACCCAGACGAGTGGCGAAACGGAACCGGCCGGTGACGAACCGAGGACTGCGCTGCTTGGCCTGCTCACGGAGTACCGGGAATCGATTGTTCCCATGTTCATGGGGCCGGCCGAGCGGGACGAGCCCCACGCCCCGGAGGAAATACTCAAGGTGCCGCCCATCCTGCGGTCCGCTGCGGAACTCCCGGCCGCAGCGGACACCGGGCTTTCGGCTGACGGGCCGCTGGCCGGTGCCGGCTGGGTTGCCGCGCCGGGCTGTGCTGCCGGTGCCGGCTGGGTTGCCGCGCCGGGCGGTGCTGCCGGTGCCGGTTGGGTTGCCGCGCTGGGCTGGGTTACATTTCCAGGCTGGGCTGCCGGCGCGTTCTGGACGGCAGGCGCGGGAGCCGTGGCCGCCGGTGAGAAGCCAGGCTTCGACGCGGTGGGCGCAGGCGACGACGTCTGGGACGGGCTGGAGGTAGATGTGCTGGAAGGTGCGGGTGCCGGCGCTGTCGTCGGAAGGGGTGTTCCAGGCAGCGTCGGCACGGGAATGCTGGGGACGGGGGTGGCGGAGGGTGAGAACGAGGGACTCGTGGATGAATCCGTTGGCGCGGGCGAGGCTGACGAATCTTCGTCGTCGTCCTCGTCATTGCCTAGGACCGCACCTGCCCAGGCCTCGAGGCTGAGGGTGTCGGAGGCTGCCGTCCTGACCTGCAGTAAGGACTGGTCAGCGTCGGCGGCCGGCTCCGTCGCAGTGTTCGCGTCGGTGTTTGACGGGGTGACGTCCCCCGCGTCCTCCCGCAATGTCTGGGCTGCAGCGTTGGATGCAGGGACGCCTGCGGATAAGACCAGTACCGCTCCGAGCGCAACTGCTGCCGTGCCGCGTCGAAGTCCCCCATGGTTACCGGTCAGCGTACGAAAGTTTTCGGACTTCTGATCGACCATAGTTATCGACCCTAGACACAAAACGCCGGGAAGAAAAACTTGCGGACGGCAGGGCGAGCGGGTATGAACGGCGCTGATTCCAAGGACCATACTGTCCGTGCCGGAGCATGGAATTACTGCAGAAAACCGCGCAGCTGCGTCCTGGTGTCTGCCACCACGGCAGCCAGTCCGTTTCCGGCGAGCCAGCCGCCGACCAGCATGAGTCCGTCGCTGTCCCCGCAGATCCGGCGGACTTCGGAAACCCGTTGGCGGTGCCCGACTGCGGCAAACGGGAGGGCCCCTGGCCACGAGACGACATCCCAGCCCACCAGGCTGTCCGCCGTCACAGGCACTGTGAGCAGAGCGGACGCGTCCTGCAGGGCGAGCTCCAGCAAGTCCGAGTCATCCGGCAATGCCGTGGCGTTGTGCGATGCCCGGTCCGCCCCGTCGGGCACGGTGCCGTCGCGGCGGCCGTACGAAAGCCGCACAACATGCCGCCCCGGCCCCGCTTCCGTAGCCAGCCAGTCCCACTTGGCCGTCGCATGGGTGAGCGCCTTGGCCCGGATTCCAGGAGTCTGGGGAGCCACCAGGACGCCCGTTCCGCGCGGGCGCCGGTCCAGTTCCGGGAGGTCGACGACGAGCGTCACCAGTTTCACTTCCGGCCCGGGGCCGGGCCGGTGGCCTGCCAAGGCCGGCACCGCGTCCTCAAGCAGTCCGATGGCTGCGGGGCCGTCGAGCGCAACCACCAGCAGGCCGGCGTCGTACGTCGTGGCCCCTGGACCGTTGGGCTGGCTGCCTGTTTCATTACCGATTGTTGCGGCGTCCGCGACGATCCGCCAGCCATCGTGGGTCCGCGTGGCCGAACGGGCCCGGCTGCCGGTGACCATCTCCACCCCTCGCCGGCGGAGGTCCGCCACGAGCGCCGACACCAGGGTGTGCATGCCGCCTTTCAGCCCGGCGACCGCAGAGCCCGCCTTGGCGCCGGCGGTTTGGGCGGGGGCGGCCTGGGCGGGGGCGGCCTGGGCGGGGGCGGCCTGGGCGGGGGCGGCTTGGCCGCCGGTGGCTTGGCCGCCGGCGGCCTGGGCGCGGCGCTGTGCAGCAACAGCGGCCGCCAGCGAACCGTGCCGGACAATTCCGGCGCGTAGGCCCGGCGCCACCATGTCCACGTCCAGGAGAGCGGGGTCGGCCGAGTGCACACCGCCAACCACCGGCTCGACCAGCCGCGTGAGGACGCGCCGCCCCATCCTGGCCAGGACCAGGGCGGAGACACTTGTGACGTCGGCGGTGGTTCCCATGGAGGCGGGCAGGATCCTGTCCAACGACGCACGGAGTGATCCGGCGATCCCCAGCGACCGGCGCACCTCCGGGTCCCAGGGGTTTGCCGGTATCCCGAGGACGCCGGTCTTGGGAAGTTCGCGCGGCCCCTCCGGCAGCTGCACCCAGGCACCGCCGGGGTGGGGTGCCACGATGGCATCGCCGAGGCCCAGCTCGCGGGCGAGATCGGCCACCGCGCTCGAGCGCGTGGCGAACGATTCGGCGCCGCTGTCCAGGGCGAGTCCGGCAACCTCATGCCGGCCGACGCAGCCGCCCCACGAGTCCGTGGCTTCGAGCAGTGTGACAGCCACTCCGGCCTGCGCAAGTTCCCGCGCTGCAAGCAGCCCCGAGATGCCGCCGCCCACCACCAGGGCGGTCTGTCCGGGCGCCGGAGGGCTTCCCGCCTCCATGCCTTACTCCGGGGAGATGGAGTGGATCAGCGTTACGACGCGCGTCAGCACGTCCGGGTCCGTTTCCGGCGGGACGCCGTGGCCGAGGTTCAGGACGTGGCCCGGTGCCGAGGCACCGGATGCGATGACCTCCCGGACATGGGCCTCCAGCACCTCCCACGGTGCGGACAGGAGGGCCGGGTCGATGTTGCCCTGCAGGGGCACCGTCCCGCCCAGCCGGCGGTTCGCCTCCTCCAGCGGCAGTCGGTAGTCCACGCCGACGACGTCGACGCCGACATCGCGCATCGCGACCAGGAGCTCGGACGTTCCGGTGCCGAAGTGGACCAGCGGTGCGCCGAGATGCCGGACATGGTCCAGCGCCCGCGCCGAGGCCGGCGCCACGAAGCGGGTGTAGTCGGCCAGGCCGAGGGACCCGGCCCAGGAGTCGAAGAGCTGCCCTGCCGAGGCTCCCGCTTCCAGCTGGGCCCGCAGGAACAGCCCCGAGGCGTCGGCGGCCCAGTTGGCCAGGGCCGTCCATGTTTCGGGGTCCGCGTGCATCATGGTGCGCGGGCCGAGGTGGTCGCGGGACGGTTTGCCCTCGACCATGTACGCGGCAAGGGTGAAGGGTGCTCCGGCGAAACCAATGAGCGGGGTCTTGCCCAGCTGGGCCACCGTCAGGCGGACGGCTTCGCGAATCGGTTCCAACGCATCCCAGGTAAGCGTGGGCAGGGCAGCGACGTCGGCGGCGGTGCGCACCGGCTTGCTGAGAACGGGGCCCACGCCCGGCACGATGTCCACGCCGACACCGGCGAGTTTGAGCGGAATGACGATGTCCGAGAAAAAGATGGCCGCGTCAACGTCGTGGCGGCGCACGGGCTGGAGGGTGATCTCCGAAGCGAGTTCCGGCCGCAGGCACGAGTCCAGCATGGCCACGCCCTCGCGCACCTTCAGGTATTCGGGCAGGGACCGGCCGGCCTGGCGCATGAACCACACGGGCCTGCGGCTGGGCTTGCCGCCACGGTATGCAGTAATAAGGGGCGAGTCGGCGGTGCGCCCGTCCATGAGCGGATGGCCTGCAGCAAGAACCGTGCCATCTGATGTTGCAGCGCTAGAAGTCATCCTTTGATTGTGCCGAAAATCGCCTCCAAAAGATAACGACAGCCTGTCATCCCATTGCACGGGCGGGGCAGCGTGGCAGGAATCACAGGCGCCTGGACACGGCATCCCGGTCAAGGGTTGTTCTACGTCGTTGCGAAAAAGCTATGATTGTCCTGCTGTGGTTCTTTTTTCATTGGTGGCAACACACGCCGACATCGACCTCGAAACCGTCGCTCAACTTAGCAACGGTTCCTCAGGCATCGCTACATCCGTCCTCGCCGGATCGCCGGCAGTGACGGGTGCGGTTGTCCTTGCCACCTGTAACCGCTATGAGATTTACGGCGAGGCGGCGCACGCGGACGACGTCGAAGCCGCCCGCGCCGCGCTGGTCGGGCAGATCAGCGAGATGAGCGGCCTCAGCGAACAGCTCGTATCCCGGTCCTTTAGTACGCGGACCGGCCCCGAGGTCAGCCATCACCTGTTCGCCGTCAGCTCGGGCCTGGACTCCGCTGTCGTCGGTGAACGCGAAATCGCGGGCCAGGTGCGGCGGGCCCTGATCACGGCGCAGCACGAAGGCACGGCCAGCTCCGGACTGATCCGGCTCTTCCAGGCTGCGTCCAAGACGGCCAAGGACGTCGGCGCGCAGACCGCCCTCGGATCCCGCGGCCTGTCCATCGTCTCCGTGGCCCTTGACCTCGCCACAGATCTCTCCGAAGATCCGGACTGGACCACTAAGAAAGTTGTGGTCTTCGGCACCGGCGCCTACGCAGGCGCCACCATGGCCCTCCTGCGGGAGCGCGGCTGCCGCGACATCTCCGTCTTTTCGTCCTCCGGCCGCGCGGCCACGTTCGTGGCAACGCGCGGCGGAACGGCGCTCGACGGCGACACGCTCCACCCAGCCGTTGCCGCCGCCGACGTCATGATCGGCTGCAGTGGATCGGACACCAGGGTTGAGGCGGCGGAACTGGCCGAGGTTCGTGCCGGATCCACCCGTCCCCTGATCGCCATCGACCTGGCACTGACGCACGATTTTGATCCTGCGGTCGGAGAGCTCGACGGCGTTGAGCTCCTCACGCTGGAATCTGTCCGCCTCGCCGCTCCCGAGGAGCAGGCGGAATCCCTGGCCCAGGCCAGCAGCATCGTCTCCAGCGCCGCGGCGGCTTTTGAACAGGAGCGCGAGGCACGGTCCGTGGACTCGGCCATCGTGGCACTCCGCCGCCACACCATGAATGTGCTGGACGCGGAGATGGAGAAGGTACGGGCCCGTCACGGCTGCACTGCCGCGGCCGAAGAAGTCGAGTTCGCCCTGCGCCGCATGGTGAAGCAGCTGCTCCACGTGCCCACTGTCCGGGCCAGGGAGCTGGCCGCCAACGGCCAGCAGGACGACTATGTGGCCGCCTTGGAAACCCTGTACGGCATCACCGTGGAACAGCCCGCCGCCGCACCCAAGGCCGAGTGCCCGGTTGACCACGTCCAGCTTGCCGCCGCCGGGCTTCCCGAAGCAGAGGCCCAGAGGAACTCGGCCTAAGCGGGGGGCCTCACTTCCAGAGTCCGCCGCTCCAGAATCCGCCCCTCCCCGTGCCGTCTTCTCGTGCTGCCGCTGCGCTGCTGCCGGTCTCCAAGGATCCTGCAAGGTTTCCACAGGCTCCATGCGGAGCATGGATGTCACTTGTGAAACCTATTGGGGGTGCGAGCAGTGAATCCTGATTCCCGCACGATTTCCATCCCGGTCCTGAGCCGCCGCCAGTTCGGACTGCTTGTCGGAGGCGGCGCTGTCCTGCTGATGGCCGGCGGGACCTACGGCGCGGTGTCCCGCAGCTCCCCCCTTGCAGCCACGCGCATGGAGACGGCCTTTGGTTCCCTGTCCGTCACCCGGGCGGGCCGCCTCGCCCGGCTGGATGCGCAGGGCCACCGGGCGTTCCGCTCTGTGGAGGCCGCAGCTGCCCGGCTCAGCGGGCCCGGCGCCCGGGCCGGGAGTGCTGCGCTGGCAGCGGGTGCCTTTCAGCACGCCGCGAGCGTGACAGACGTCCCTGCGGACCCTCACGGCCACGACGGCGGAGCCCCGGCGGATCCGCGGTGGCCACAGCCGGTGAACCTCACGTGGGGCGACGTGGTCCTGGTTGAGGTGGAGCTGGGCAACTCGAGTCCGGAGCCGGTGTTGTTCAGCCCCGGCCAGCTCCGACTGAAACTGGCCCCGTCCGCCACTACTGTCACTCCCCAGGACGCCGGCCGCAACTCCGGGACCATCGCCCCGGGAACAACGGAACACCACTGGATCAGCTATCTGGCCCCCTCCGGCTCCTCAGGCATGGAGCTGGAATACACCGATCTGTGGCATGGCCGGACACAGGTCCTGTCGCTGCCGCCGCTGGCAAGCGGCGTGCAGCGGCCGTGAGCGTTTCTCCCCTGCCTGGCGCTCCCGTCAGTAAAACGGCTTCGTCAGTAAACGGGCTTCTGGGGCTCCACATCCCTGACCCAGGCGAGGATGCCGCCGTCGAGATGGCTCACGCGCCGGTAGCCGGCCTTCCTGGCTGCGGACAGCACCGCGGAGGACCGCGCCCCCGACTTGCAGTGGAAGACAATGTCCCTGTCCTGCGGCAGCTCGCCCCACGCCTCGCCGGAGAGGATCCTGCCCTGCGGGATGAGGACGGAGCCGTTGATCCTGACGATGTCGAACTCCCCCGCCTCCCTGACGTCAACGAGTTCGAAGTCCTTCAGTCCCGCCTCGCGGGAGGCCAGCATCGTGGCCAGCTGCGTGGCAGTAACGGTGTGTTCCGTGTCGGTGGCTTCCGGCGGGGTGATTCCACAGAATGCCTCGTAGTCCGTCAGCTCGGTGATCGGAGGGGCTGCCGGGTCCTTCGCCACCCTGATTTCGCGCCAACTGCCTCCCAGGGCGTCATAGAGCGCCACGCGGCCGAGCAGGGAACGCCCGACGCCGGTGATGAGCTTGACTGCCTCCGTCACCATCAGGGATCCGACCGCCGCGCACAGCATCCCGAACACTCCGCCCTCGCCACAGGAGGGCACCGAACCCGCCGGCGGAGCCTCCGGATACAGGTCCCGGTAAGTGGGGCCGTGCTTTTCCCAGAACACGCTGACCTGGCCGTCGAAACGGAAGATCGAACCCCAGACATAGGGCTTCCCGAGGATGGCCGCGGCATCGTTGACCAGGTAACGGGTGGCGAAGTTGTCTGCCCCGTCAAGGATGAGGTCGTAGCCAGAAAACAGCTCCAGGGCGTTGGAGGAGTCCAGCCTGACGTCGTGCAGGCGAACGTCCACCAGCGGGTTCAGGGCCGCGATGGCATCGCGCGCCGACTCGATTTTGGGCCGCCCAACGTCTGCGACGCCGTGGATGATCTGGCGCTGCAGGTTGCTCAGGTCAACGTCGTCGTCGTCGATGATCCCGATGGTCCCCACGCCGGCAGCGGCGAGGTAGAGCAGGGCCGGCGAGCCGAGTCCGCCGGCCCCAATCACCAGCACGCGGGCGTTCTTCAGGCGGCGTTGGCCGAGTGCGCCGATCTCCGGAATGATGAGATGCCGGGAGTAGCGCTCCACCTCATCTGGCGAAAGGCCCGGCGCCGGTTCGACGAGGGGAGCCGGTAAGGTGCGGGTTGCATTTGCAGTGTTTGCAGTGGACGGAAAAGCCATACTTCAATGTATGCCCGAAGATACCGCTGGGTCATATTACCTCCGGGTAAAGTGAATTTAACTGAAACGGAAAGAAGGCCCACAGTGATTCACGATGCACCGGTTGACCGACCCCAGGGTACGCAGTCCCCTGCAGGCGCAACCCGCGCCACCGGGCAGCGGTCAGCCAGGCTGCCCCGCGATGAACGCCGTGCCCAGCTGCTGAATGCCGCCCAGGAGGTCTTCGTTGCCAACGGCTACCACGGTGCCGCCATGGATGAGATCGCGGAAACGGCCCATGTGAGCAAACCGGTGCTCTACCAGCACTTTCCCTCTAAGCGCGAGCTGTACCTGGCACTCCTGGACAGCCACCTCGGTGTCCTCACCGACCTCATGATGGGGGCACTGAACTCCACCACCGATAACAAGGAGCGGGTCCAGGCCGTCATGCGGGCCTATTACCGCTTTATCGACAGCGATGACCAGGCGCATCGGCTCGTCTTCGAATCGGACCTGATCAACGATCCGGACGTCAGCTCACGCCTGGAGACCTTCAACAAGACCTTTGCCGATGCCATCGCGCACGTCATCGCCGAAGACACGAAGCTGCCGCATTTGGAAGCGCAGCTGCTTGGCCGGGCATTGGCCGGAATGGCCCAGGTGAGCGCGCGCTACTGGCTCGAAACCGACGGGAACCTGGACATCGATGTGGCCAGCGACCTGATCTACCGTTTAGCTTGGCGCGGAATCTCTCGCTTCCCCAAGGAGACCTAGACTACAAAGGGAGAACTACCCTTTGGAATTGCATCAACCTTGATTGGCTGGGAGGCCTTGCTGTGGAAGTAAAGATCGGCATTCAGAACATCGGCCGCGAAATTGTGCTGGAATCGGCCCAGGATGCTGACGCTGTGGCCAAGGTCGTGGCAGAGTCCCTCGCCAAGGGGACCGAGCTCCGCCTGAGCGACGAGAAGGGCCGCCAGATCATTGTGCCGGCCAACGTGCTGGGCTACGTCGAGATCGGCGCGGAAGAAGTCCGCCGGGTCGGCTTCGGCGCACTCTAGGACAGGACGTGCTGTCCCTCGTTATCGTCGCACTGGTCACCGTGGCTGCAGGCTTCATCGTCTGGGCGAATGACCGGCGCCACGCCAAGTACGGCATGTTCCTGCCGGCCGGCGTGGCCACGGCAGTGGGGATGCTTGCGTGGATCATTTGCATGGCCGCCGGCCTTGGCTACCAGCCAGGGCTGACCTGGATTCCGTGGATTCTTCCGATGGTGGCTGGCGCGGCTGCGGCCGTGGCGGTGGCTGGCTACCTGGGCAGGTTGCGCGCAAAACGGGACACGCAACGGCTCACGGCAGCTCTTAAGAAGTAGCCGCTTGGGCCCCGGTGATCACTCCCCGAGGTCCGGTCCGTGGCCTTCCTCGGTGCAGAGGCACAACTGGTTTCCTTGAACATCAGTGACCACCACCCGATGGGGTGCGTGGTCACTGTTCGTTGAGGCGCCCGTCGCCGCCACCTTCTCCAGGACAGGGCCCGATTCGGCCTTGGACCGGTGGATGTCTACGTAGAGGCGGTTACCGTCCGGCGTCGGCCCCTGCCGGAACGATACTCCGGGGCCACGGCCGTACGGGTCCACGAGGTGCCCGAACCGGCCCTTGCGGTAGCCCAGCGCGACGCGCCAGACCTCAGAGATCTCGCCTGCGTCCGCTGTCTCGATGCCGATGTCCACGGACCGGTACAGGCCCGGCTGGGCCTCCGCGCCTGCCGCCGCGGCAGCTTGACTGACCGACGCCGCGGCGCCGGTGTCACGTGCCGTTACCTCGCCTCCGACGTCGTGGGAGCTGAACCGGATGAACACCCGGTTGTAGCGCCAATCCAGGTCGGGATGGTGGTCACTTTCCTCGGCAAGGCGCCCGACGTCGGCAATCAGCGCAAGCGCGCCGGCCGCCGTCGGCGTTTTAAAGACGGTCACCAGGCCGCCGAGGCGGTAACGCCAGTCCGGCAGGTCCGCGAGTGCCGCGTCGATCTGGGGGCGGGTGAGGATGTCGTCCCTGGCGGCCACGGCTGCCTCCTTGGCGCGGGTTCGTGGGGTGAGCCTGCCGTGCCGCGGGGCCCCGGGTGTCCGGACTAGAGGAACTCTGCCCGGCCTTCCATGGCCGATGACGCCAGTGCATGCTCGCGGCGCGGGATCCGCCCGGCCGCTTTCGCCAGCCTACCGGCGATAACGGCGTGTTTGAAGGCTTCGCCCATGAGTGCCGGGTTCTGCGCCCGGGTCACGGCGGTGGCGAGGAGCACGGCATCGCAGCCGAGCTCCATGGCCAGGGCGGCATCCGATGCGGTGCCTATGCCGGCGTCCAGGACTACCGGGACGGAGGCACGCGAGACGATCAGTTCAATGTTGTGGGGATTGAGGATCCCCAGGCCTGTGCCGATGGGCGAGCCCAACGGCATGACCGCCGCGGCGCCCAGGTTTTCAAGACGCAACGCCAGGACGGGATCGTCATTCGTGTAGGCGAAGACCTTGAACCCGCGGTTGACCAGCTGTTCGGTGGCGTCCACGAGTTCCACTGCGTCCGGCAGGAGGGTGTGTTCATCGGCGATGACTTCCAGCTTCACCCAGTCAGTCTCCAAGGCCTCGCGGGCGAGCTCTGCCGTCATGACGGCGTCGCGGGCGGTAAAACAGCCCGCGGTGTTTGGGAGCACGCGGATGTCGTGGTCCAGGAGCAGCTGGAACAGGGACCCTGTCTCGGCCGGCGAATAGCGCCGCATGGCCACAGTGGTCAGTTCCGTGCCGGATGCCAGGAGCGCCGCCCCCAGCCCGTCCAAACTCGGGGCGCCGCCCGTGCCCATAATGAGCCGCGAGGTCAGTTCAACGCCGTCAATGACGAGGCGGTCAGCTGCGTCCGCCACGGTTCCGGGCTGATCTTCCGTTCCCGGCGGTGTTGCCTTTGTTTCAGTCATGGTCCTTATCCTCCCTGAACTGCCGTCACAAGCTCGATCTCGTCGCCCTCGGAGAGTGCCGTGCTGTGCCACAGGCTGCGGGGCACTACCTCCGCGTTGCGTGCCACTGCTACCCCGAGCCGCTGGCCGTCGGTGGCGTGTCCGTTGGCGGCCAGGTCCCGCCCGGTGACCTCGCTGACAAGCGTGGTGACGGAGGCGCCTGCCCCCACAGCGTGGGCGTTGCCGTTCAGTGTGATGTTCATGCGGGTTCCTTCTCCTGGTCAAATGTGACTGTGTTCGAAGCGGCAGTGACCGGCGGGGCGCTGCCCGCTCCGCCCGTCCGTTCGGTGGAGAACCGACCGGGACGGAAGGCCTTCCAGCGGCTGTCCTCCACGCCGTCCATCAGCTCGCGGCAGATGACGGCGGCGGCGGGCGTCAGCAGGACCCCGTGCCGGAAGAACCCGGTGGCGATGATCAGCCCGGGCACCACTGCGTCGGGCCCCTGATCGCCGCCGGAAGCTTCGGAGCCGGCGGCGGGTTTAAATCCGGCCGCGGGTTTGGAACGGGCGCCAGATTTGGATCCGGCGGCAACACGGCCCAGCAGGGGGGCGTTGTCCGGCGTTCCCGGCCGCGCCCGTGCCGTCGCCTCGAGCAGCTCCAGTTCGGCTACCGCGGGCACCAGCACCTGGGCATCCCTGAGCAGCTGGTAGACACCGCCGGCGCTGGGCGCGGCCTGTCCGTCCTCCCGCTGGGTGGCGCCAATAACCACAGTGCCGTCCTGCCGTGGAACAAGGTAGACGGGGATTCCGCGGACCATGCCCCGGACGGTAGCAGTCAGCAGCGGACGGAGCCGGTCCGGAACCTTGAGCCTGAGAATATCGCCGTACACCGATCGCAGGGGCAGATTCAGTCCCTCCGGCAGCCCGTCCAACGAGGCGGCCCCGAGACCGTTTGCCACCACAGTTTCAGCGGCCAGCACGCCGCCGCCGCCTGCAAGCCGGACACCCGTGACCCGTCCGCCGTCCTGTCCGTTGTCCTGGCCCCTGTCGTCCTGGCCCCTGTCCCAGAGCAGACCTACCGCGTTGTCACGGACCGCGTAGCCGTTCTCGGCGCCGGCCACGGCAGTCCGCGAGCCGGGTTCATGGCAGGCCAAGGCAGCTGCAATACTCGCCACCAGCTTCCGAGGATCCACCTGATGGTCCGCCGGGATGTCCAGCGCGCAGGAAATGCCGGGGCTCAGCAGCGGCTCCCGCAGCCGCGCCTCACGGATGGTCAGCGGGTCGACTGCCAGACCGGCGGCCAGCTGAACTTCACGCAGGTCCATCAGTGCGCGGCGGTCGGCAGGGTCCGCGCCCACAGCGATGGTCGGCGTCGCCAGATACCCCGTGTCGCGGCAGGCACCGTCACCGGTGAGCGCCGCCGCGAAGTCGGGCCACCGGGCCGAGGATTCGAGCATGAGCTCCAGGAGTTCCTCCTCCTGGTAATGCAGCTCGCTGACAGGGGCCAGCATCCCCGCGGCAGCCCAGCTCGCGCCTGTCCCGGGCTCCTTGTCGATGAGGACCACGGACCGTCCGGAGCGTCTCGCCTCCCAGGCGATCCCGTGGCCGATCACACCGCCGCCAATCACAGCCACATCGGCGTGGATCAGCGATACGGCAGAATTGTTCCCGCCGGTTCCAAGATTCATGGAAATCCTTCCCTACGCCGGTACTAACCGGATCAGGTCAAGCGGTCGGCTCTTACGCCCTCTCAGCCCTGCGCCTTTTGTGACAGCTGCAGCGGGCTCCCGCGGTACCAGCCCAGTTTAGAGGAACTAGGCTGGTTGCCATGACCGTGCCTGACATCCATGAAGCCCGCCTGTACCTTTGCACCGATGCCCGTAAGGAGCGCGGCGACTTCGCCGATTTCGTCGATGCGGCCTTTGCCGGTGGAGTGGACATCATCCAGCTGAGGGACAAAACCATCGAGGCGGCGGAAGAACTCGAACTCCTGGCAGTACTGCGCCAGGCCGCTTCCCGGCATGGCCGGCTCTGGGCCGTCAATGACCGGGCGGACATCGCTTCGCTGGCGGAGGCTCCGGTCTTTCACATCGGCCAGAAGGACCTGCCGCTGCCCTCGGCACGGAAGCTGCTGGACGACTCAGCGGCGATCGGGCTTTCCACCCACTCCCCCGACCAGATTGATGCCGCCATCGCGGCCGCACAGGCACCGCAGGGCCCTGACTACTTCTGCGTCGGACCGGTGTGGGCCACCCCCACCAAACCCGGGAGGGCCGCCGTCGGACTTGATCTCGTCCGGTATGCGGCCGGAGCTGTCGGCAGTGCCGGCGGGGAAAGCGGCCGGAGTGTTCCGTGGTTCGCCATCGGCGGGATCGATCTCAGCAACGTGGAACAGGTGGTCGCGGCGGGCGCAGAGCGCATCGTGGTGGTCCGGGCCATCACCGAGGCACCGGACCCGGCGGCCGCCGCGGCGGAACTGATTGCTGCCCTGGACGCCGGAACAGCCGGTACCGAGGGAGCGGACGCCGAGGATCGCCAGTCGTCGTCCTCTGCGCGGTCATGATCTGGCTATGCCACTAGAAGGGTCACTCTAGGCGGCCGTGAACTGTGCCCAGTCGGGAAAGGGGTCCGCGGGCAGAGGTGGGTCGAAGCTGGCGGGGTTGTCCGGCTCGGGGTTGTCCGGCTCGGGGTTGTCCGGCTCGGGGTTGTCCGGCTCGCGGTTGCCGGGCTCGAGGTTGCCGGGCTCGAGGTTGCCGGAGTCTGGGTTGTGGGGCCAGCGTGGGGGTTCCCGGTCCTGTTCTTCGCTTGGATAGGACCGTCCCGTGGGTGAGATCCAGCCGGGCGGACTGTCACGGGTCGCCTCGACCGGCTGCCAGGGCGTGGTGTGTTTGAGGCGGTGGTGCTTCCGGCACGGCTGGCCAAGGTTGCTGATACCGGTCCCGCCGCCTGCGGACCAGGCCAGTAGATGATCCGCCTCGTTATCCAGGGACTGGTTGCTGCAGCCGGGAAACGGGCACCGGCCGTCCCGCAGCCGCAGCCATTGCCGCATCGCCTTCGGCACACGGTAGCTGCTCCGGCCGATCTCCAGCGGCGCCCCGTCACGCGGATCGGTCAGCACCCGCAGAAACGACCCGGCCCCGTTCGCGACAAGCCTGCGGGCCATGGACGCCGGGATCGGCCCGTACCCGTCCAGCGCGGCCGGTTCCTCACCGGCCCCCAGCAGCGAGAACACCGGCACGGTGACCAGGACCTGCGCCGCGGGGGACGGGATACCCTCCGCCACACCGCCCAGCAGCCAGCAGGCGGTGACGTCCGCGCGCAGCTGCGCCAGGGTCCGGGATTCTCCAGGACCCTGCAGGGCGCGCCCGGCCTCGGTGGCCCGTGCCCAGATGCCCGCCGCGGTGTCCGCGGGCAAGTACACCGACAGCCACGCCATGCCGTCCCGGTCCGGCACGAACTCCATCCGCCGGTCCTTCACGCTCCTGCGGTGGCGGGCCTCGATGCCCACCGGATGGTGCCGCTCCCGCCAGGCACGCGCCCTGGCGCGGAACCTGCCCGGCACCAACTCCCCTGCCAGGCAACCCCGCGCACGCCCGGAAACACCCGTACCCGAAAGATCAGGATCCAGGACTCCTTGGCCCGGAAGATCAGGGCCCAGGGAGTCTGTTCCCAGGAAATGGGCTTCCAGGGCGGCCACAGCGGCAGGCTCCAGCCCTGAGGTTTCATCACACAGAACCCTGGCGTGCTGCCAGGAAATACTCCCTTCCTGCAGCGCGGCCAGCGTCAACGGCAGCCCGGTGGTCAGGGCGCGGGCCTCGGACAGCAGCGCACCGGCACCGCGTTCGCCCACCGTCAGCACACACGCAACCTCAGCGGTCACCGCCATCTCCTGGGCCGTGCGCTCCTGCGGCGAACCGGCCGGCGCCGCCAGCGCCTCGGCAGCAGCGGCGTACCCGGCCGCGAACTGAACCTTCAACGCGGCCACCCGGGCTTCCAACCTGCCAACCTCCGCCAGACCATCCAGACACGCCTCCGCCCAGTCCCGCACAGGATCAGCACCCGCAAACGGGCCAGCACCTGCCAGAGGGTCAGCACCGGCCAGAGGATCAGCACCCGTAAAAAGGTCAGCACCGCTCGAAGCCACGGTGCCGCCGCCGCGGCCGGCAACAGCAGCCAGCGCAGCGACAGAGGCCTCGATGCCCTCCAACGTGTCCCCGGCTGCCCTGCCATCCATTCCCACAGCATGACATCAGCCACCGACAAAAACGCCGCGATGGAATGCACCGACACATAGCCCGTGGCGCTCCTGCCGGAGCACCCAATTACGCCCTAGCCGCTCAGCCCAAGCTGCACCATCCGCTTGGAATGGTTTTCCGCGAGTTCCCTGGTGAGGCGTTGCACCAGTTCCCTGGCCGCGGCATGGTCCGCACCGCTGTCGGCTGCCGTGATCAGCTCGGTCAGGAAGGCGTGTTCGTAACCCACCCGCTGGGCCTGGGTGAGCGCTTCACCCAGGAGCCGCCGGCCCCATAACGCCAGGCGGGAGGCCAGCCGGGGGTCATCGGCCAGGGCCACCCGCAACCGCTCCCTCAGCACGGCCGTTGCTTCCTCGGTCGCCTGGATCTGCTGGATCAACTCCCGGGTCCCGGGATCCACATAGCGGGCCACGGCCTGGTAGAAATCGGCCGAGACCGTATCCACCACGTAGGCCTTCATCAGGGATTCGTACCAGTCGGCAGGCCGGGTCCGTTCATGGAAGTGGTCCACGGCGGCCTGGAACGGCACCATCGCGTCCTCGACATCCACGCCCATGTCCGCGAGCTTTTTGCTTACCAGCTCGTAATGCTGGAACTCGATGACGGCAATCCGGCCGAGCACGGCGCGGTCATGGAGTGTCGGGGAGTAGCGGGCGTCTGATGAGAGCCGTTCGAAGGCGGAAAGCTCCCCGTACGCCATCACACCGAACAGGTCAGCGACGAAACGATCGTAGTGAGCGGTGTCAGCCGAGGATGTGCCCATAACCCAAGACTAACTGCGGAAATCGGACTAACCTGATTTTCGTGCCACATCATCGCCTGTCCCCCAGCGTCCACGAACAGACCAACGCCCTGGCCGAGGCCCTGAGTGCGCTGCGGACGGAGCTGGAGCTTCCCGGGGAGTTCGCCGACCACGTACTGCGGGAGGCCGAAGCGGCCGTGGCGCGGCGGCGGCTCCCGGAGCTGGACCTGACCGGCGTCGAATTCCTGACCATCGATCCGCCGTCGTCCACGGACCTCGACCAGGCACTCTTCATTGAGCGGTCCGCAGACGGCTACCGGATCCTTTACGCCATCGCTGACGTGCCGTCCTTCGTAGTTCCCGGCGGTGCCCTCGACGCCGAAACCCGCCGCCGCGGCCAGACCTTCTACGCTCCGGACGGCCGCATCCCCCTGCACCCGGAGGTGATCAGCGAGAACGCTGGCAGCCTGCTCGCCGGCCAGCTGTGTTCGGCGTTCGTCTGGGAGTTCGACCTCGATGCGGCGGCCGAGGTTGTCTCCGTGCTGGTGCGTCGGGCCATGGTCCGCAGCCGGGCAAAGCTCAACTACAAGGGCGTCCAGGCAGAACTGGATGCCGGGACTGCCTCGCCCGTGCTGCAGCTCCTGCGCGAAGTGGGACTCAAGCGCGTGGAGCTCGAACGGGCCCGCGGCGGCGCCAGCCTGAACATGCCCGAGCAGGAGATCGTGCAGCTTCCCGACGGCGGCTACCGGATTGTGGCGGCGCCGCAGCTTCCGGTGGAGGACTGGAACGCCCAGATTTCCCTGATGACCGGCATGGCCGCCGCCTCGATGATGCTCGACGGCAAGGTGGGTATCCTCCGCACCATGCCGGCGCCGGACGAACGGTCCCTCGGCCACTTCCGGCGCCAGACGGCCGCCTTGGGGAAGCCGTGGGACGGAACGGTCAGTTACGGAGAGTACCTGCGCACGCTGGATCCCACCGACCACCGGCAGTTGGCCATCATGCATTCGGCCGGAATGCTCTTCCGCGGGGCCGGCTACACGTACTTTGACGGAACGGTGCCCGACGACGCCATCCAGTCCGCCATCGGCACGGCCTACGCCCACACCACGGCACCCCTGCGGCGGCTGATCGACCGCTTCGTCCTGGTCATCTGCGAGGCGCTGAGCAACAACCGCCCCGTGCCGGCGTGGGCGCGGGAAGCACTGCCGTCCCTGCCGGAGATCATGGCCGCCTCCGACCAACTGGCCGCCAAGATGGAGCGTCTGGCACTGGACACGGTGGAGGCGGCGCTGCTCATCAACCACATCGGCCAAGAGTTCGACGCCGTGGTGATCTCTGGGTCCAAACCCACTAAGAACAACGGCTCCGGCGGCAACAATGGCAACGGGAACGGCAAAGGCCCCAACGGCGGTGGCCCGTCCGGCATCGTCCAGATCGCCGAGCCTGCAGTCACCGCCCGCTGCGCCGGCGAAATGGAACCCGGTACCCGGGTGCGGGTCCGGCTGCTTTCCTCGGACATCGCCACACGCGACGTGCATCTCGAGCTGGTCGGCTGAGTCTGAGGCACAGGCTAGACTGAAGGGGTAGAAATGGATGCCCGGTCGTTGATTTCGTTTATTTTGAATCAACAAGCCCGCCCCTACGCGATCTTGAGACAGACCCGTTGGTCCCCAGTGCCAGCATTTAGATAGCCCGCGATCGGCTTCCACTGGAATTGCTTGCGCGCCTGAGTGTGCTCCGGATCGGCCCATCCGGCCGGCCGTTGAGCATGCGGCGCCAATGCCCAAATGAATAAGGAAACTCCACTGTGAGTGAATTGCATACCCACCAACTGCTCTCCGATGACTCCGGAACCGAGACCATTGAGCCGGAAGAGACCATCATCTCGGATGAGAAACCGCACGAGATCGCAGAGAAGTCCTTCTCGGACTACAACGTTCGCCCCGACATTGTCGAGTCCCTCGCCGACGCCGGCATCACCCATCCCTTCCCCATTCAGGCGATGACCCTGCCCGTGGCCCTGTCCGGCCACGACATCATCGGCCAGGCCAAGACGGGTACCGGCAAGACCCTCGGCTTCGGCATTCCCGCCCTGCAGCGCGTGGTGGGCCAGGACGACCCGGGCTTCGAGAAGCTGCCGGCCCAGGGCGCCCCGCAGGCGCTCGTGATCGTGCCGACCCGCGAACTCGCTGTACAGGTCGCCAACGATCTACAGACCGCTTCCCGGAAGCGCAACGCCCGCATCGCAACCATCTATGGCGGCCGTGCCTACGAGCCTCAGATCGAGGCGCTGCAGAAGGGCGTGGAAGTCGTCGTGGGTACGCCCGGACGCCTGATCGACCTCTACAAGCAGCGCCACCTGGTGCTGAAGAACGTCAAGATCGTTGTGCTGGACGAAGCCGATGAAATGCTGGACCTCGGCTTCCTGCCCGACGTCGAGACCCTGATCGCCGGTACGCCCCCGGTCCGCCAGACACTGCTGTTCTCGGCAACGATGCCCGGCCCCGTGATCGCCATGGCCCGGCGGTACATGACCCAGCCGACACACATCCGGGCTGCCGATCCGGACGATGAAGGCCTCACCAAGCGCGACATCCGCCAGCTCATCTACCGTGCGCACAGCATGGACAAGACCGAAGTCGTCGCCCGCATCCTCCAGGCCCGCGGACGCGGACGCACCATCATCTTCACGAAGACCAAGCGCACCGCCGCCAAGGTGGCTGAGGAACTCGTTGACCGCGGTTTCGCCGCGGCGGCCATCCACGGCGACCTCGGCCAGGGTGCCCGCGAACAGGCACTCCGGGCCTTCCGCAACAACAAGGTGGACGTCCTGGTGGCCACCGACGTCGCAGCCCGCGGCATCGACGTCGACGACGTCACGCACGTCATCAATTACCAGTGCGTCGAGGACGAGAAGATCTACCTGCACCGGGTGGGCCGCACCGGCCGCGCCGGCAACAAGGGCACCGCCGTGACGTTCGTGGACTGGGACGACATGCCGCGGTGGGGCCTCATCAACAAGGCGCTGGGCCTGAGCGTCCCCGAGCCCATCGAAACGTACTCCTCCTCGCCGCACCTTTTCGAGGACCTGGACATTCCGGAAGGCACCAAGGGCCGTCTCCCCCGCAGCAAGCGCACGCTGGCCGGCGTGGACGCGGAGGTCCTGGAGGACCTCGGCGAGACCGGCAAGAAGGTCTCCCGCGGCGGACGCGACAGCAGCCGCTCCGGTGGTCGCGAGACGGCACGCTCCGGCGGGCGTCGCAGCGACGAAACGGGCGGACGGTCGGGGGACCGCCGTCGTCGTTCCTCTGACGCGGCTGACGCCGGCACCGCACCTGCTGCGGCGGCAACCGCCACCGCAGCCGGAACAAGTGCCGAGCAGCCCACCCGCGCGCGGCGCACCCGCACGCGTACCCGCCGCCGCAACGGCGAGGTCGTGGCTGGCGGCGAGTCCACATCAACCGGCTCACAGCCGGGCAGCACCGAGGCCTAACAGCCTCAATGACTGAACCTGTCTGGGCGCCGGACGGCAGCAACCTGGTGGTTCACGCGGACAACGCGGAATTCCTCCCCACGCTGCCGGACGGCGCCTTCACACTCATTTACGTGGACCCGCCGTTCAACACCGGCCGGGCCCAGCAGCGCCAGGAAACCAAAATGGTGCTGAACGCCGACGGCGACGGCGACCGGGTCGGCTTCAAAGGCCGCTCCTACGACACCATCAAAGGCGCCCTGCACCGCTACGATGACGCGTTCAGCGACTACTGGTCCTTCCTCGAACCCCGTCTGGTGGAGGCCTGGCGCCTGCTTGCCGACGACGGCACCCTGTATCTGCACCTGGACTACCGCGAGGTGCACTACGCCAAGGTCATGCTGGACGCCATCTTCGGCCGGGAGTGTTTCCTCAACGAGATTATCTGGGCCTACGACTATGGCGCGCGCGCCAAATACCGCTGGCCTACCAAGCACGACAACATACTCGTCTACGTCAAGAACCCCGCCAGGTACCACTTCGACAGCGCCGAGGTGGACCGGGAACCGTACATGGCCCCGGGGCTGGTGACACCCGCGAAGCGTGAGCTGGGCAAGCTGCCCACCGACGTCTGGTGGCACACCATCGTCTCGCCCACGGGCAAGGAGAAGACCGGCTACCCCACCCAGAAACCCGAAGGCCTGGTGCGGCGGGTCGTCGCCGCTTCCAGCCGCCCCGGCGACTGGTGCCTGGACTTCTTCGCCGGGTCCGGCACCCTCGGCGCAGTGGCCGCGAAGATGGGACGCCGGTTCGTGTGCGTGGACCAGAACCAGCCAGCCATCGACGTCATGGCCAAGCGGCTCGGCACGCACGCCGAGTTCAAGTCCTACCCACGTAACTAGCTATACGGGGCGCGGTCAGCGAATGACCGCGGTGCCGGTAGCGAGCTCCTCCATTCGCCCAAACACCTCGGGTGACGTGAGGTTCTCCCCCAGCCGGTTGGGTTTGCCGGCGCCGTGGTAGTCCGATGAGCCCGTAATGAGCAATCCGTGCCTGGCCGCGAGGCCGCGCAGAAACTCGCGGCCTTCCTCGGAGTTGTCGCGGTGGTCCACCTCGAGGCCTGCGAGTCCGGCGTCGATCATGTCCCGGTACGTGCGCTCCCCCACGACGCGCCCGCGCGAGGACGCCACCGGATGGGCAAAGACCGGGACGCCTCCGGCTGCACGGACAAGCTCGACGGCGAGCGCCGGCTCAGGCGCGTAGTGCTGCACAAAGTACCGCGAATGCGAGGTCAGGATGGAGGTGAAGGCTTCGGACCTGTCCGCCACCACTCCGGCGGCCACGAGCGCATCGGCGATGTGCGGCCGTCCCAGCGTTGCCCCCGGC
Organism: Arthrobacter sp. NPDC093139; assembly: GCF_044754165.1. Classification (NCBI taxonomy): domain Bacteria; kingdom Bacillati; phylum Actinomycetota; class Actinomycetes; order Micrococcales; family Micrococcaceae; genus Arthrobacter; species Arthrobacter sp. NPDC093139. Next base: position 276,995 of record NZ_JBIVOO010000004.1, read on the forward strand.
GCGACATGGTGAATCACATCATCCCAGCTCAGCGGGTAGTCCTCAGCGAGCAGCGTCACCATGCGTTCGGCCCGCGTCTGCCGCGCATCCTTGGCCTTGGTGATCTCATCCAGCAGCCCGGTGTGGGTGGGGTCGTGTAAATAGCTGAGGAGGTGCACGCTGATTCCCTGCTCCGTCCGGCAGGAGATCTCCATGCCGGGGACCAGCGCCACGCCGTATTCGAGCGCCGCGCTGGAGGCCTCGGCCCAGCCGTCAGTGGAATCGTGGTCGGTCAGTGCGATGACGTCCAGCCCCGCCGCCGCGGCGGCAGCCATGACCTCGGCCGGCGCCTCCGTGCCGTCGGAAACATTTGAGTGGGCGTGCAGATCTATCCTCACCAGCCCAGCCTAGTAGATGGCGGGCCTCCCCCGGCCCGGACAGGCTGGTTCCCCTTCCGTTCTGGCTGTGGTTCCCCACGCCGTTCCCCAGCAGTTCTGGGTGTGGTTCCCCCTGCGGGTACGACGTTGGCCTCAGCTGCGGGGCTGGTGAGACGATGGGACGGTGAACGATGCAGAAGACACCTACAACGGTGAAAATAAAGTCTCCCAGCCTCTCGAGGAGCGGGTCAACAACCGCTCGCAGCGGCCCAGTTCCGAGGCCTTCAAGGCCTTCATGGCCAGCAACTGGGCCCCGTCCCCGCAGGTAACCCCTGAGCGTGACGCCGTGGCTGACCACGCCGCCCGCCGCCGGCGCGTCATCTCCGGCCAGTTCAAAGGCGAACGCCTGGTGGTGCCGGCCGGTCCGCTCAAGGTCCGCTCCAACGACTGCGACTACCGTTTCCGGCCACACTCTGGCTTCGCGCACCTGACGGGTCTGGGCCTGGACCATGAGCCTGACGCCGCGCTCATTTTCGAACCGGTCGAGGAAGGCACCGGGGACGACGGCGGTAACCACCGCGTCACGCTCTACTTCCGCCCGCTGGCCGGACGGGACACCGAGCAGTTCTACGCCGATTCACGGTCCGGCGAGTTCTGGATCGGCGCACGCCCCACTCTGGCGGAGTTCGAAGCCCGCCTCGGCCTGCCGACGGCACACATCGACGAGCTCGAAATGGCCATCACCAAGAACGTAGGCGCCCCGGAAATCGGCGGCATCTCCATCCGTCTGGTGCGCAAGGTGGACGAGAACATCGACGCCCTCGTGGACACGGCGCGCTACAACACCGCCAAGGATCCGGACAACCTGGATCTGGGCGTGCTGGACGCCCTCGACGAGAAACTGTCCGAGGCCCTCTCCGAGCTCCGCCTGATCAAGGACGAATGGGAGGTGGAGCAGCTGCAGACCGCCGTGGCCGCCACGGTGGAAGGCTTCGTCGAAGTAGTCAAGGCCCTTCCCCGGGCACTGACCCATTTCCGCGGCGAGCGCGTTGTGGAGGGAGCTTTCTTTGCCCGCGCCCGCGAGGAAGGCAACGAGCTCGGCTACGACACGATCGCCGCCTCCGGCAACAACGCCACGGTGCTGCACTGGACCCGGAACACCGGCAGGATCCATGCCGGTGACCTCCTTCTCGTGGACGCCGGGGTCGAAGCCGATTCCCTGTACACCGCGGACATCACGCGCACCCTGCCCGCCACCGGTACGTTCTCTGACATCCAGCGCAAAATCTACGAAGCCGTTCTCGACGCCGCCGACGCCGGATTCGCCGCCGCGCAGATCGGCACGCGCTTCCGGGACATCCACACTGCGGCCACCACCGTCCTGGCGGAACGCCTTGCCGAATGGGGGCTCCTTCCGGTTCCCGTCCAAGAGGCCATCAGCGACCAGGGGCAGCAGCACCGGCGCTGGATGCCGCACGGCACCAGCCACCACCTGGGCCTTGACGTTCACGACTGCGCCCAGGCCAAGCGGGAGCTGTACCTGGACGGGGTGCTCGCCGAAGGCATGGTCTTCACCATCGAACCGGGCCTGTACTTCAAGAACGAGGATCTCGGCATCCCGGAGGAATACCGCGGAATCGGCATCCGGATCGAGGACGACATCCTGATGACCGCCGAGGGCCCGGTCAATCTCAGCGCCGCGCTCCCCCGCACTGCCGACGACGTCGAAGCCTGGATGGCGGGCATCTGGCAGGAGGCCAACGGCAAGGGTTAGCCCCCGCCGGGTTTGCGGCCAGCCAGGCTCTACAAGCGAAAAGGGAGGGGCACCGGATTTCTCCAGTGCCCCTCCCTGTCGGCTCGCCAAGCGCTAACGCTTCTCGTCCTCGCCCTGCGCCGGGTGGTTGGCGTCGTTGACGCGCACGCCGTACTGCGGGCGGCCATCAGGCAGGTCGGGGTAACGAACAGATGCCGGACGCTGGCCAGCGCGCTGCCCGGCGTCCTGGGCCCCGACGCCTTCCGGGGCGCGGCCGGGCTGGCCGGCCTGGCCCTCGACAGCCCCGTACTGCGGTGCGCCCGGAACCGGTGCGCCCTGCGCCTGGGACCCTGGAACCTGGGACTCGGGGTATTGTCCCTGGGCGTCCTGGGTCCGCTGGCCGTAGGGGTCGTTCCAACCGGCCGGCCGCTGGGGCGCCTGGCCCTGGTACGGGCCCTGGTGCCGGCCGGGCTCGGCGGGCTGCCCAGGCTGACCGGACTGGCCGGGCTGCCGGTACGGCTGGTTGTGGTAGTCACTCTGGGTGTAATTGGAAGGCCCTGTGTAGTGCGACGGCCCTGCGCCGGCCGTGGCGTCGGACGGCGTCATCGGCAGCTGCTGCAGCAGCCGGCGGGCCTCGTGTGCGGCCTCGAAGGAGACCACGACATCATAGTTGGTCGCAACCACCTGGCTCGTCGACGTAAAGTCACGCTTTCCGCGCTGCATGGCGTAAGTGACGATCCCGAACAGCATGAAGAACGCCGCGCCCATGAGGACTGAGCTGATAATCGAGAACGTCCCGCCAGCCGGTGTGAAGAACGACAGCATGACACCGACGAAGAGGCCAAACCACATGCCGCTCAAAGCACCCGAGAGGGCCACTCGAGGGTAGCTGAGCCGTCCCGTCACCCGTTCCACCATCTTCAGCTCATTGCCGACGATGGACACCATGTGCACCGGGAACTGCTGATCGGCGAGGTAGTCGACAGCCTTCTGGGCGTCCAGGTAGGAGGTATACGTGCCGACGGTGTCCCCGGTGGGGACTGCCCGGGATTCGTCGGAGCCGTTCGGGACGCCCTTGGGACCACCAAAAATGTTTGACATACACCCATTCTTGCCCATAAGGATGTGTGCGAGCTGAAATTCAGCTAAAAGAGAGCAGACTCGGTAGCCTGTAGGGGTGAGCACAAATCCTACACGCGTCTTCGTGGCGCGACTTCTGGGACTGGACGTCTTCGACCCCCTGGGCGACCGCCTGGGGCGGCTTCGCGACGTCGTCGTGCTCTCCCGCGGAAGCCGCGGCGCACCCCATGTGGTGGGCATCGTCGTCGAAGTGCCCGGCAAGAAGCGCGTCTTCGTTCCCATGACCCGGATTACGTCCATCGACCAGACGCAGATCATCTGCACCGGACTGGTCAACCTGCGCCGCTTCGAACAGCGCGGCGCCGAGACCCTCGTGGTCGCCGAGATGTTCGACCGGCGCGTGACGCTGCGTGACGGCAGCGGTGATGCCACCATCGAGGACATCGCCATGGACCAGCACCGTTCAGGCGACTGGTTCGTCAGCAAGCTGTTCGTCCGGCGCGGCCATTCACTGGCCCCGCTGAGCAGGCTCCGGCGCAACGAAACCATGATCATCGACTGGGCGGACGCGCACCAGGGTGCCAAGACCGAGCCACAGGCCGCCACGCAGTTCGTCGCCAATCACGAGGACCTCAAGCCTGCCGACTTCGCCGAGGCACTGCAGGAGATGAGCGACAAGCGGCGGTTCGAAGTGGCCAGCGAACTCCAGGACGAACGGCTTGCCGACGTGCTGCAGGAGCTGCCGGAGGACGACCAGGTGGAGATCCTCTCCGCGCTCGACGTCCAGCGCGCGGCCGATGTCCTGGAGGAGATGGACCCCGACGACGCCGCCGACCTCCTCGGCGAACTGCCGTCCGCGCAGGCCGAAGAGCTGCTGCAGCTGATGGAGCCGGAAGGTGCAGAGGACGTGCGCCGCCTCCTCGAATACGACGAAGACACCGCCGGCGGTCTGATGACCCCTGTTCCCGTCATCCTGCCGCCCGAGGCCACGGTGGCCGAAGCCCTCGCCCACGTCCGCCGCGAGGAATTGTCCCCTGCCCTCGCCTCCTCCATCTTCATTGCCCGGCCGCCGCTGGAAACTCCCACCGGCAGATTCCTGGGGGTGGTCCACATCCAGCAGCTGCTGCGGTTCCCGCCGTTCGAACCCCTGGGCAACCTGGTTGACAAAAACCTGGAGCCGCTCTCGGACCAGGCCCACATCAGCGAAGTTGCCCGCACCCTTGCCACCTACAATTTGAACTCCCTTCCGGTGGTCAACCAGGCCGGCCGTCTGGTTGGGGCAGTCACCGTCGACGACGTCCTTGACCACCTGCTTCCGGATGACTGGCGGGCAAATGACGGCGAGGCTCCGATCAGAAGGCTTGGAGGCCGCATTGGCTGAAAATACTGCAAAGGCACGGGGACGGGACAAGGCCGCCGGCAAAGGCAGCTTGGACACGCCCCTGAGCGGGCGTCAGCGCATCCTGCCGAAATTCTCGCCGGACCCGGACGCCTTCGGCCACGCCACGGAGGGCTTCGCCCGTTTCATGGGCACGCCGCAGTTCCTGCTCTACATGACGGTGTTCTGCGTTTTCTGGCTGGCCTGGAACACGTTCGCGCCCACTGACTGGCAGTTCGACAAAGTGGAGCTCGGCTTCACGCTCCTGACGCTGATGCTCTCGCTGCAGGCCTCCTACGCGGCACCGCTGCTGCTGCTGGCACAGAACCGCCAGGACGACCGCGACCGCGTCTCCCTCCAGCAGGACCGCCAGCGCGCCGAGCGCAATTTGTCCGACACCGAATACCTGACCCGGGAGCTGGCGTCGCTGCGGATCGCGCTGCGGGAAGTGGCTACCCGCGACTACGTCCGGGCCGAGCTGCGCAGCCTCCTGGAGGACCTGGTTGAGGCGCAGGAGGAACTCCGCAGCCACGATGCGACCGGGCAAGGCAGCCACGAGTCGCCGCGGGAGCTGGTCCGGGAAAAACTCAAGGAAAAGCGGCAGCGCAGTCCGCGGACCCAGCAGATCCCCAAGGTCAAGCCTGACAAGCCACGCCAGAGCCGGTCAACCGAGCCACGCCCCACCTCCCCCGAAAGCTGAGCATCCACAGCATGAGCACGTCCCTCGCCCCGGCAGTAAACGCTGCTTTGGCTACCGTTATCGACCCCGAGCTGCGCCGTCCCATCACGGAGCTCGGCATGGTTGATTCCGTGGAAATTTCCGACGACGGCACCGTCCGTCTGTCGGTGCTGCTCACCATCGCCGGCTGCCCCCTGCGGGACACGATCACGAAGGATTCGGAGGCCGCTTTGCTGGGCGTACCCGGTGTCACCGCCGTCAAGGTCGAACTCAAGGTGATGACGCAGGCCCAGCGCGATGCCCTCAAGGAACAGCTTCGGGGCCCGGGTGGCCAACGGGGCATTCCGTTCAACCAGCCGGGATCGCTGACCAAGGTGTTTGCCGTGGCCAGCGGCAAGGGCGGCGTGGGCAAATCATCGGTGACAGTGAACCTGGCCTGCTCCCTGGCCGCCCAGGGCCTCCGGGTGGGGATCGTGGACGCGGACGTCTACGGCTTCTCCGTACCGGGCCTGATGGGCATTACCCAGGCCCCCACCCGGGTGGATGACATGATCCTTCCCCCTGTGGCGTACGGCGTGAAGGTCATCTCGATTGGCATGTTCGTCGCCGGCAACCAGCCAGTGGCGTGGCGGGGTCCCATGCTGCACCGCGCACTGGAGCAGTTCCTTACCGACGTCTACTTCGGCGACCTCGACGTGCTGTTCCTCGACCTGCCGCCGGGCACCGGCGACATCGCGATCTCGGTTGCCCAGCTGCTTCCCAAAGCCGAAATCCTCGTGGTCACCACCCCGCAGGCTGCCGCCGCCGACGTCGCCGAGCGTGCCGGGGCCATTGCCACCCAGACCGGGCAGACAGTGGCCGGCGTCATCGAGAACATGTCCCACCTCGAAATGCCCGACGGCGGGCGGATGGAGCTGTTCGGAAGCGGCGGCGGGCAGCTGCTCACCGAACGGTTAAGTGCCACGACGGGCACGCCGGTACCGCTTCTCGGACAGATCCCGCTCGACATACTGTTGCGGGAGGGCGGGGATTCGGGCCAGCCGATCGTCCTCGGCCGCCCCGAAACACCCGCCGCGGCGGCGTTGTCCGCCATCGCCGGCAAACTGGCGTCAAGGCCGCGTGGCCTGACGGAAATGAAGCTGGACGTCCAGCCCCGGTAAGGGGAGGCCGAAATCCGACTCCAGTGACTGGGCCGTCGAAACCCAGGCCGGATGAGGCCCTAGGTGGCTTCCGTGTCGAACGGCGCGGCCTCGCCGTCGGGCAACCGTTCGACGGTTCGGCCGGGCCGCGATGCAGACTGGTCCACGGCCCCGGACACGGCCGCGCCGGCGGCGGCAACTGCGGGCCCGCCGGGGCTTACTGCCTTCGTGGTGTCTTCGAGCAGGGCTTCCCTGATGATGCGCCGGGGATCGTACTGACGGGGATCGTACTTCCTCCAGTCGACATCATCGATGTCTATGCCGACTTCTTCCTTGATCTGTTCCCGCGCACCGGACGCCATCCGCCGCAGTTCCCGAACGAGGTTTGTCAGTTTCTGGGTGTATTCGGGCAGGCGCTGGGGGCCGATCACCAGAATGCCGATGAGCAGCAGAAGGAGAAACTCCGGGCCGTTGATTCCAAACACTTTAGGAAGATTACCCTCTCCGGAGAGGCGCTGACGATTTCGCCGCCGTCACGGCGGCGCAGCGCCGCATCACCGCGCCAGGTGCCCGGTCATCTTGTCCAAGTGCAGGGCGAGTCTGCGCAGCCCGCGTTCCAGTCTTTCCACGACTGACTCATCGCCTGAACCTCGCGTCTCCGGGCCGGGGTCTGCCGCCACGCCATGGTCCAAACCGACCTGGCTTACAGGGCGTCCGGCCGCAGCCAAGGCTGCGACGGCATCGTCAGCAGCGTGCGCGGGCAGGTCCGATACGTACGTGAATGTGCTCCTGCCGGTCTGGTAAATGGCGCTCCACGGGGCGGTGGCCTTGATCCAGAGCCGTCCCGCCCCTGCGGGACCGGCCGCATTGACGGCCACGAAGCCATCGCTGCTGGCGGGGTGCCCCGTCAGGGGGTTGACCGGCACCTCCGGCAGGGCGGACGCCGCGGGCAGCTCCGGGTTGCTGGCTGCCGGCGCTGAGCGCTGTTCGAGGACAGTTGCCGTGTGCTGTCCGTCCGAGAGGCGCAGCTCCACGGCCGGCCGGCCAGCGTAGACCTTTGACGTGGCAGACACGATGTGGAAGCCCATGACCTGGAGATCGGGGCAGGCCCAGCCGTGCGAACGCAGAACCGCCACGTTCGAGCCGGCTGCGGGATCCGCTGACACATCCGCGCCGGAGCTGTCCCCGGCCTCCGTTCCGCCGCTGCCGGCGGCGTCCGCGGAACGCTCCGCCTGTCCTGAGAAAGCAGCGGCTGCGTACGGCCGCGGTTCCCCGGCGGCGATGTACGCGCCCGCCATGACGGCACCCGCAGCCACGATGGCAACGCCACCGGCGGCCAGGCCTGCCAGCCTGAACGGGTGTGCCTGCGGGGCCGGCGCGGCCGAAGCCATGGCCAGTTCCCGGGTGTTGAGCAGCAGCCGAGCTGTCAGCTCGTCGCTCGCCGCCGGGACAGCTGCTTGCCGAAGCCGTGCAAGATACTCGCGCTGCCGGCGGAGGGCAGCGGCGCAATCGGCGCACCCTCGGACGTGGTCAGGGGTACCCGGATGCCGAGACCCTGCCAGGGGCAAGGATGCGGCCGACTTCTTGGCCTTATGCAGCAAGCGGTTCAGTTGATGCATGGCGCCGATCAGAGAACGCCGGCGATGCGGGGCAGCTTGAGGCGCGGCTTGCGTGCCTGCTGCGGCCTCGGATCGCGGTGGGCAAGCTTTTCACGCAACATGGTGCGGCCACGGTGAATGCGCGAGCGCACCGTACCGAGCTTCACGCCCAGCGCTTCGGCAACCTCATCGTAGGACAGGCCCTCCAGGTCGCACAGCACTACCGCCGCCCGGAAGTCCGGGGGAAGCTCCTCCAGCGCAGCCTGGACGTCCAGGTCCAAATTGTTGAGCTCGAAACTCTGCTCGGGTCCCGGCTCGCGCCCCGGAAGGCGGGACTCGGCATCCTCCGCCAGCGCGTCGAAGCGGATCCGGCTCTTGCGCCGGGCCTGATCGAGGAACAGGTTGGTGGTGATGCGGTGCAGCCAGCCGTCGAGCGTGCCGGGCTTGAAATTCTCCAGGGAACGGAAGACGCGGACGAACACCTCCTGGGTGAGGTCCTCGGCGTCGTACTTGTTACCGGTGAGGCGATACGCAAGCCGGTAGACCTTTGCCGAGTGGTTGGTCACCACCTCTTCCCAGGTAGGCCTGACCCAGTCGGCCCCGGACTCTTCAACTGCAGGGACAGGTGCCACAACTGATCCTGACATCGTCCACTCCCCTCGTGGATGTACTAACGCCTGATGCGGTTTACATCATTGGTTCGGCGCCGATCACCACTTGGATGAGCGGATAATTATCATTTCAAACTTCGCTGGGAATTTCCTGACTGTGGGTCCCCCTTTAGCCGTAGGCGCAACCGAAACAGAGCCGGCGGCGGCCGGGCGCCCGTGGTATCCGGCATCACAGCCTGTCCCGCCGTCACCTTCCCGCGCCATGCCGCCGGACACAGTACTCTGTTAGAAACATCCACCTGCCGCCCAGAAAGCGAAACCCATGAGCGCCGATAAGTCCACGAGCTGGTCCTACGCAGAAGATCTGCCTGCCGAGGATGAGGTCCTGCTGCGCGCCCGGGAACGTTCGTTCGAACTGGGCGTAACGCCCATCGGCCGCGGGGTCGGGGCCGTGCTGACGGTTCTGGCCGCAGCGTCAAAGGCCCAGACGGCCGTCGAGATTGGCACCGGCGCCGGGGTGTCCGGTGTCTGCCTCCTTCGCGGCCTGGGTCCGCAGGCGGTGCTGACCACCATCGATGTGGATGTCGAGCACCTCAAAGCAGCACGCGAGGCCTTCCAGGAAGCCGGCAGCCCCGCGAACCGGACGCGCACCATTTCCGGCCGTGCCGGGGACGTCCTGCCCAGGCTGACAGACGCCGCATACGATCTGGTGTTTGTCGACGGGGACAAGCCCAACTTCCCGCGCTACGTGGACCAGGCCGTGCGCCTGCTCAAATCCGGCGGCCTCCTGATCGTCAACGATGCCCTGGACAAGGACCGCGTCTCCAACCCTGCCGCCCGTGACGCCACCACGGTGGTGCTGCGGCAGGTGGGCAAAGCCGTCCGCGACGACGACCGGCTCGCGTCCGCGATGCTGCCCACCGGCGACGGCCTGCTGGTAGCGGTCAAGAAGTAAGGCCGCGCTTAAGAAGTAAGGCAGGGCGCGCACCTTTCCGGTGCAGGCCCTGCCTGGCAATCTATTCCGTAACGCCGACGAGGCATTCCTTGAGGTTGGCCGCCTCGGCGGCATTGAGTTCAACCACCAGCCGCCCCCCACCTTCGAGCGGCACACGCATGATCAGGCTGCGGCCCTCCTTGGTTACTTCCATAGGGCCGTCGCCGGTGCGTGGTTTCATAGCCGCCATGAGGAATATCCCCTCCAGTAGTCCCAGGACCGAGCAGCCCGGACGGGCTGAGTCCGCATGGTCAAACAAGCCGCTATGGCGGCCGGTTCGGCAGCCGCCATGACTGAACTCTTCGAATGCTTTTTGTCCTTGCTTAGCTCCTATTATCCTGTAATTACCCGTCTGTAGCTAATCGATGGATATTCGATGGGGCACGGATTCACACGGCGGCGGCGCAGGTGTGGCCACGGCATCAGGGCGGATAGTCCCCGCCGCCGGGCAGCTCAGCCCAGGCCCACAGCCAGACCACCCAGACGATCTGAAGCAGGACGAACATGGTCAGGACAGCTCCGCGGTAGGCCCTCGACCGCGAGACCAAAGCCGCACCCAGGGCCAGCGGAAACAGCGGCAGCAGCATGCGGAAGGTGCTGGTCTGCGGGTGCAGGAACACCAGCAGGTATCCCATGTAGCAGGCGCACCACAGCCGCAGTTCCTCACCCAGCTGCAGCACAGGGCGCGAGAGCATGAGCAGCGCGAACACGGCTACAAAAGCGAACGGCGCCACGATGCCCAGCACCGGGCCGAACAGGAGCACACCGGTATCGAACCAGGGTTTGAATGGCACGAGGTCGTGCCCGCGCCACACGGTTTCGGTCTTGGTATAAGCCTCCATGTCGCCGGTTGCTGCCCACGCGATGGCTGGCCACAGGACCGCTGCTGCCCCACAGGCTGCGGTCAGACCGGCCAGCGACCACAGTTCCCGCGGACTGTGGGCCGCCGTTTGTGCTTGAAGACCGGCGGCAGTCTTCTGCCGGACGCCCCGCCACGCCTCCCAGAGGCGGTAGAGGAAGAGGATCCCGGCCATGGCTGCGAACGGAACACCCGTGGGCCTGGACAAACACATCAGCACGGCCACCGGGATCGCCGCAAGGTAATGCCGGCGGAGTACCAGCAGGAGCGCCGACGCCAGCAGGAGGATGTTCAGGGACTCGGCGTACGGAACCTGCAGTACCGGCGAGACGGGGAAGCAGGCAAAGAACGCCACGGCCCACAGCGACGGCACATGAGCTGCCCGGTGGCGGAACAAGGCGTAGACCACGAGGGACGCACCGAGGCCTGCCAGCATTGCGATGAGCGTGAGGGCGACTCCCGGATCGATGCCCGTGGCCGCCGAGAGAGTCCGCCCCAGCAGCGGGAAGAGCGGATAAAAAGCCCAGGCGTTTTCTTGGACGTTCCCCGCTTCGTCGACCGGAAGCTCTGAGGGATAGCCATTGACGATGACCTCGCCATACCAGCGGGCGTCCCAGATGTTGATGAAATGCCAGTAGTCGGGCTTGGCCGGGAACCAGGGGTTGACGCCCTGGTGCAGCGCGGCCGACATGAAGATGCACGCACTGACCAGCCTGGCCGCCGCGTAAATCACCACGACCTGGAGCCACCACGGCCATTGTGCAGCCGCCGCCCACAGACGTGCCACGGCTGCGCTCAACGCACCCGTCACTGCAGAGGGCCGACGCACCTCGGGGGTGCCGGACGCTGTCCATTCATTGCTGTCTGTGCGTGGACGGGAGCCTGGCCCGCCGGATGCTCCGGCGGCCTGCGGGCCGTGACCGGAGGCGGAACCGGTCAAGACTGCTCCTCTGCCACACGCCGGTCTGCCTGCATGGGCGGCTCCGCCGTTGCTCCATGGTTCGTTGCTGCAAGGCCCGGTGCAGCATGGTCCGTTGCTGCATGGTCCGTTGCTGCATGGTCCGCTGCCGCAATGTCCGCCGCCACGGACTGCTCCGCGGGGACAACGCCGGAGCCCTGGCCGCGAAGATGGGCGCGCAGACCGGCGATTTCGGCATCCTTGGAGGCAAGCTGGTCCCTCAGCTCATCAAGCACCTGGTCTACCTGATCCATCCGGTACCCTCGCAGCCCCAGGGAAAACCGGACACGGTCGACGTCGGCCGGCTTGGCCTCAGCCGGCAGCAGGACCGGCGGCAGCGAGGCCACAGGCTCCTCAAAGCCGTCGTCGAACACCATGCTGGTGGGGCGTTTTCTTCGGAGGATTCGAGCCCCGAGGTCTGTCCCGATGACAGCCGTGACCCCGATCAGGACGATCGCAAGGAAGACAAGGAAGAAACTCACATCACCCATGGTGCCAGACCCCGGCGCCGCCGCTACTCAGGCCGCTGGTCCCCGTTGGCCGACGGCGGGCGGACATGTCCGTGGAGGACGAGGTTGACGGCTTCTTCCGCGGTGTCCACCACCTGGATCAGGTCCAGGTCCTTCTCGGACACCATGCCCTCGGCCACCAGGGTGCCCTTGATCCACTCGATCATGGGCCCCCAGAAGGTGGTGCTCAGAAGAACGATGGGGAACGAAGTCACCTTCTGCGTCTGGACCAGGACCATTGCTTCGAACAGCTCGTCAAGCGTGCCGAGGCCGCCCGGAAGGACGATGAAGCCCTGCGCATACTTGACGAACATGGTCTTCCGCGCGAAGAAGTAACGGAAGTTGATGCCCAGGTCCACCCACTGGTTCAGGCCCTGTTCGAACGGCAGCTCAATTCCGAGACCGACGGAGACGCCGTTGCCTTCCACGGCTCCCCTGTTGGCGGCCTCCATGGATCCCGGACCGCCACCCGTGATGACGGCGACCCCCGCTTCCGCCAGCTTGCGTCCCACGTCGACGCCCATTTCGTAGTACATGCTGCCCGGTTTCGTGCGCGCCGAACCGAAGACACTGACGGCTTGGCCGAGGTCGGACAGCGCTCCGAAGCCTTCCACGAATTCACTCTGGATCCGCATGACACGCCATGGATCGGTGTGGATGAAGTGGCCCGGGCCCTTGGTATCAAGCAGCCGCTGGTCCGACATCTCCACCGCAGCCTGCTTGCGGCGCAGCTCGAGGGGCCCTTTACGGCGGGGCTGGGCGGATTTAGACGGATCTGCGTTGATGCTCATCGTCCAAGGCTAACCTGCTGACGTGCAGGTATCTCTTGAATTACGATCAGCAGGAAGTCGGAGTGATTGCGGTCATAAGTGCGTGATGTTCGATAGATTCTTTCCATGACTACTCAAGTGCCCGGCAATGCGCTCGTCTCCCTGAATGCCGTGAACAAGCATTACGGCCAGCTGCATGTTCTGAAGGACATCAATCTCCAGGTCCGCAAGGGCGAGGTCGTTGTGGTCATCGGGCCTTCGGGCTCGGGCAAGTCCACGCTGTGCCGCGCCATCAACCGCCTTGAAACGATTGATGACGGCGACATTTCGATTGACGGCAAGATGCTGCCCGAGGAAGGCAAGGAGCTCGCGCGCCTCCGCGCCGACGTCGGAATGGTCTTCCAGTCGTTCAACCTCTTTGCCCACAAAACCATCCTTGAAAACGTCACCCTCGGGCCGATCAAGGTTAAGGGCATGTCCAAGGCGGAAGCGGACAAGGAAGCCATGGCCCTGCTCGAGCGCGTCGGAGTCGGCCACCAGGCTCCGAAACTCCCGGCCCAGCTCTCCGGCGGCCAGCAGCAGCGCGTGGCCATCGCCCGCGCACTCGCCATGAAGCCTAAGGTCATGCTCTTTGACGAGCCGACGTCGGCCCTGGACCCCGAAATGATCAACGAGGTCTTGGACGTCATGATCCAGCTGGCGAAGGAAGGCATGACCATGATCGTCGTGACGCACGAGATGGGATTCGCCCGCAAGGCTGCGGACCGCGTCGTGTTCATGGCGGACGGTCAGATCGTGGAGGATGCCACGCCCGAAGAATTCTTCACCAATCCCCAGAGCAGCCGGGCCAAGGATTTCCTGTCCAAGCTCCTCACTCACTGAACCCTCCGGGTTCACCCTGGCCGCTATCGGCCGCCCAATGAAAGGAATGTCATGAAGGCATTTTTGACCCGAAGGAAATCCCTTCTCGTAGCAGCATCCGCAGCCCTGGCGCTGACTCTGAGCGCTTGCGGCGGCGGCGGCGGCACCGGCACCAACCCTTCGCCCGTGGAGAAACCGAGTTTCGCTGCAGGCTCCACGATGGAGAAGCTCTCGTCAGCCGGCAAGGTGACGATCGGCACCAAGTTCGACCAGCCCCTGTTCGGCCAGAAGGGCCTGGACGGCAAGCCGGTCGGCTTTGACGTGGAGATCGGCAAGCTCATCGCAGCCAAGCTGGGAATCCCGGCTGACAAGATCGAATGGGTCGAAACCGTCTCCGCCAACCGCGAGCAGTTCATCAAGCAGGGCAGGGTGGACCTGATCGTCGCCACCTACACGATCAACGACAAGCGCAAGACCGAGGTCGACTTCGCCGGTCCTTACTACGAAGCAGGACAGGCGCTCATGGTGAACAAGGACAACACGTCCATCACCAAGCCTGAGGACGTCAAAGGCAAGAACGTCTGCTCCGTGACCGGTTCCACACCTGCCGGCACCATCGTGGAGAAGTACGGCGCCATCCTAGTTCCGGCCGCCACCTACTCGGCCTGCCTTGAGCCGCTGCGCAACAAGCAGGTGGAGGCCATCACCACTGACAACGTGATCCTTGCCGGCTTCGTGAACAAGGAGCCGGATGCCTTCAAGCTGGCGTCGGACGAGACCTTCACCAAGGAGCCTTACGGCATTGGCCTGAAGAAGGACGACACCGTCTTCCGTAACTGGATCAACGACCAGCTTGAGGAATTCGCCAAGGACGGGTCCTACAAGAAGGCCTGGGAGGACACAGCCGGTGCGGTCATCAAGACGGCACCTGAACTTCCCGCCATCGACCGCTACTAGAGCAGGCGTGGCGGTCACCGGCGGCCGGGCATCCCCGGCACCGGTGACCGCCGCTCCTTTTTCCGAACAATTTCCCCCAAACGCAGCTGAAGGACCCTATGGACGTCATCATTGAAAGCCTCCCGCAGTATTGGGACGGCTTTCTCAGAACCCTGTTCCTGGCCGTCGTTTCCGGCATCATTGCCCTCGTGGCGGGCACACTGCTGGCAGCAGCCCGCGTATCCCCCGTGGCGGCGCTCCGCGGATTCAGCATGGCTTACGTGGAGGTGGTGCGTAACACTCCGCTGACCATCGCCTTCTTTTTCGCCGCGGTGGTCCTCCCCCGGCTGGGGGTGACCTTCCAGCAGTTCGAAATCGCCGCCATCATCGCCTTGAGCGCTTACACGGCTGCCTTCATCGCCGAAGCAGTCCGCTCGGGCGTCAACAGCGTCCCCGTGGGCCAGGCAGAGGCAGCGCGCAGCATCGGCATGACGTTCGGCCAGGTACTGTCCTTGATCATCCTTCCCCAGGCCCTGCGCACGGTGATTCCGCCCATGATCAACATCCTCATCGCGCTCGTCAAGAACTCCTCCGTGGCTGGCGCATTCTTCGTGCTGGAACTGTTCGGCTACGGCAAGCAGCTGGCCAATGACCACGGCGACGCCGTCATGTGGGTCCTCGCGGGCGTTGCATTCTTCTATCTCCTGATCACTGTGCCGCTGGGCTACATCGCTCACCAGGTCGAACGAAAGGTGGCGATCGCGCGATGACATCCGTTCTCTACGACGTCCCGGGGCCCAAAGCCCGCAGAATCTCGCTGATCGGCTCGGTCATCGGTGTCGTCCTCATTGCCGGCCTCCTCGCACTTGCCCTTTTCACGCTCGCCCAACAGGGAATCTTCGAGGCGCGGAGATGGGCTATCTTCGGGCAGGCGGATGTCTGGACACTGATCTTCGACGGCATCGGCGCCACGTTGAGTGCTGCCGCCATCGCAGCGGTGATCGCGTTCCCGCTGGGGCTCCTGCTTTGCCTCATGCGCATCTCGGATGTTGCATGGATCCGGGTTCCCACCCGCATCGTGCTGGAATTTTTCCGGGGCATGCCCGTGGTGCTGATGATGCTGTTTGTCCTGCTGGTGTTCGCCACCAGTCCCTTCATCGCGGTCGTGGCCGGGCTGGTCCTGTACAACGCGGCGATCTTCGCCGAGATCATCCGCGCCGGCATCCAGTCCCTCCCCAAGGGACAGCGCGAAGCCGGCCTGGCGATCGGTCTGACCAGCTTCCAGTCACGGCTCAGCGTCGAACTGCCGCAGGCCATCCGGCGCATGCTTCCGTCCCTGGTGGCCCAGCTCGTGGTCCTTCTGAAGGACACCTCACTGGGCTACATCGTCGCGTACGGCGAGCTCCTGCGTGCCGTACAGGTCATGGCTGACTTCCTGGGGCCGCAGTTCCTGTTCCCCGTGTTCTTCGTGGCGGCGGCGATCTACATAGCCATCAACCTGGCCGTGTCGCGCCTCGCCATCTGGATTGAGCGCCACGGCTCCAAGAAGGCAGCAGGCGGTGTCGCGAAAGCCCCCACCGCCGGCGTGACCACCGTGATCAAGTAGATCGCACGGTAATCAATCCGGGAGCCACTACGAAACGAAGGCCCGCAACCATCAGGTTGCGGGCCTTCGTTCGCAGTGATGTGCCGGCGTCAGGCCAGCCACTTCTGCAGCGCCCGCAGGCAGGCACGTACGGCTTCGGCCTCGACGTGTTCGTTGTCCTTGTGCGCAAGCAAAGCATCGCCCGGCCCGAAGTTCACCGCGGGGACGCCCAGTTCACTGAAACGCGCGACGTCGGTCCAGCCGTATTTGGGTTTGGGTTCCGCACCCACGGCGGCCACGAACGAGGCGGCGGCAGGGTGGTTAAGTCCGGGCCGCGCTCCGGCTGCGCTGTCCGTACGGACGACGTCGAACCCCTCGAGCAGTGCCCGCACATGGGCCTCGGCCTGGTCAGGCGTCTTGTCCGGCGCGAAGCGGTAGTTGATCTCGACGACGCAGCGGTCCGGTATGACGTTGCCCGCCGTGCCTCCCTGGATCTTCACGGCGTTGAGGCTTTCGCGGTAATCCAGTCCGTCCACGTTGATGGTCTGCGGCTCGTAGGCCGCGAGCCGTTCGAGGATGGGCGCGGCGGCGTGGATGGCGTTCCGTCCCATCCAGGCGCGCGCTGAGTGCGCCGCTTCGCCCTGAGTGGTGGCCTGCAGCCGCATGGTGCCGTTGCAGCCTCCCTCCACGGTGCCGTCCGTCGGCTCCAGGAGGATGGCAAAGTCTCCTTCGAGAAGCGGTCCGTGGTTGCGCACGAGCCTTCCAAGGCCGCTCTTCACGGCCTCCACTTCCTCATGGTCGTAGAAAACGAAGGTGACATCCTTGGACGGCTCGGCACCGCCGTCGAACAGGGAGGCCGCCAAGGCCAGCTGGACGGCTACGCCGCCCTTCATGTCGGTGGCACCCCGGCCGTACAGGACGCCGTCGCCGGCAACACCAGACGGCCAGGTGGAGGGCACCGTCCCCAGTGACTCCCCGGTGACCGGCAGCGGCACTGTGTCCAGATGGCCGGCCAGGATGACGCGCTCGGACCGTCCGAGGGATGTGCGGGCGATGATGGCGTCCCCGTCGCGCAGCAGGTTAAGGCCGGGGAGCTGCCGCAGGGCCACCTCCACGGCGTCGGCAAGCTCCGTTTCGTTGCCCGACACGCTGTTGATGTCGATCAGCGCGGCTGTCAGCAGCGCCACGTCCTGGCGGAGGTCGAGGGTTATGGGTGCGGTTTCGGCAATCACCATCCAACTCTATCCCCGGGGCGCGTTTCGGCGGGCGCAGCTCGGCTCGATAGACTTGGGCCATGACTGAAACCGCTTCTTCCGCCGTGCCCGCTGCCCAGACCCTGTCCGACGATTCCCGTTCGGCCTATGGATTCGGGGTGGCCACCATCGCCACCCGCAATGGGGACGCCACGGTGCTCGACGTCTGGTTCCCGGAGCCCGCCCTGGGCGTGGCAGCCGAAGCACTCCGCGCAATCGAGAACGCCGATGAGACGCTCGCCGACATCGCCGCCGCCGGCACCGACGCCGACCGCGGCACGGAACAGAAAGTGGTGTTCGTCCAGATCAACCTGGATGAAGCACCGGCCGACACGGCAGACGCCTACCTGCGGCTGCACCTGCTCTCACACCGCCTGGTCCGTCCCAACACCATCAACCTCGATGGCATCTTCGGCAAGCTCCCGAACGTCGTGTGGACCAACTTCGGTCCGTGCGCAGTGGACGGCTTCGAGCTGACCCGCGCCAAGCTGCGCAAGCGCGGCGCCGTGACCGTCTTTGGCGTTGACAAGTTCCCGCGCATGGTGGACTACGTTGTACCGACCGGCGTCCGCATTGCCGACGCCGACCGCGTCCGCCTCGGTGCCCACCTCGCCGAGGGCACCACGGTCATGCACGAGGGCTTCGTTAACTTCAATGCCGGAACGCTGGGCACGTCCATGGTCGAGGGCCGCATCTCCGCCGGTGTCGTGGCGGGCGACGGCACTGACGTCGGCGGCGGCGCATCAATCATGGGCACCCTTTCCGGCGGCGGCAAGGAAAAGATTGCCCTGGGCCGGCGGGTCCTCCTCGGCGCGAACTCGGGCGTGGGCATCAGCATCGGCGACGACTCCGTTGTGGAGGCCGGGCTCTACATCACTGCCGGCACCCGCGTGCGCGTCGTCGGTGCCAAGGACGCCGACGGTGAGGACACCAGCCGGATCATCAAGGCCGTGGAACTGTCGGGCGTCCCGAACCTGCTGTTCCGCCGCAACTCCACCACAGGCGAAGTGGAAGTGCTTCCCCGCAAGGGCCAGACGGTGGAGCTGAACGACGCCCTGCATGCCAACTGACCGTCCGGAGTCGGCCGGCACTGCTGCCGGCCGACTCCGGTCTTAAGGGAGTACTCACGTGACACGCCGACGCAAGGTGCGCGGAGCGATCGTTGCGGCGCTCTCCGTCGCGCTTGTCGGCGGAGGCGTTTACACCGCCGCAGCCCTGCTGCAGAAATCGGAGCGGCTGATCACGGAAGGGTGCGTGGCCGCCGTCGGATCCCAGCAGGCTGAACTGGCCACTGACCAGGCAGCAAACGCCGCACTCGTCGCCGCCATCTCTGTGCGGCGCGGACTGCCACCGCGAGCCGCCAGCATTGCCCTGGCCACCGCCATGCAGGAGTCCAAGCTGCGGAACATCGACCACGGTGACCTCGCAGGACCGGACTCCCGCGGTCTTTTCCAGCAGCGCCCGTCCCAGGGCTGGGGCAGCACGGAACAGGTCATGGATCCGCACTACGCGACCAATGCCTTTTACGACGCACTGGTAAAGGTGCAGGGCTACGAAGGCATGGATGTCACCGAAGCTGCGCAGCGTGTGCAGCGCTCGGCGTATCCGCGCGCGTATGCCCAGCATGAGGCGATGGGCCGCTCCTTCGCCTCGGCCCTGAGCGGGCAGACGCACGCCGCGCTGGACTGCACACTCCGCTCTCCTGAGCATGCGGGTGACCCTGCGGCGTTCCTCGGCGAACTGCAGGCACAGTACGGGAGCCTTCCTGCATCTGCCACCGGCCAGACGCTGGTACTGGAGGCCGCAGATGACCTGGCATGGTCGCTTGCGCATTGGGCAGTTGCAAACGCCAAGGAATTTGCTGTGGTGCAGGTGGATGTCGACGGAATGAGCTGGAACCGGCAGGCACGCAACGGGTGGCAGGAGTCGGCCGGCAGCGGCGGCACCGTAACGGTGACCTTTGCCGAGGCTCCGGCGGGATAAAGTCCTGCCTACACCAGCATTTCCACAACCGGCTGGACGTAGCTCCGGAACACTTCCGGTTGCTGCAGCAGGTCATGGCTCATAATGATTTTGTCCGGCTCCAGGAACCATGCCCGCTGCTCGTCGAGGGGCAGTTCGATGATGGTCAGGTCGAAGTCCCGCGAGTTCCTGCCCACTTCCAGCAGGCGGTCTTCCACGATGTCCTCCAACAGGTGCCCCGAGCCGCCGGCCACCCGCTCAGCCTCCAGCTCTGCATACTCCTTGCGGCGTTCGCGCGCCCACGTCAGGGCGGCGCCGAAGTGAGCCTGCAGGACCCTCCGCAGGGCAGGGGAATTGGCAAAGGCTCTGAAGCCCGGCGGCGACAGCTCCGGGGACATCTGCGGGTGCGCCTTCAGCAGCTGTTCCCACCAGGCTTCCCATTCGGTTTTCAGGGCGCTGATCCCGCCGACCTCTGCGGTCAGATGCGAATGGTCCGCGTGCCTGATTTTTGGAGCTGCATGGGACAGCGCAGGGAAGCCAGCACCGTCCAGCCCGGCGACATCTCGTATGTAAAGGGCGATGAGCAAGGGCCCCGACGTGTCCATGGTGATCCGCCAGCCTGGACCGCCTGTGTGCTGCATCCGTATGCCTCCTTGGCTTATTGATGTTCGCCCCGCTTGCCAACGGTTACCCGCTCTCCGGCTCCAGTCTATTCCCCCAGCCGGGGGACGTTAATGGCTGGCGGCTGCGGTCCTTCCCAGCCCCGCCACATGAGACTCCAGCACGTCCCGGCACATTTCCAGCGTCATCCATCCCGGCTGCAGGAGCGCATGCATCATCAGGCCGTCCAGCGTGGCAAGCAGCCGTTCCGCTTCGATGACCAGCCGCTGCCGGTCACCTCCCTCTTCATCCACCAGCCGGGTGACCAGCTGCCCGACGACGGCGGCCACCGCCCGGTGGCTTCTGTCCGCCTCCGCAGCCAGGAAAGGCCGGATCCTGGCGGCGTTTTTGAAGGCCAGCCAAGCGCAGGCGTCCAGTGCCCTCTCCTCATCCACAGGCAGGAATTCACTCAGCAGGGTTAAAACGGCAGCATGGTGTTCTTCACTGCCGGCGGGCGTCATGGCCAAATGCCCGTACGCGCGGTCCAGGCGTGCCACGATGCGGTCCACGACAGCCGCGAAGGAGAATGTCAGCAGCTCCTCGCTGCTCGCGAAGTAGTGGCGCACAGAACCGACAGCCAGCCCCGCCTCGTCCGCGACCTCACGGAGGGAAGCCCGCTCCAGCCCGTCAGAACCAATAATCCGGCAGACAGCATCGACGATCTCCCGGCGACGGACGGCGGCATCTACAATTTTCGGCACTCCTCGTTTTAGCACGCTTGTGCTGGAGCCACCGGCAGGCCCGCCGGACTCAAAAGCAGCGGCCGCCCACCTGAGGGTGGGCGGCCGCCGTCGTCGTTGTATTGTCCGGGGACGTTAGCTGGCAGGGTAGTCGCGCTCCGGCGATCCTGTGTAGAGCTGGCGCGGGCGGCCGATCTTTGTCGTGGGGTCGCTGATCATCTCGCGCCACTGTGCGATCCAGCCGGGCAGGCGTCCGATCGCGAACAGCACGGTGAACATCTTCTCCGGGAAGCCCATGGCCTTGTAGATCAGGCCGGTGTAGAAGTCCACGTTCGGGTAGAGCTTGCGCTGGATGAAGTAGTCGTCGTTCAGGGCCTTCTCTTCGAGGCGCATGGCGATGTCCAGCAGTTCGTCGTTGCCGCCGAGCTTGCCGAGGATCTCGTGTGCGGTGGCCTTGACGATCTTGGCACGCGGATCGTAGTTCTTGTAAACGCGGTGCCCGAAGCCCATGAGGCGGACGCCGTCTTCCTTGTTCTTGACCTTCTCCATGTAGTCCTCGGGCTTGGTGCCGTCGGCCTGGATCTGGCGGAGCATCTTCAGGACAGCCTCGTTGGCCCCGCCGTGCGCGGGGCCGAACAGGGCGTTGATTCCTGCGGACACGGAGGCGAACAGGTTGGCGTTGGAGGAACCCACCAGGCGCACCGTGGAGGTGGAGCAGTTCTGCTCGTGGTCGGCGTGCAGGATCAGGAGCAGGTCGAGGGCCTTGACGACCACCGGGTCCAGCTCGTACTGCTCGGCAGGCAGGCCGAAGCTCAGGCGGAGGAAGTTCTCCACGAGGTTCATGGAGTTGTCCGGGTACAGCATCGGCTGCCCGATGGACTTCTTGTGGGCGTAAGCAGCGATGACCGGGAGCTTGGCCATGAGGCGAATGGTGGAGACTTCCACCTGCTCGGCGTTGAACGGGTCCAGCGAGTCCTGGTAGAACGTGGACAGCGCGGAGACGGCCGAGGACAGCACGGGCATGGGGTGTGCGTCCCGCGGGAAGCCGCCGAAGAAGCCCTTCAGCTCCTCGTGCAGAAGCGTGTGGCGGCGGATCCGCTGGTCGAAGTCCTCCAGCTCGGCGGGAGTCGGCAGGTTTCCGTAAATCAGCAGGTAGGAGACTTCGAGGAAGCTGGAGTGCTGTGCGAGCTGCTCGATCGGGTAACCGCGGTACCGCAGGATCCCTGCGTCCCCATCGATGTAGGTGATCGCGGACGTTGTGGCGGCGGTGTTCATGAAGCCAGGGTCAAAGGCGACGGCGCCGGTCTGCTTCAGCAGTTTGGAAACGTCGTAGCCTTCGTTTCCCTCGACAACCTTGATGCGCGGGAGTTCGAGCTCGCCGCCTGCGTGGCGCAAGGTTGCGCTGGTGGTCTCAGTCATGGAGTCCCCTTCATGAGGCTTCTGGGCCTCTGTAGAAAGCTTGATCCAACATCAGGTGAGCCGCGCGGGGACCCCCGCACCGGCGGGACGTCCAACGGCCGTGCTGCCTTCTTGTAGAAAGCCACCATTGATAGTCAGTTAAAAAGTACCGCCACTTTCACCCTGCCACTAATCCGCGGGCCCCGAATGCCCCCAAAAACACCCAACTTGTGGCGCGTGTCACATGTATTGTTACGCGGCCACGGCAGCCGGAAAGGCTTTGCCCGGCGGCCTTCAGGAATGCCCGGACGGGCGCCTGTCACGCTGTTTCAGCCAGCCGGGCCACGGCGGCATCGATCCGTTCGTCGGAACCGGTCAGCGCCACCCTCACGTAGCCGTTTCCGGCGTCCCCATAAAACACGCCCGGCCCGGCAACGATGCCGCGCTCAGCCAGCCGGGAGATCGTGTCCCAGGTGGCTTCCCCTGCCGTGGACCAGAGGTAAAGCCCGGCATGCGATTCATGGATTTTCAGCCCGAAGGTTTCAAGGGCCGGAACAAGGCGATCACGGCGGCCTCGGTACAGGTCCTTCTGCGCCTGCACGTGCGCATCGTCCCCGAGGGCAACGCGCATGGCTTCCTGAACCGGGTACGGCACGATCATGCCGGCGTGCTTCCGGCTGTTCACGAGACTGGCCATGATGGCCGGGTCACCGGCGACAAACGCAGCACGGTAGCCGGCGAGGTTGGACTGCTTGCTCAGCGAGTACACAGCGAGCAGCCCTTCATGCGAACCGCCGGAGACGCGCGGGTCAAGGACGCTGGGCACGGCTTCTCCGCCCCGCTGAAGGTCCCATTCGCCCCAGCCAAGCTCCGCGTAACATTCGTCCGAGGCCACCAGGGCGCCGATTTCGCGGGCCTGGTCGACGATTTTCCGGAGCGACCGTGCGTCCCGGACGCTTCCCGTCGGATTGCCCGGTGAATTGACCCAGACCAGGCGGACTTTGGCGCGGGTGGCGGCGTCCAGTTCGTCGAGATCGTCAGCCGCTACGGCGGTGGCGCCGGCAAAGGTGGCTCCGATGTCGTAGGTCGGATAGGCGACCGTGGGGCGGACCACGACGTCGCCCGGCCGCAGTGCCAGCAGGAACGGCAGCCACGCCACCAGCTCCTTGGAACCGACCGTCGGCATGACATCGTGCGGGTCTAGGCTTTCCACACCGCGGCGCCGCGCGAACCAGGCCGCAATAGCTTCCCGGAGCGCCGCCGTCCCGTGGACAGTGGGATAGCCGGGGGCGTCCGCCGCGGCACGGAGCGCATCCTGAATCACCGTGGGCGTGGGGTCCACGGGCGTGCCGATGGACAAATTCACCAGTCCGCCCGGGTGTTCGGCCGCCTTGGCCACATACGGCGCCATGGCCTCCCATGGGTAGTCGGGCAGGCTCAGGCCGAAACTGCGCACAGCTGTAGTCACTTACGCGCCTCAGTGATCCTGGTTCTGCGGGGGCAGCGCTGCAATCATGGGGTGGTCCGTGTGGGTGTTGCCGACCTTGGCGGCACCGCCCGGCGAACCCAGGTCATCGAAGAACTCGACGTTGGCCTTGTAGTAGTCGGCCCATTCCTCCGGGGTGTCATCCTCGTAGTAGATGGCTTCGACGGGGCAGACAGGCTCGCAGGCGCCGCAGTCGACGCACTCATCCGGATGGATGTAGAGGGAACGCTCGCCTTCATAGATGCAATCGACGGGGCACTCCTCAATACATGCCTTGTCCTTGACATCTACACACGGCTGCGCGATTACGTACGTCACGTCCCTTGCCTCTCCACGTTGTTACCGGCGGCTGGCCGGCTGGTGCTTCCGGCCTGCATGCCGGTCTATCGACTTCAGAGCCTATTATCTCCCAGCCCCGCTCCGCGAACGAAGCGGCGCGTCACACTCGGGACGCGGCATACGATGAACCCGTGAGTGTGACACCGCCTTCAGCCCGTGAATTCCTCGCCGCCGCGTCGCCCGGAACCCGGGTGGTGGTCCGCTACCGGATCGACGGCGGGTTCACGGACGCCCTGGGAGACCTCCTGGAGTGCGGCGTCACCGACTGTACCGTGCGCACCCGCACTGCCGACGTCGTCATCCACCTCGACCGGGTGGTCGCCGCCAAGCAGGTACCGCCCCCGCCTGCGCGGCGCAGCCCGCGCACCGCCGGCTGAGACCCTGCCCGTCGGGTCAGGCGCCCTCGACCTGGCTGGGCAGCGTGCGCATTCCCCGCAACGGCGAAAACACCACCGGGGCCGCCGCGAGGAAACTGCCGGCCGTTCCGATCCAAATCACCGCGATGAGGCCGAGGTGCTCGGCGAGGAACCCGGACGCCAGGGCGGCCAGGGGCATCACCCCCCAGACAATAAACCGGATGGACGCGTTCATCCTGCCAAGCAGGCGGGGCGGACACACGCGCTGGCGCATGCTGAGCTGCATGATGTTGTAGATCAGGACAACAAAGCCGAAACAGAGCTCCGACAGGAGCAGCAGTGCCAGCGAAACCCCCGGCTCGGAGGCCATGGCGGCCAGCGGCAGTGGCACCAGGAAAACCGAGCTGGCAACCGCGCAGAGCGGTATGACCGTACCCTCGCCCACCCTTGCCGCCACCCGCGGTGCCGCCACCGCCCCGAGCAGTCCCCCCGCCGCACCCACGGCCATGACGAGTCCCATCCCCTGCGGCCCGAATCCAAGGTTCCGCAGGATCAGCACCGGCATCATGGTAAAGATAACCATGCCGAAGAAATTCATGGCTGCCGTGCAGGCCGCTATCCGGCTGATGAGGGGATGCCGGATCACGAAGGCGAGCCCCTCTTTGATCTCGACGCGCAGCGGACGGCGGTCCCCCCGGGCGGCGGCCACCTCCCGGTCACGCGTGCGGGCGAGGAAGGCGGCGGACAGGAGGTAGCCGACGGCTTCGCCCACAAACAGCACAGGTGCAGTGACCACCGCCAGCAGCAGGCCACCCACGGCCGGTCCGCCGATCCTGGCGACCTGGGCCGTGCCTTCCAGTTTGGAGTTGGCCTGGTTGACCTGGCCGGGAGCGACGAGGACCGGGACGTAGCTCTGATATGAGACGTCGAAGAACACCGTGGCCGTGCCAACGATCGCCGCGATGACATAGAGGTGCCAGATCTCCAGCATCCCTCCCCACCACAGCAGCGGAACCGCTGCCATTGCAGCCATCCGGGTGAGGTCGGCCTGGATCATGGTCGGACGCTTCAGCCAGCGGTCCACCCAAGCGCCGGCCGGGAGTCCCAGAATGAGGAATGCGGCGAGGCCCGCGGCATTCAGCACGCCAACCTCGAATTCCGAGGCCTGCAGCATGGACACGGCGAGGACCGGAAACGCCAGTTGCCCCAGCTGGGCACCGAACTGGCTCATGGCCTGCCCGGCCCAAAAAGTGGTGAAGTTGCGGTCCAGCAACAGCGATCTGGATGCTTGACCTGTGGCGGTCCGGTCGGCTGTCACCGACTCAGTTTCCAGTGGTGATTGATATATGTCAATCACTTTTTGCTGGCTAGACTGGCGCTATGACATCCGCCCCGGAAAGCGATGATGCGGACCTGGTGGCGAAGGGCCGTGCGCTCAGCTCCCCGATCAGGCTCCGGATCCTGCGGCTGTGCCTCCACCAGGCCCGCACCAACAAGGAAATCGCCGAATTGCTGGGCATCAACCCTGCTTCCAGCCTTCATCATGTGCGCACGCTGGTGCGCACCGGCTTCCTGCTGGCAGAGGAACGCCGGAAGGGACGGCGGGGCGCAGCTGAGGTCCCCTACATTGCCAGCCGCAAGTCTTGGAGCACGTCCGTGGACAATGTGGCCCCCATCCTCATTGAAACGTTCGTGCAGGAAACTCGGGACCTTCCGCCGGAGGACATTGAGGTGTGGAGGCTGGGCGTGAAGTTCAACGCGGCCCGGCGGCAGGAGATGCTGGGAAAGCTCCGCGCGGTGCTGGACGAGTACATGGCCCTTCCGGCCGACGACGACGGCGAGGCCACCTCCCTGATGATCGCCCACCACCGGGATCCAACGGCAGATTAGCCCTGTTCTCCCGCTGCTGCCGCCGGGACAGGCCCGACGGGCGTCTGCGCTGCCGGGCTCCGCCTGCGGTACCGTCGGCACCACGCCAGCATCAGCACGGTGACGACAGCGATCCCGTACACCCACATGTTCCCGGCCGGGTCCCCCGCGATGAGGCGCTTGCCGGCCGGCATGGTGGACCACCAGCCTGCCAGGACGTAGCAGAGAACCCCTGTGGCCGCCGTCGGCACCAGCGAACGGAAGGCCGCCCCCACCAGCAGCTGGAGGGATCCCAGCAGCACCAGCGCCGCTACCGCGCCGAGCGGCAGCACGACGTCGGCGGCCGCCAGCTGCTGGCGGTGCAGGGCTGTACCGGCGAAGGCAGCAAAAAGAGCTGCCGGCACGGCGGCGGCCAGACCGCCTGCCATGCCGGCAGCTCTCTTATTCACGCGGTATCCGTACCTGGCGGATGGTTGCGGTTATGCCTTTGCGCGGGCGCGGTTGGCCTTGGCACGCTCGTTGGTGTCCAGGATGACCTTGCGGATGCGGATGTCCTCCGGGGTGACCTCCACGCACTCGTCCTCGCGGGCGAATTCCAGCGACTCTTCAAGGGTCAGCTCGCGCGGCGGCGTCAGGTTCTCGAAGGAGTCCGATGAAGCGGCACGCATGTTGGTGAGCTTCTTCTCCTTGGTGATGTTGACGTCCATGTCATCGGCTCGGGAGTTCTCGCCGACGATCATGCCCTCGTAGACCTCGGACGTGGGCTTCACGAAGAAGGAACCGCGTTCCTGCAGGTTGATCATGGCGAACGGGGTCACCACGCCGGCGCGGTCGGCAACCATGGAACCGTTGGTGCGGTACTCGATCGGGCCGGCCCAGGGCTCGTAGCCTTCGGAGATCGAGGACGCGATGCCTGCACCGCGGGTGTCGGTGAGGAACTTGGTGCGGAAACCGATGAGGCCGCGGGCCGGGACGATGAACTCCATGCGGCACCATCCTGTGCCGTGGTTGGCCATGTTGGTCATGCGGCCCTTGCGGGCGGCCATGAGCTGCGTGACGGCACCCAGGTACTCTTCCGGCACGTCGATGGTCATGTGCTCCATCGGCTCGTGGATCTTGCCGTCGATGGTCCGGGTAACAACCTGCGGCTTGCCGACCGTGAGTTCGAAGCCTTCGCGGCGCATCTGCTCCACGAGGATGGCCAGCGCGAGCTCACCACGGCCCTGGACTTCCCAGGCGTCGGGACGCTCAGTGGGAAGAACCTTGATGGAGACGTTACCGATCAGTTCCTTGTCCAGGCGGTCCTTGACCTGGCGGGCCGTGACCTTGGCGCCCTTGACCTTGCCGGCCAGCGGGGAGGTGTTGATACCGATGGTCATGGAGATCGCGGGATCGTCCACGGTGATCAGCGGCAGCGGCTGCGGGTTCTCGGCGTCGGTCAGGGTTTCACCGATGGTGATCTCCTCGATGCCGGCGACAGCCACGATCTCACCGGGGCCTGCGGATTCAGCCGGAACGCGGTCCAGCGCCTTGGTGGCCAGCAGCTCGGTGATCTTCACGGTCTTCAGCTCGCCGTTGGCGCGGGCCCAGGCAACCTGCTGGCCCTTGCGCAGCGTGCCGTTGTAGATGCGCAGCAGGGCAAGGCGGCCCAGGAACGGGGAAGCGTCCAGGTTGGTGACGTGCGCCTGCAGGACACCTTCGGGGTTGTACGTGGGCGCGGGGATGTGTTCGATGATGGTCTTGAACAGCGGTTCCAGGTCCTCGTTGTCCGGGGCGGAGCCGTTGGCCGGCTGCTCCAGGGACGCGCGGCCAACCTTGGCAGCGGCGTAAACGACGGGAACTTCAAGAACCTTGTCCAGATCCAGGTCCGGAACTTCGTCGGCGAGGTCCGAAGCCAAGCCCAGGAGCAGGTCCATGGACTCGTGGACAACTTCGTCGATGCGGGCGTCGGGACGGTCGGTCTTGTTGACCAGCAGGATAACCGGCAGGTGTGCGGCGAGGGCCTTGCGGAGCACGAAGCGGGTCTGCGGCAGCGGGCCCTCGGAAGAATCGACCAGCAGCACGACGCCGTCAACCATGGACAGACCGCGCTCCACCTCGCCGCCGAAGTCGGCGTGGCCGGGGGTGTCGATGACGTTGATGGTGATGGTCTCACCGTTGGAGGACGGACCGTTGTAGGCCACCGTGGTGTTCTTGGCCAGGATGGTGATGCCCTTTTCGCGCTCCAGGTCACCCGAGTCCATCACGCGGTCTTCGAGGTGGTTGTGCTCGGCAAAGGAATTGGTCTGCTTGAGCATGGCGTCAACCAGGGTGGTCTTGCCGTGGTCAACGTGGGCCACAATCGCGACGTTGCGCAGGTCACTGCGCGATGCAGTGGCTACCGCAGTGTTGGTGGTGGTTTCAGACATGCGTTATTGCTCGATTCAGTGGTGAAGTCAGCTGTTGTATCGCGACATTTCCAACCGGAACGCACGACGGATTAGACCCTTTACACAGGGCACCTGCTTCAAGTCTAAACGCTCCCCCATTTATTGGCCTAAAACCGCAAAAACCGCGGCCCCTGCCGCGTTACCAAATCGTGAGTCGGCAACCCGCGTCACGTGGGCAGGATCACTGGCTTTTCCAGAACTGATCCATCACTATTGCTTGAACACTATGCAACAGGCCAGGAGTCCACGGATGCTACAAGCCTCAACGCGGGCTGTCCTGATTGCCCCCGTCATTGCCGCATGCCTGTTGTTGGGCGCGTGCGGTCTGCCCTTTCAGCAACATGCCGGGACAGGCGGCCCATCGGTTCCCCGCGCGGCTGCGGTGCCCGCGGCAGCGCCAGGGGAAGCAGTCGCCGCCGGCTCGCCGGCCACCGGCGGGTTCACGGCGGTGGATCCTTCCAGCCTGCCGGCGGGTGCCCTGTTCCGCAATCCTGCCAACGGCCGGGACGAAGTCATTACCGACAACATAGGCCGCACAGCGCTGCTGATCGGCGATTCACAGTCCGAGCCGGCGGCAAGCTGGCCGCGCCGCGCCCTGGCCGGACTGGGCTACGACGTCTTCTTCTGCGGCAGGGGAGGAACGGGCTTTGTGGCCTCCAACGGGGCCACGGGAAACTACGTCGATGCCCTGCAGCGGGGGCACTGGCACCTTCCCTACGGTTTCCCCCCGCTCGTCGTCATCGAGGGCGGCGGAAATGACGCCAAGCAGGGAGCCACCGACGCACAGATTGCCGCCAACGCCGGGAGCCTGATCACCACCCTGAAACAGCGCTACCCCGGCGCCAAGCTGGTGATGGTGGGAACTCTGGGCAAGGGCGCCGGAAACGGCGGCGGCCGGCGCGCCGAAGTGGATGCCCTGCTAGGCACCGTGGCGGCCGAGCATGGCATCCTGTTCGTCAGCGTCGGCGACTGGCTCACCCGCTACGGGCTTGAGGACCAGCTCGCCGACTCGGTCCACATGAACGACGACGGCCACCGCGCCCTGGGTGCATTGCTGCGCGGCCGGCTTTCAGCCCTCGGCCTCGACGCCGGCTAGCGCCGGGAGGTCAGTCCAGGCCGGCAGCGAGCAGCTGGGCACGCAGTTCCCGGCGCTCACGCTGACGTTCAGGGTCCGGCAGCGGGACGGCCGCCAGCAACCTTTGCGTGTACGGCTCCTGCGGGTTCCGGAGGATCTGGTCACGAGTCCCCTGCTCCACGATGCGTCCCCGTTGCATCACGCAGATCCTGTCGGCCAGCACGTCCACCACCGCTAAGTCGTGGGTCACGAAGAGGCAGGCGAAACCCAACTCGCGCTGCAGGTTTTGGAACAGTTCGAGCACTTTCGCCTGGACGGACACGTCGAGCGCGGACGTCGGCTCGTCCGCCACCATCAGCTTCGGCTTCAGCGAAAGGGCACGCGCAATGCCCACGCGCTGCTTCTGCCCGCCCGACAGCTCGTGCGGGTATCTGTTGCGGTACGCGCGGGGCAGTTCCACCTGGTCCAGCAACGCCTCAATCCGCTTCTGCAGGTCCGCGCCCTTCGCAACACGGGCAAGGTACATGGGTTCGCCGATGCTTTCGCCGATGGGCAGGCGCGGGTTCAGCGAGGACGACGGGTCCTGGAAGACCATTCCGATGTGGCGCCGCACGCTGTGCAGCTGCCTGCCGTTCTTCTTGGCCGCGGAAATGTCCTGGCCCACCACGCGCATGGTGCCGGCCGCGACGGGCAGCAGGCCCACGGCTGCCCGTCCGACGGTGGTCTTCCCGGAGCCGGACTCCCCCACGAGCCCCACGACCTGCCCCGGGTAGATGGTCAGGTTGGCGCCTTCCACGGCACGGAACGCAGGCACGCGGCCCTGCTTGGGGTACTCGATGGCCACGTCCGTGAGTTCAAGGACGGGCTCACCGGTGGGCCTGGCGGCCGCGGCGGCGGCCAGCGCGGCGGCGTTCTCGCGCTCCCTGCGGACCAGTTCCTCGTGATCCACGGATTCGAGTTCAGCGTGCGTTGCGGCCGCCAGCGCGGCAGTCACGTCCACGTCCGTCTCGGCCCCCTCACCGCCGCCCTGCCCAAGGTGCGGCACGGCGGCAAGGAGGGCCTGCGTGTAAGGGTGCTGCGGGTTGTGGAAGATCTGCTCCGCGGTGCCCGTTTCGACGATCAGCCCCCGGCGCATGACCGCGATGCGGTCAGCGAGGTCGGCCACGACACCCATGTCGTGGGTGATGAGGACGATCGCGCTGTCCAGCTTGTTTCGGAGGTTTCTCATGAGGTCGAGGATTTCGGCCTGAACCGTGACGTCGAGGGCCGTGGTGGGTTCGTCCGCGATCAGCAGTTTGGGGTCGCATGAGAGTGACTGTGCGATCATGGCACGCTGCCGCTGCCCGCCGGACAGCTGGTGCGGGTAGGACTTGAACGCCTTTTCGGGATCGGGCAGTTCCACGAGGTCCAGCATCTGCAGTGCGCGTTCGCGGGCCTGGTCCGGCGAGACCTCGTTGTGCAGCCGTATGGTTTCCACGATTTGCGCGCCCACGGTGTAGACGGGGTTCAGCGCGGTCATGGGTTCCTGGAAAATGACTGCCACATCCTTGCCGCGTACGCTGCGGATGTTGGATTCATCCGCACCCAGCAGCTCCTTTCCGGACAGCTTCACGCTGCCAGAGACACGGCTGTTGCTGGGCAGCAGTCCCAGCAGGGCCATGGAGCTCGCGCTCTTGCCCGACCCTGATTCGCCCACGATGGCCAGCACCTCGCCGGCGCGGACCTCATAGTCGAGGCCGACGGCGGCCGGCACCCACGTCTTCTCCACCCCGAAGTCGACGCTCAGGTTGCGCACCTCAAGGACCACCGGGCCTTTGCTGGAACGGGTCGTGGCGGGGCCGGTGCTGATGTAGTCAGACATTTTGGGGTTTTCCTTCCACCCGGGCCTGCGGGGCAGCTGAAATTAGTGCCGCGGCTCGGAATCCTGAATTATGGGGGGCATGAGCACTGCGCCGCACGCCGAAAACGCTGCGATTTTCAAGGCCCGCACCAACAAATGGTTCGCCGGGCTGGCCTGGCTGATAGCGGGGATCGGACTCGCCAGCACAGCCCTGACGGGCGGAGCAGAAGCGGTGCCCGGCATCGGGCCGCTGCTGCTCATCGCATACCTCGGCTGGCTCCTGTTCTGGCGCCCGTCCGTGGTGGTCCACGACGCCGGCGTCAGGCTGGAGAACCCGTTCCGGTCCGTGACCGTACCGTGGGCGGCCCTTGTCCAGGTGGACACGCGCTACGCCCTGACGCTGATCACGCCGTCCCGAAGCTACGGTGCGTGGGCGGCGCCCGCACCGGGGATCTGGGGCGGACGCAATGCCCGTCCCGAGGACCTCCAGGGGCTGCCGGGCAGCACGTATGGCCCCGGGCAGTCCGTCCGGCCCGGTGACCTGAAAAGCACGGACTCGGGACAGGCGGCCCAGCTGGTGCGCGCCCGCTGGCAGCAGCAGGTCGAATCCGGGGCCGTCGACGCCGGAAACGCCGGGGTGACGCCCGTGACAGTGACGGTCCGCTGGCTGGAGCTGGGCGCGACTGCAGCGCTCGTCGCGTTCAGCATCTGGGGCGTGGCCCTGCTGTAGGGCGCGGTTCACGTCAGGCTCCCCGGGTATCGCCGGGTGCCGGGCCGTCCCCGGCGGTCCTGTCCCCCGTACCGGCATCGTGGGCGGTGACTGGGGACTTCTCTGGCGCCATCGGGCTTCCAGCATCCCGGGCTTTCTTGGGATTGAACTTTTTCTGGCGGGGATCAAACGCGTCCCGCAGCCCGTCGCCGATGAAGTTGATGCTCAGGCAGATGAGGACGATGAACAGTCCGGGGAACCAGAACAGCCACGGACGGGTCGTGAAGGCCTCCTGGTTCTGTGAGATGAGCAGGCCAAGGGAGGTGTCCGGTGACTTCACGCCCACGCCGAGGTAGCTCAGTGCGGTCTCGGTGAGGATCGCCGCGGACATGGTCAGCGTGACGTTGACGATCAGGACACCGACGGCGTTGGGCAGGATGTGCTTGAAAATGATCCTCGCGTTGCTGGCCCCGGATATCCGCGCGGCGTCGACAAATTCACGTTCCCGCAAGGTCAGGAACTCACCCCGCATCAGCCTGGCCAGGCCCACCCAGCTGATGAGCCCAAGGAAGATGCCCAGCGCCAATACGCCGTTGGTGCTCGCAAACGAGGCAAACCAGCTCCCCTCGTCCCTCCGGCCCGCGAACTGGGCCATGACGGCTGCCAGGAGCAGCGCCGGAATGATGATGATGATGTCGGTCAGGCGCATGAGAATGGCCTCGGTCCAGCCACGGAAGTAACCGGACAGCGCGCCCACGGCCACGCCAATCAGGCCGGCGATGAGGCCGATGACCACCATGATCGTGATGGACTGCTGCGCTCCGCGCATGGTCATCGCGAACAGGTCCCGGCCGATGCGGTCTTGGCCGAAGGGATGTTCTCCCCAGGCCAGAGGCCACAGGGAGGCCGTCGGGGCGCCGTCGTTGACGAGCGGTGAAACGGCCACGTGCGTGTATTTCCACCATCCCGGGATTCCCGCATATCCCACGGACGTGAAGGCCGTCAGGAAGATGATGGCAAAGACAACCAGGCCCACAATCGCACCGGAATGGCCGAGGAACCGCTTGCGGACAATCTGTCCCTGGCTGAGCCCCTTGGCCTCGATAACCGGCTCGATGCCGGCGGCCTGCTGCCCTTTCAGGCCGGCCTGTTCAGCTACGATTTCGTCCTGCTGGCTCGGCTGGCTCATGATTTCACCCTTACTCGTGGATCCAGTGCGGAGTAGGCAAGGTCTGCGATGAGGTTGAACACCATGGCCGTGATGGCGACGCAGATAAAGACGCCCATGACGGGGTTCGGGTCCACATGCAGGATGCCGTCGAGGAACAGGAATCCCATGCCGCGGACCGAAAACACCGTCTCTGTGATGACGGCACCGCCGATGAGCCCGCCGATGTCGAAGGCGACGATCGTGGCCACCGGGATGAGGGCGTTGCGGAAAGCGTGCCGCATGACTACGGTCCGTTCGGAGAGGCCTTTGGCCCGCGCGGTCCGGATGTAGTCCATGTTCATGATCTCCAGCATGGAAGCGCGGGTGAATCTCGTATAGCCGGCCAGGGAGATCAGGATAAGTGCCGTTGTGGGCAGGATCAGGTGGGTGAACGAGTCGAGTCCAAGAATCCAGAAGTCACCCTCGATGTTCGGAGTGCCGGCGCCGATGGTGGCAATGGGGCGCCCGCGGACCCTGCTGTTGTTGAAATACGCGGGCCATGCCTGCATGAAGCGGTCCAGGACGATGAGGACCCCCAGAAGGAAGGACGTGATCGCCGCGGCGCGCATGGATTGGCCGCGGTCGTACCCGCCCACCAGGTAGCCGATCGCCATGCCAATGAGGACAGCGGCCACCGCAAGCAGCATGATCATGAGGAAGGTGGCCTGGTTGAGCAGTGGCTGGATGAGGAAGTAGGCAACGACGCCCGCGCCTGCGGCAATGAGCGCCGACTGCAGCGCTTTCCTGTTCCTCAGCCCTGCGGTCAGCAGCGTCACGGCAAAGGCCAGTCCCACTCCCGCGATGGCGATCACCACGGGGCCGAGCCCGGGTGTCTTGAACCAGAGCGTCACCGAGAAATAGATGAGCACGGCGGTTACTGCCGCGAAAACCGTTCCGCCAATCAGTGCCCGGCGCCTGGCATCACCCCCCGCGACGATGAGCGCTACCAGGCCGAACACGGCGCCGACGGCTATGGCCACCGGAAGAGGGATCTCAGGATTCCTGAGGAAGTTGTTGAAACCGATGGCACCGAATTCCTTCAGCAGCACGGCGACCCAGAAGATCGGCAGGGAAAAGAACAGGAACGCCATGAAGGTCACGCCGTAATCCAGGCTGCTGTACTGGCGCAGAGCAGTGATGATGCCGAGGGTGATTCCGATGAGTATCGCGAGGATGGTTGCCGCGGTGACGAGCGTGAGGGTCTGGACCAGGGCGTGCCCCAGCGCGTCGGTGATGGGCTGGCCCGCGATGTTCTTGCCCAGGTCACAGGTGCCGGCAAAGGGGACGAGGCATTGGGCGGCACCGCCGAGCCACTTGAAGTACCGCAGCGGCGCCGGTGTTTCCAAGTCCAGGAGCGCGGCGCGCGAATCCATCAGTTGCTGTTTGTTGGGGGCGCTGCTGGCCCGGAACTCTGCGAGCGGATCGCCGGACGCCGCGGTGAGCAGATACACCAGAAAGGATGCGCCCAGAAGAATGAGTGCAGCGGTGACTAGCCGCCGGACAATGTAGGTCACCATCGTGATAGAACCTCAGTATTCGGGCCCGGGGATTGCCCGGACCGGTCGCAGGTTTGGCCGTGCCCGCCTGTGTTGCCGGCACCGGCGGTGGATATCGCCACGAGGCGCCGGGACCATGGTGCTTGATCCCGGCGCCTCAGTTAGCTTGTTGCTGTTGTGGTCATCGGCTTACTTTTCGGCCCACTCCCAGAAGTTCCACCAGACACCCGTCTGGTTGGGCATGAACTTTACGCCGGTGATGCGGTCGCTGTACGCGTCCACACCGATGGACTGGAACAGCGGAAGACCGTAGGCGGCGGCCCAGATCTTCTGGTCAATCTGCCTGGTGAGCTCGTCCTGCTTGCCGCGGTCGGTCGTGACAATCAGTTCGTCCATCAGCTTGTCGGCCTCCGGATCGGAGAACTTGTTGAAGTTGGAACCGTTGCCCGTGCGGAAGATCTGCGGTACGCCGGAGACGCCGACGCCCGGGTTGATCCAGCCGAAGATGGCGGCGTCGTAGCCGCCCTTGCCGAGCGCCTTGCCCCAGTCGGAGGCACCAAGTCCGCCGTCGACGATCTTGAAGCCTGCCTTGGTCGCGGATTCACGGATCAGCGAGAACGCGTCCACGCGGTTCGGGTTGTCCTTGTTGTACATGATGCGGATTTCCGGAGTCTTGCCGGCGAGCAGCTGCTTGGCGCCGTCAATGTCCACATCCTGGTAGGCAGCCGAACCGTTTTCCTTCACCGAGTCGGCGTAGGCGGGCTGCGCGGGAACGAAGAGCTGTGAATCCAGCGGCTTTGCTTCCGGTTCCAGCTTCTTGATGATCTTGTCCACAATGTCCTTGCGGGGAACCGTCTTCATGAACGCTTGGCGTACATTCTTTTCCGCGAAGACGCCATAGAAGTTCAGGTCGACGTGGTCGTAGGAAAGCTGGTTGCCCTGCTCCACTGTTACGCCCTGGCTCTCGAGCGCCTTGAGCTGTTCAAGGGTGTCGGCGGACGCCTGCGGGGCGATGATGTCAGCCTCGCCGTTTTTCAGCGCCTGGACCTGTGCCGGTGCGGAACCGATGTAGCGGACGGTGATCTCGTCGAGCTTTGCTTCAGGGCCCCAGTTGTAGTCCTTGTTCTTGACCATGGTCAGGGACTGGTCCTGGTTCACGCTTTTGACGATGAACGGACCGTTCGAGAGGAACAGGCTCGGGTCGCTCGGCAGGGTCTTGGAATCGAATCCGGTGTTCCAGAGGTCAGCCATGGCCTTGAGCTTGCTGTCTACAGGCTTCGGCGCCTTGGCGTCACCGCGGGGCATGCTCTTGAGGTGGTCGATGAACTCCTGCGTGTCTGCCATGCCGGCCTTCTTCGCCAGAACGTGGGCGGGGATGTCGATCCCGGGGCCACCGAGGGCGATCTCCCAGTCGGCGAACGGCTTGGAGTACTTCAGAGTCATGGAACGGTTATTGTCACCGATTTCCGGGAAGTCGGTGAGTGCGAGGCCCGTTGGATCGCCGGCGTACGAGAAGTAAGACGTTCCCGCCTTTCCTTCCGCGTCAGCGTCGTTGTAGTACCCCGAGAAAGCGGCCCACTGCAGGAGCAGGTCCGCTGCGGTGACCGGTGTGCCGTCAGACCACTTGACGCCTTCGTTGATGGTGTATTTGACCGTGAGGGGGTCGTCAGAGGTCTTTTCCATCTTGCCGAACTTCTCATTGCGGACGACATTGAGCTGGTTGTCGATGTAATAGAAGCCGGAGTGGGTCGCGTAGCTGACCTTGGAGTTGATGTCAGTATTGCCGTCCGCCGTGTTGGGGTTGAACGTGTTGAATGCATTCACCTCGACAACGGTGGCGGTTCCCCCCTGCTTGCCCGCTGCGTTGCTGGTCGGGGTTGTCCCGGTGTTGGTGTTTGCGCAGGCGCTGAGTGCCAGCGCCGCAGCCGCGGCGACGCCTACTGCTTTGGAAATACGACCGAATCGCATTCCGCCTCCTATGTCTGTTTAGTGTGGAAAAGACCGCCGCTGTGTAGACGCCGGCCAAAACGCCACATCCCCCCAGTGAGCATGTGGCATGTCTCACATGGGAAGTAGCCTAGACCCGAAGGCATGGCTGGCGGACAGAAAGTTGTCCCTCAGTAAAGGTTGTTATCGAGATGCAACCTAGCAGGAACTGCAGGGCGTTCCGCCGCAGTCTTTGCCGGGTACCAAGTTATCCATGCCAATCACAACGAAAGCCCCAAGCCAAGGAATCACGGCTTTTGATTGTTAATCCTCAATCACTGAAGAGCAGACGCGGCCACCCTGATGTCCAAGCGGACCGCGCGCTCTTTTTCGTCCAAGGTCCTCTAGGCTGAGGACATCGGAACGGGATCCGGCACCGTGTTAATGGAAGGCTGGCACAATGACGACTCTGATCTGTCCCGGTTGCGGGAACGGGCCGCCAATGGCGAGCGTGACGCCGTAGGCCAACTCATCGAACTCGTAGCAGAACGAGAGGATTTCGACGAGCTCCGCGGTCTTGCCGACAGCGGCAGCAATGATGCTGCTGATCAACTTGTGGAACTGAATGACGAGGATGGCAGGGACAGCATGTGACACTCCCGCGGCGGGTACAGCGGCTGACTCTTGCCGCCTTCAGTGTGGCCGTCCTCTTGGGCGGGGCCAACTTTGTCGCGGTCCGGCTCAGCAACCAGGAGCTGGCCCCGTTCTGGGGTGCCGGCCTGCGCTTCGCCCTCGCCGCAGTGCTGTTCGTTCTCATCGCGCTTTTCCTGCGTCTCCGCTGGCCGCGTGGCCGGCTCTTGGCGCTGACGGCCGTCTACGGCGCCCTCGCGTTCGCAATACCATATGCGCTCCTGTATTGGGCGCTGACGCAGGCTACTGCAGGCTCCGCGACCGTGGTGATGGCCGGGGTCCCGCTGGTGACGTTGCTCCTTGCTGTGACCCAGCGACTCGAACGGTTCACCCTGAGAGCGCTGGCGGGTTCTGTCCTCGCCCTCGGCGGCATCGCGTGGATGGTCCTGGGCTCGCAGGGGGTCAGCGCTCCGGCGGGCGCGGTGCTAGCCATGCTCGGAGCCACGCTCGCCGTCGGCCAGAGCATCATCTTGGGAAAGCAACTGTCGGCCAACCACCCCGCCATGACCAACGCAGTCGCCATGACGATCGCCGCTCTGCTGCTGATCATGCTGTCCGCAGCGGTCAACGAGGTCTGGGGGCTGCCAAGTCAGCCCGGCGTGGCAGCGGCTTTGGCCTACCTGGTGACGCTGGGGTCGGTCGGCCTGTTCATCCTGGTCCTGCTCGTGGTGCGCACCTGGACCTCGTCGGCGAGCTCATACATGTTTGTCCTGTTTCCCGTCGTCACCATGGGTCTGGCGGCATGGCTCATCGAAGAGCCGGTGACCCTGCCTGCCGTCCTGGGCGCCGCACTGGTCATGACGGGCGTCTGGTTCGGCGCCCTGTCAGGGACCACGCTAAGTGGAACAGCCCCCTCAACACGCAGCCATTCACCGTAGCCCCGGGAGTGCACGTCTTCCGGAACGCCCCTCAACACGACGGTCAATCTGGATAGTCGGATCGCCCTGAGTAGGCGAGTGCCCGTGCCGGGGAAAGACAAGTACTGAGTACTGATGTCTTGGCCTCCACCCCTCATTTACCTTCGGGCTATGGGTGAAGACCGAGAGGACCGCGGAAGTGCCGGCATTCCTGTACCTGTCGTGATGGGCTGCCGAGGCATGCTGCCAGCGGCGATGTTCGGGTTCAAGGACGGTGTGGCCTGGGTGGCGGATGACGTGTTCGTGACTCGTTGTAAAGGCGGGATCCTGCTGGTTGAGCGATGGGATGGGCGGAGTGTGAGGTCTGCCGTTCTCCGTCCAGACAGCGAGGGTTTCCTCCGCGCACTGTGGGTGGCGCTCAACGCAGTTGCAGTGAACGGGTCTCCCGAATAACCAGTAGCAGGGAATCGCTTGAGGACTTCTTGCGGACTAAAGCGGGCCCCGCTTGGCCACTGTTTCGCATACGGCAGGTCCGCCGCTACTTCTTTGACGTAAAGAACGCGTCATTGTTGTCCATGGCGTAGATCGTAGCTTTGATAGTCCGGCTTATGCGGGTACGAACTAAGCAGCCTCCGCACTTTGGGGGAAATGCGGAGGCTGCATTGGTAACGCTAACAGGCGCTCAGTTTGTCACTCAACTTTATAAGCCTGCTGCCATGTAACAAGCCGTTCACGTGCCTGCCGTAACGTCGCGACTACCGTTACCGTAAAGGGCCTCTCAAGGGATCTGCGGCAGCGTAGGTGGCCCGCTCCGCGCGTGGGGGGCAGAGCGGCCCACCGCCGGGGTCTATCTTCACCACGCGCCTGTCGCTAACCGCCGGCACTGTTGCAATCGAATGGCAAGATGAAGGACATGAGCGACATCATCGACTTCCTCAATGCCCGCGTCGCGGAGGACGAGACAGAAGCGCGGCGGGAACTTGAACAGCTCGCAATGACCGAAGCAAAGGCTGACCTCCGTGCATTCGCCGAGTGCGAGGCGAAGCGAAAGATCATCGCCCATTATGAACGCATCGACTGGGACCACGAACCAGCGGGCGACCAGGACTACATGGAGAAGTTCCTCTTCATCATCGCCGAGGTCTACGCCGACCACCCCGACTACCGGGAAGAATGGCGACCTTGAGTACGGTCATTCGGGCAGGAATCCGGGGAGTCGGTTTCCCCACCCGATCATGCGTAGGTTCTCCACTGTGCGGCTGCATTCGGTGATGTCGGCCACTTTCCGTACTCCCACGAGTGCGCTTAAGGTTCAGAGGCAGATCAAGAGAGCGGGCAAGGGCCAGGTATCGATCACTGCCACGAAATATGGGCCATGTCGAGCACATCGGCGTGCATGCTGAGAGCAATGGCTGTTCCTTGGGGACGGCGGGTTGCCGCCACATCAGAACACCATCGGTTACTGGTGGCAGAGGACCGCACAAGGGCCGCGGCGGGCGCCATGATGGATGACGCGCTCAGCATTCCTGCGGACCCTGTGCGGACTGGCCTACCCTAATCCCCTTGTTTGCAAGGGAAAACGGGCCTTACTACACGTTGAAGCGGAACTCCACGACGTCGCCGTCGGCCATCACGTATTCCTTGCCTTCGATGCGGACCTTGCCGCGGGACTTCGCCTCGGCCATGGACCCCGCGTCGATGAGGTCTTCGAAGGAGACGACTTCGGCCTTGATGAAACCACGCTGGAAGTCGGAGTGGATTACTCCTGCCGCCTGCGGGGCGGTGTCCCCCCGGTGGATGGTCCAGGCCCTGGCCTCTTTGGGACCTGCCGTCAGGTACGTCTGCAGCCCCAGCGTGTGGAAGCCAACCCGCGCCAGCTGATCGAGTCCCGACTCGTCCTGGCCGTTCATCTCAAGCATTTCGCGGGCCTCGGCCTCGTCCAGCTCCACGAGGTCGGACTCCAGCTTCGCGTCGAGGAAGATGCAGTCAGCGGGCGCAACCATGGCGCGCAGCTCCGCCTGCTTCTCAGGGCTGCCAAGGATGGCTTCGTCGGCGTTGAAGACGTAGATAAAGGGCTTGGCCGTCAGGAGGCCAAGCTCCTTGAGGTGCTCCATCTCCAGCTTGTCGCTCTTGATGGAGGAGTATATGGTGTCGCCGCGCTCCAGGACCGCCTGCGCGGCCTTGATGGCAGCGAGCTCAGCGGCCTCCCGCTTCTTGATCTTGACCTCTTTTTCGATCCGGGGAATGGCCTTCTCGATGGTCTGCAGGTCTGCGAGGATCAGTTCGGTGTTGATGGTTTCCATGTCCGAACGGGGGTCGACTTTGCCGTCGACGTGGATAACGTCGGGGTCGTCGAAAACGCGCACCACTTCGGCGATGGCTTCGGCTTCGCGGATGTTGGCGAGGAACTGGTTGCCCAGCCCTTCTCCTTCGGATGCGCCCTTGACGATGCCGGCGATGTCGACGAAGGAGACGGCTGCGGGCAGCACGCGCTGGGATCCGAAGATCCCGGCGAGCTTCTGGAGCCGCGGGTCGGGCAGGTTCACGACGCCGATGTTCGGTTCGATGGTGGCGAACGGGTAGTTCGCCGCCAGCACCTGGTTGCGGGTCAGTGCGTTGAAAAGAGTTGATTTGCCGACGTTGGGCAGTCCGACGATGCCAATAGTAAGAGCCACGGACACTGATTCTACCCGGTGCGCCGGCGCCGGCTGCCACGGGCCGGGTCTCCAGGCGTCACTTCCTTGCCTGCGGCCCGGTTCTGTCAGGGCGCGGCTACCCACGGTCCCGCTGCCTTCGGCAAAAATGTCGCACCTGCATGCCACAGTGAAGGCATGGATTCTTTTGCAGTGATTCTGGCCCTCCTGATGCTGTTGCTCGGCGCCCTCGCGGGGGCGGCCTTTGCCTACACGGTCCTGCGCCGCCGCACCGCGGCGCTGGAAGCGGATTTCGACGGCGTCTCGGCACGGCTCTCGGCGGTCACCGCCCAATATGCTGCGGCCGAAGCCGAGCGTAAGCTGCTCGCCGTGCAGAACCGGGAACTGGGTGAGTCACGCCAGCAGGACGGCAGTGTCCTGCGGGCTCTGGCGCCGGTTGCCGAAAAGCTGACGGCCGTTCAGCAGCAGGTTTCCCTGCTGGAACGTGACCGGCTGGAGCAGTACGGGCAACTGGCACAGCAATTGCAGGAGGCCAGGCTTTCGGATGAACAGCTGATGAGGTCCACGCATGCCCTCGAGGCGGCGCTGCGTTCGAACAGCGCCCGCGGCCAATGGGGTGAAGTCCAGTTGCGGCGGGTCGTTGAAGCCTCCGGGATGCTGCGCCATGTCGATTTCCACGAGCAACTTCACAGCGCGGGAACCGACGCATCGGTCCGCCCGGACCTCGTGGTGCAGCTGCCCGGTGACAAGCAGCTGGTGATCGACGCCAAAGTGCCGCTGTCTGCTTACCTTGAGGCCCAGGATCTTGGCCACACCGACGGGGACACCGCCGGGAGCCGGTCAAACCAGCAGGTCCTTCTGGCTGCGCACGCCAAGGCGCTCAAGTCCCATGTTGATGCCCTCAGCAACAAAAAGTACTGGGACATATCCGGCAACTCCCCTGAGCTGGTCATTTGCTTCCTGCCGGCCGAGTCCATCCTCGCGGCCGCGCTCTCTGCCGATCCCGGGCTCCTGGACCATGCGCTGTCCAGGAACGTGGTCCTGGCCTCGCCGGGCACGCTGCTGGCCGTCCTCAAATCCGTCGCGTTCACCTGGCGGCAGGACGTGCTTACCGACAGTGCCCGCGAACTGTTCGAACTGGCCCGGCAGCTCTACGAACGGATGGGAACCCTCGGGGAAAATGTCAGCAAGCTGGGGTCCTCGCTGAAAACCTCGGTGGACCGGTACAACTCCATGGTGGGCACGTTGGAAGCACGGGTCCTCCCCACGGCGCGGAAGCTCAATGCCCTCGACGCCACCGGGCTTGCCACACCTTCCGCGGTCCAAGTCACCGCCCGCGCCGTATCCGCTCCCG
This sequence comes from Arthrobacter sp. NPDC093139, assembly GCF_044754165.1. Classification (NCBI taxonomy): domain Bacteria; kingdom Bacillati; phylum Actinomycetota; class Actinomycetes; order Micrococcales; family Micrococcaceae; genus Arthrobacter; species Arthrobacter sp. NPDC093139. The sequence goes on from NZ_JBIVOO010000004.1 coordinate 319,304, forward strand.
AACTGCAGACACGGGAACGGTCAGCGGCTACACCGGAGGAGGCATCGGAAGAGGACGCCGCGTAGGCCTCACCCTTCCGGCCTGCCGGCTAGTTTGAGCGCCGGCCGCCGAGGGCCCGGGAAACGTCGCCGGCTTCCTTAAGGGTTGCGCGCAGTTCCTTGGGCAACGAGAAGAGCAGGTCCTCCTCGGCGGTGACGACTTCCTCGACGCTGCCGTAGCCGTAGTCGGCCAGCAGGCGGAGAACGTCTTTGACCAGCACTTCGGGAACGGAGGCACCGGACGTGACGCCGACAGTGGCCACGCCTTCGAACCAGGCCTCGTCCACCTCGTTCGCGAAGTCGACGCGGTAGGAAGCCTTTGCCCCATACTCGAGCGCGACCTCAACCAGGCGCACCGAGTTGGAGGAGTTGGCCGAACCGACCACAATCACGAGGTCCGCCTGGGGCGCGATCTTCTTGATGGCCACCTGTCGGTTCGTGGTGGCGTAGCAGATGTCATCACTGGGCGGGTCCTGCAGCGTCGGGAAGCGCTCCTTGAGCAGCCGGACGGTTTCCATGGTTTCGTCGACGCTCAGCGTGGTCTGCGACAGCCAGATGACTTTTTCCGGATCCCGGACGGTCACCTTGTCCACCTCGTGCGGACCGTTAATGATCTGGATGTGCTCCGGTGCTTCCCCGGCCGTACCCTCCACTTCCTCATGGCCGTCATGGCCGATCAGGAGGATGTCGAAGTCGTCCTTCGCGAAACGGACGGCTTCCTTGTGGACCTTTGTCACCAGGGGGCAGGTGGCATCGATGGTGCGCAGGCCGCGGTCGCCGGCGGACTGGACGACGGCCGGCGACACGCCATGGGCCGAGAAGATGACCAGGGCGCCTTCGGGCACCTCATCGGTTTCATCGACGAAGATGGCGCCCTGCTCTTCAAGGGAGCTCACGACGTGCACGTTGTGGACAATCTGCTTGCGGACGTACACCGGAGGCCCATAGTGCTCCAAGGCCTTCTCCACCGCGATGACGGCACGGTCTACCCCCGCGCAGTACCCGCGGGGGGCCGCCAGCAGGACCTTTTTGGGGCCGGATACCGGTGCGGCTGCCGACACATCCTCGGGCGAACGCCGCCGGCGCGGGACAGTTGGCATCGAAAGGGAGACTGCTGAGGAGGTCATTTCTCCATGCTACCGGGTGTGGCAGTGCGTCCCGGCAGCCCGGTCGGCCGGCCGAAAACCTCCGCTCCGGGCACCGTCCCCGGAGGGCTTCAGCCCTTTCGGACAGCGCCGCCAAGAAAACCGAGCACGAGCCCTGCGCCCAGCAGCACGGCACCGGTGACCGCGCCGGCCTGGATCCAGGACCCGAATCCGTTGGCCGAGGCAGCCACGAATTCCCGCTTAAAGAGGTCAGCCACCTCGTTGCCGCTCGCTGCGCCCATGACCGCGTCGGTCGCCCAGCGAGATCCCAGGCTCCACAGGCCGGCCAGCCCGAGTACTCCAATCCCCGTGCCCACCAGCACTGACCAACGCCGCCGGGCCGCCACAAGGGCAAGGAGGAAGGCGATGCCTGCCCCGATGGCCAGGCTGTAGCCAACAGGAGCGTAGGCGGCGACCTGCTCGATGAGCTGGCGCTGGCTGGACTGGCCAACGGTCAGCAGGGTCTGCTCCGGGGCTTCCAGCGGCACGCCGAGACGCTCGGAGATCTGCTCGGCCGCGAGGGCCACAAGCGGCGCCACATCCAGGGTGATGGACGTCGCGGCCTCGGTTTCGGAGGTGCCGGCGCCCGCCGCGGCAAAGTTGAGCCGGTGGCTCTTCCGCAAGGTTTCTTCCCAGGCAGCGGGGTAGCCCGGGAGTCCGGTGAGCGACGAGGCAGCCGATTCCAGCAACGGCCGGACGGCCTCGGCCAGGGGGCCGGGCACCGCTCCCCCGGTGTCGATTCCGCCCACCGCGGCGGCAGCAAGCCGGTTCTGAAATGTAGGATCCTTGCCCAAAGGAGCGGCCAGGGCAACAAAACCGTCCTCCTGCACGATGTTGCGGTCCACCCACATGGCCGGGACGGCAACTGCGGCCAGCAGCAGGCCAAGGACAACGGCCAAGGCCGAAACAAAAGAACGCAAGGGATTCCTAGCTGGTTGGGGGTTCCTGGCGGGTCGATGCGACACAGCCATCCTAGGTGCGCGGCCGCATGAGCAGAAAATGTCGCCGCCCGGTGATAAAGCTATGGATAGAGTTGATTAACCCACCGCGACGGCAAAGGACAGCCACTCATGCAACAGGGCAACGCCTCCACCCGGGCTGCACATGGCTGAAAATGCCATCGTGCCGGCCGCCGGGCGCACAACGGTGCCTCCCACCGCCGCAGACACCAGCCCGGACAATCCGTGGCCGCTGCAGCTGCTGTCCCAAAAACTCAAGACCCATATCGAACGAGCCCCTGCGGCGTGGGTCGAAGGCCAGGTCATTGAACTGAACCGGCGTGGCACCAGCGCCTTCCTGACGCTCAGGGACGTCGACGCGGAGATTTCACTGCCGGCGTCCGTCTGGTCGAAGATCCTGGACCGCCAGGAGACGCCGCTCGAGCGCGGCAGCCGCGTGGTTGCCCTGCTCAAGGCCGAATTCTGGCTGAAGACCGGACGGCTAAACATGTCCGTCAAGGACATCCGCCCGGTGGGCCTGGGCGACCTCCTCGCCCGGATCGAGAGGCTGCGCCACGCGCTCGCCGCCGAAGGCCTCTTTGCCGAATCCCGGAAGAAACGGCTGCCGCTGCTGCCCCACCGCATCGGCCTCATCACCGGCCGGGACTCCGACGCCAAGAAGGACGTCCTCCGCAACGCAGCGTTGCGGTGGCCCGCCGTCGAGTTCGAAGTCCGGGAGGTGGCCGTTCAGGGGAACACCGCGGTGAGCCAAATTGTCGGGGCGCTGAAGGAACTCGACTCCCGCTCCGACGTCGACGTCATCGTCATTGCACGCGGAGGGGGTGCGCTGGAGGACCTCCTGCCGTTCAGCAACGAGGAACTGATCCGGGCCGTCGCCGCCGCCGTCACCCCGGTGGTGAGTGCCATCGGGCACGAGGCGGACCGGCCCATCCTGGACGACGTCGCCGACCTTCGCGCGTCCACGCCCACGGACGCCGCCAAGCGGATCGTTCCGGAAGTCTCGGAGGAGCTCGCCCGGGTCCGGCAGGCCGAAGCCCAGCTGCACCGCTCGGTCTCCCAGCTTGTCGCCAGGGAATCTGACCGCCTCGCGGCCCTGCGTTCCCGACCGGCCCTCGCCTCACCGGAAGGCATGGTCACTGCCCGGGAGGAGGATGTGGAACGGCTTTCCCGCCGCTCCACTGCAGCGATCAGCGCGGCTGTCACCAGGGCAACGGACCAGCTCGCCCACCTCCAGGCCCAGGTCAGAGCGCTGTCTCCGCAGCAAACCCTGGACCGCGGCTACGCCGTGGTCCAGCTCGGCGAAGCCAGCGGGGCGGCAGCAGGGACAGTGGTGCGCCACCCCTCGCAGGTTCCGCCCGCCACGGAACTTTCCGTCCGGGTAGCGGGCGGGCGGTTCGGTGCGACATCGACCGGCGCCCGCCAGCCCGCCGGCGCCTGATGCATGACCGAGAAACCGCCCAGTTCAACAAACACGACAGGTGAAACTGACATGACGGACCAGACCAACGACGCCGCACCCGAGACTGCAGCGCAGGCACCCCTGCCGGCAGACATCGAGGCGCTGAGCTACGAGGAAGCACGGGAGCAGCTGGTGGGCGTGGTATCCCGGCTCGAAGCCGGCGGGACAAGCCTTGAAGATTCACTCGCCCTCTGGGAGCGGGGCGAAGCCCTCGCCCGTCGCTGCGAAGAATGGCTGGAGGGCGCACGGAAGAGGCTGGCGGCCGCCCGCAAGGTCAGCTGAAGCAGCAGTAAATAGCGGCCGTTCCGTCCGTTAGGACCTTTCAACGAGGCGGCGTTCGGCGTCCACATCGAACTCGGCTTTGGGCCACTCGAGCTGAAGCTCTCCGAGCGCCTCCAGAAGCAACTGCTGCACGGCGATCCGCGCGTACCATTTCTTGTTGGCAGGCACGACGTACCACGGGGCATGCTCCGAGTTGGCGGCATCGAATGCCGCCTGGTACGCAGCCATGTAGTCTTCCCAGAATGCGCGTTGCTTCAGGTCTCCGGTGTTGTACTTCCAGTGCTTGGCGGGATTATTCAGCCGGGCCAGGAGGCGCTCCTTCTGCTCCTCGTTGCTGATGTGAAGCATGACCTTGATGACCTTCGTGCCCACGGCAACCTGCCTGGCTTCGAACTCGTTGATGGCCGCGTAGCGGCGTTCAAGCTCCTTCGGGTCAGCCCAGCGGTGAACCCGGTGGATCAGGACGTCCTCGTAGTGAGACCGGTCAAAGACGCCCAGCATGCCGGCGGCGGGGACTTCCCTTTCGATGCGCCAGAGAAAGTCGTAGGCCTTCTCCTGAGGTGTCGGTGCCTTGAAGGACTTGAACTGGACGCCCTGCGGATCCATGGCGCCCAATACGTGCTTGACGATTCCGCCCTTGCCGGCGGTATCCATTCCCTGCAGGATCAGCAGGACCCGCTTGGTGCCGCCAAATTTCGATTCGGCAAACAGCTTCTCCTGAAGTTCCGCGAGCTTGTGGTCGAGGTCCTTAAGGAGGGTCTCGCCGTCGGCCTTGTTCCCGGGATAGCCCGGGGTGGTATTAGGGTCAACATCCGCCAGCTTGAAGCCCTTGCCGACCCTCAGGGATCCGGAGGGGAACTTCGTGAAATCCACGACGCCGGTCATGTTGGCCTCTTTCCACAGTTGTGTGTGGGAACAGGCTAGTTCCCCTGGTACCTGCCGAGGAAGTCTCCCATACGGCCAATTGCTTCTTCGATGTCCTTCACGTTTGGCAGGGTGACCATCCTGAAGTGGTCAGGCCGCACCCAGTTGAACGCCCGGCCATGGGACACGAGGATCTTTTGTTCCTTGAGCAGGTCCAGGACGAACTTCTCGTCGTCGCGGATGTGGAAAACCTCGGGATCCAGCTTGGGGAACAGGTACAGGGCTCCCCTGGCCTGCTGGGTGCTGACGCCGGGGATGGCGTTGAGCATGTCGTACGCTTTGTTCCGCTGCTCCAGCAGGCGCCCGCCAGGCAGGATGAGGTCGTTGATGCTCTGGTAGCCGCCCAGCGCAGTCTGGATGGCATGCTGCGCCGGCACATTGGCGCAGAGCCTCATGTTGGCGAGCAGATTAATGCCTTCGAGATAGTCGGAGGCGTCCTTCTTCGGGCCGGAGATGGCCATCCACCCTGCCCGGTAGCCGCACACGCGGTAGGCCTTGGACAGTCCGCTGAAGGTCAGGCACAGGACGTCGTCGCCGGTGAGGCCGGCCATGTTCACGTGGACGGCGTCCTCGTACAGGATCTTTTCGTAGATCTCGTCGGCGAAGAGCACCAGCCCATGCTTCTCCGCCAGGGCCACGATTTTCCGGAGTGTGCTTTCGGGGTAGACGGCACCTGTCGGGTTGTTCGGGTTGATGACCACGATCCCTTTGGTGCGCGGCGTGATTTTGGCTTCCAGGTCCTCCAGGTCCGGCTGCCAGCCCGATTCCTCGTCGCAAAGGTAGTGGACCGGACGTCCGCCGGCGAGGGCCACCGAAGCCGTCCACAGCGGGTAGTCGGGCGTGGGGATCAGGATCTCATCGCCCTCTTCGAGCAGAGCCATGAGCGACATGGTGATGAGCTCACTCACGCCGTTGCCCAGGTAGATGTCATCCACGTCGATGTTCTGGATCCCGCGGGTTTGGTAGTACTGCGAAACCGCCGTGCGGGCCGAGAAGATGCCGCGGGAGTCACTGTAGCCCTGGGCATGCGGCAGGTGGCGGATCATGTCCACCAGGATCGCGTCCGGCGCTTCAAAGCCGAAGGGGGCTGGGTTTCCGATGTTCAGTTTGAGGATGCGGTGTCCCTCTGCCTCCATTTGCTGGGCGGCCTGAAGAATCGGTCCACGGATGTCGTAAAGGACATTATGAAGCTTGGTGGACTGCTTGAATTCTGCCATCCATCAAATATGCCATATGCGGGATGTGCTTCCGGGGAGACGTGGCTCACACGTGACGGCGGCTGCCGGCTTCGCAGGGAAGTCCGGCAGCCGCCGTCGTGGTTCAGTTTTTGAGAGTCGGTGGCTTGCCCTACTTGACGATGCCCTTGTCCTTGAGCCAGGCCGCGGCCGCATCTTTGGCATTCTGCTTCTGGCTGCCGCTGACTGCACGGTTGAGGTTGATGAGGTCTTCGGTCGTCAGGATCCGGGACACCCCGTTCAGGGCCTCCTTGGCCTTGTCCGTCATCTTGGCGCTGTTGTACAGGGGCAGCACCTGCTGGGCCTTGAAGTTGTTCTTGGGGTCTTCCAGGACCACGAGGTCGTTGTCGGCGATCGAAGGGGTTGTGGTGTAGATGTCGGCCACCTGGACTTCATCCGTCAGGAGTGCCTGCAGGGTCAGGTTGCCGCCGCCGTCGTTGAACGGTTTGAGCGCCTTGAGTTCGCAGTTGTAGTTCTTCTTGAGCCCTGGGAACCCGTAGGCGCGCGTTTCGAACGTGGCCGGTGCGGCCATCGTGAAGTCCTTGCAGACCTTGGCCAGGTCCTCGATGGATTTGAGCTGGTGCTTCTCGGCCGTTGCCTTGGTCACCACCATGGCATCCTTGGACTCGGCCTTGGCCGCCTCCAGCACTCCGAGGCCTTCCGGCAGCTTCTCCGGCAGGGCCTTGTAAACGTCCTCCGCGGCGACTTCCGGCGCCTCGGGGTCCACATGCGAGAGCAAGTTTCCTGAGTAGTCCGGCACGACGTCCACGGAGCCGTCCTGCACGGCTTTGAAGTAGATCTCGCGGGAGCCGATGTTGGGCTTGGTGGTGGTTGTGATGCCGGCCGCGTTCAGTGCCCCGGCGTAGATTTCGGCAATGACCTGGCTTTCCGGGAAGTCGGCGGAACCGACAACCAGGGAGCCGCCACCCGTCGCACCGCCTGCGGTGGTGGTCGGTGACGTCAGCGGATCGCCGCCGCCGCAGGCCGAGAGCGCCAGGGCCATGCCAACACCTGCGGCAAGGCCGCCCAGGCCGCGGCGGGTGACGGTCGTGCGGATGGGGTGCTTCATGGGGTACCTCCTTGAACAGCGGCGGTCGCGGGTGCGGCAGCCGAGCGTGTGGTGGCGGCCTTGCGGCCGCCCTTGGGACCGGTGGCCAGTCCGGGGGAAACCAGCAGCCTCTGCGCCGCTGCAAGCACGAGGTCGACGGCGATCGCCAGGCCGGCGATCAGCAGCGAACCGGCCAGCATACGGGGGAAGTCCTGGAGGACCAGGCCGTCGAAGAGGTACCGTCCGAGTCCTCCGAGCGGCAGATACGCCACGACGGATACGGTGGCGATCACCTGCAGCACGGCCGTCCGGATGCCCCCGAACATCACTTGGAGACCATTGGGCAGCTCCACCCGGAAGAGGATCTGCAGTTCCTTCATGCCCATGGCGCGCGCGGCATCCACAACTGCCGGGTCGACGCTGGAGATCCCGGCGTACGTGCCTGCCAGCAGCGGCGGGACCGTGAGGATCACCAGCGCCCACACCGGCGGCATGAGGCCGCTGCCCGCGATGAGCGCGAAGAGCACCAGCAGGCCCAGCGTGGGCAGGGCCCGCAGCGCTCCTGCCACGGCCACTGCCGCGACCCTCCCCCGCCCGGTGTGGCCGATATAGAGCCCGACGGGCACGGCGATCGCCGCGGCGATTGCCAGGACGAGGCCGCTGTACTGCAGGTGCTCGAGCAGCCTGTTGGCGATGCCTGAGGTCCCCGTCCAGTGACTTGGATCGGCGAGCCAGGCAAAGGTTTCGGTGAAGATACTCATGGCCGGGCCCCCGCATGGATCTGCGTCTCGGCAATGTACTCCGCCCCCGTCACAGGCTCCGCGCGGGAGGGCGCAGCCGATACCCGGGTCCACGGCGTGAGCAGCCGCTCCAGGAGGACCAAGACGGCATCCATCAGGAGTGCCAGCAGGAGAATCGCAACGATCCCCACCACTACCTCCGTGACGAAGGTCCGCTGCAGCCCGTCCGTGAAGAGGATGCCCAGGTTTCCCACGCCCAGCAATGCGGCAACGCTCACCAGCGAGATGTTGCTCACGGACACGACGCGCAGGCCGGCGAACAGCACTGGAAGGGAGAGGGGCAGATCAATGGACAGGAAGCGTGCCGCGGGTTTGTAGCCCATGGCCACGGCCGCCTGCCGCAGGTCCTCATCGACCGAATCGAAGGCGTCCATAGCAGCCCGCACCAGCAACGCCACGGCGTAGATCGTCAAGGCAACGATGACATTCAGCGGGTCCAGGATCCTCGTGCCCAGCAGGGGCGGCAGGATGATGAAGAGTGCCAGCGACGGGATCGTGTACAGCAGCGACGTCAGGGTGGTTACAAGGGACCTGAGCACAGGGTGGCGCCGCGAGACCTGGGCCAGCGGAATGGATATCAGCAGCCCCAAAACCATGGGCACCAGGGCAAGGATCAGATGCTGGCCCGCCCGCTCGAAGACCATGCCGCTGTTCGCCAGGAACCAGTCCATCAGAGGGCATCCTGGCGGACCCGGCGGGCGGATTCGATGACAGCGAGCACTTCCGCCGCCTCGATCACGCCCGCGACCCTGCCCTCGCTGTCCACCGCCACGCCCAGGCCCGACGGCGAAGACAGGGCGGAATCCAGCGCCCGGCGCAGCGTATCCCCGGGCCGGAACAGCGAGCCTCCCGGGATGAGTTCGGAACCGGAACCGGGGCCTTCCCAGCCCAGGGGACGGGACTCCGCGTCCACGACGAGGCGCCAGCCGCCGGCGTTTCCCGTCATCCCGGCGTCGGCGTTTTCGCCCCGGGTGACAGTCGCCACCGGCCGGATCGTCACGCCGTCGGCCGCCGTAAATCCAAGGTGCCGGAACCCGCGGTCGCGGCCCACGAAGGACGCCACGAACTCACTGGCCGGCGCACGGAGGATTTCCTCCGGTGTGGCGTACTGGGCGAGCTTGCCGCCGACGGCGAAGACCGCCACCTTGTCCCCCAGCACAGTGGCCTCGTCGATGTCATGCGTGACAAAGACAATCGTCTTGGCCAGATCGCGCTGCAGCCGCAGCAGTTCCCGCTGGAGCTCGTCGCGGACCACGGGATCCACTGCGCTGAAGGGTTCATCCATGAGCAGCACCGGCGGATCGGCGGCCAGGGCACGGGCCACGCCCACTCGCTGCTGCTGCCCTCCGGAGAGCTGGGACGGGTAGCGCTTCCCAAGTGCGGCAGCCAGCCCGACGACGTCGAGCAGTTCTTCGGCGCGCCTCCGTGCGTCCGCCTTGGAGACGCCGTTCAGGCGCGGCACCGTGGCGATGTTGTCCAGCACCGAGCGGTGCGGCATGAGGCCGGAGGACTGCATGACATACCCCATGGACCGCCGAAGCTCCGCCGCCGGCACCGACGTGACATCCTTGCCGTCCACAGTGATGGTACCCCTGGTGGGCTCAACCATCCTGTTGATCATGCGCAGGGACGTGGTCTTTCCGCAGCCCGACGGTCCGACGAACACCGTGATGGAGCCTTTGTCGATGGTCATGCTCAGGTTGTCCACCGCCGGCTGTCCACCCTGATACTGCTTGGTGACGCTATCGAACTCAATCATGGCTTCGGCCATTCCCGGGCTTACCTAACTGTTGTCAGCAACATCGGACAAGCGAGCTGATCATAAGCACGCTGAATTTTGGGTGTAAAGCGCACTTTGACAAAGCGTAACCAGTGCCTGCGGGAAAGTAACCGCAGACGCCCATACCGTAACCATTCGGAGACAACTGCCCGCCGGATGGGTCTCCGACCGAAAACCGCCGGGCTAGCCGTTTCTGTACCTTTCCGCCGCGCGCTGGGTCCTGCCCGCTACCGCCACTTTCTGATGCCACTCGCGCTGGTAGGCCCGCCGGGCCGCAGCGTCGTGACGCCGATTCAGGGCGGCAAGTTCACGCTGCAGCTTGAGATAGCTGGCCCACCGCCTGGTGTCCAGGGTTTCGTCGGTTAGCGCAGCCTGGACGGCACAGCCCGGTTCGCGGTCGTGGGCGCAGTCGGAGAACCGGCACTGCCGGAACAGCTCCTCAAGATCGCCGAACATGTCGCCCATGCCCTCGTCGGCGTCGAACAGCCCAAAGCCACGCACTCCGGGTGTGTCCATGAGCACCGCGCCGCCCGGCAGTGACACCAGCTCCCGGGACGTAGTGGTGTGCCGTCCCCTGCCGTCAGCTGCCCGGACCTCTCCCGTGGATTGGACCTCCCTGCCGGCGAGTGCGTTGATGAGCGTGGACTTGCCGGCGCCGGAGGGCCCCAGCAGCACGAGGGTCCCTCCACTGGGCACGTGGGCGAGCAACTCGTCCAGGCCGTCCCCCTGCTCTGCTGATGTGGTCACCACGTCGACTCCGGCCGCCTGCAGGATGACCTTCCCGACGACGTCATCCGCGAGGTTGGCCAGGTCGGCTTTCGTGATGATCACCAGCGGCGTGGCACCTGAATCCCAGGCCGCAACGAGGGTCCGTTCCAGCCGGTTGTGGGTCAGCGGCCGGTCGACCGGAACCACCACGCCCACCACGTCGATGTTGGCGCCCAGAACCTGCGCCTCGGAGGACGCGTCGAACGCCCGTTTGCGGCTCAGCTCGGACGTGCGCGGAAGCACGGCGACGACGGCCGGCTCACCGGCGGCGTTGTGCCCGAGCCAGACCCAGTCGCCGCTGGCAGGCACGGGCGGCGAGGCCGGATACGGCACGTGCACAAGGCCGTCCGCCGTGGCGACGAGAAGGCGGTTACGGTCAACCCGGACGACCCGGCCAGGCATTTGCCCGCCGGTTACCGGGTGGGCCGCGAAATGCGCGGCCGTGGAGGCCGAGAAACCGTACTCGGCTGGTCCCGGCAGGGGTGCGGCGCCGGGCTTGTGGCTGGACTGGTTGTTTTCAGCCGTTGCGTTGTTTTCGGCCATTGCAGGGCCGGAAGGATTGTTCACTGTGGACCTTTGGGTGGGGCCCCTTGGCACCACGCTGGCCGTCCCGTACGAGCACGTATCGGGGTGGCGGCTGAGGATTAGGCGGTGCCGAATCGCGGGGCAGGATTAATGAAGGAGTCTTTGCTTATGCGCTCCGGGCGCAGGAAAGCTGCAATCATCAGGTCCACCTCCCCGCTGCGTCTCATGCCGGATGCCCTATCCGGTCGCTCCCAACAGGATAGCCAGCGGGTCTTTGCTTGGCTAGGAAATTCCGGGCTCGGCTAGGAAAATCCGGGGATTGGCTAGGAAATTCCGGGGCAAAAGGCTCAGTCGAGCTTGCCGTTGACGGGCCGCTCCCTGAACAGCCGCAGCGCCGCATCCACCAGTGAGACGCGGTTCAGGGAGCCAACTTCATCCAGCGGGATCCAGGCAGCGTGGGTGGTGGTGCCGTCCACCTCGTGGGTGAGTTCCCCGCCGGTGATCCTTGCCTCGTACACGAGCCGGAGCGCCTGGAAATCCCGATCGATGCCGTCCAGCCGTGATCCTGAGGGCCAGTGGCCGACGTCGATCCCCAGCATGGCACCGATCTCGGCGTGGTAGCCCGTTTCCTCGAAGATCTCCCGGACGCATCCGTCCACCGGATGTTCGGCGAGGTCCAGGCCGCCCCCGGGAAGCGTCCACCCCTCCTTGCCGTCTTGTTTCCAGTACGCCAGCAGAATGGCGTCGTTGCGGAGGATCACGGCGTATGCCGCGGGGCGGGTGTCGAAGAGAACGCTCATGAATCCAGCCTAGCCCGGGCACAGGAGCTCAATGCCGCCGCGTGCCGCCTGGCACGGGTTGCCCGTCTAGTGCTGTTCGCCCACGAGCTGCAGGACCCCAAACACGGGCTCCCGGTCAAGGACCCGCACGTCTGTGACGCCGGCCGCGCCGAGGTGGTTCCTGAAGGAGTCCTGCAGGCGGACAACGTTCATGCCCAGGCCGCTGCCCAGGATGACCGGGCCCTCCAGCCCTAGCTGGCGCAGAACCTGCGCGGCCATACCGGCCAGGTCCTTGCCCGCCTGGTCGAGGAGCTCCTGACTAACCCGGTGGCCGGCGTCTGCCGCCTCCACGACAAGCCTGGCCTGCTGGGCCCAGTAGCGCCGTCCCGTGGTCGGGGAATGGAACAGGGCGATCAGCTTGTTGGGGTCGTCAATGTTGCAGGAGGCCAGCAGGGCACGGGTGAGGTCGTCGGGCTCCAGCCCCTGGTTCATGCGGCGGAGGCTGTGGCGGACGGCTTCCCGCCCCAGCCAGTAGCCGCTGCCTTCATCGCCCAGAAGGTAGCCCCAGCCGCCGGCCCGGGCTTCTTCCCCCTGCCCGTTCCGGCCCCAGGCAGCCGATCCGGTGCCCGCGATGACAGCCACGCCGCTGGCCGCGCCGCCGGCCGCCAGCAGCAAGCGGGAATCATGGACCACGGTGACCGCTGCGCCGGGTGCGTGGGGCCTGATGAGCGCCGCCAGCGCGGCGGCGTCCTCCTCTGTATCAATCCCTCCGGCGCCGGCATAGACGTGGGCCACGGGACCCTGGCCGATTTTTGCGAACAGATCCGCCAGATGCGCCGCCGCTTCGTCGCGGGTGACGTTCTGGACGTTGGAACTGCCGACGGTTTCGTCGGCCACGGGCCGGCCGTTCTCGAAACGGACGCCCCGCGTCTTGGTGCCGCCGATGTCCAGGCCGATCACGGTACCTGCAGCAGGAACAGCACGGGCCGGGCGGGCGCCCTCCGGGGGAAGGACGGCGTCCGTTTGAGGCGAAGGGGCAGCCTTGCCGGCAGGAACACCCGGGGCATCGGATAGGTTGTCAGAGTCAGTCACCCCACCAGACTACTGAAGTGCATCTAAGGAGCGAGCAATGTCCGCAGGTCTGTTTGGCACCCGGGTCATCGCAGCGCCCATGGCCGGAGGAACGTCGACCACCCGCTTCGTTGAGGCTGTTCACCACTCGGGCGGCCTCGGCTTTCTCGCCGCCGGCTATAAGACCGTCGGCGCGATGAGGGATGAAGTGCAGGCCGCCAAAGCGGCCGGCATCAGGTTCGGCATGAACGTCTTTGTGCCGGATATGCGGCAGCTGCAGCCATCCGCCGAGGCCCTGGCCGGCCTGGAACGGTATCGCCAGAGTCTGCTCAGGGACGCGTCGCGCTATGGCGTCGATGTTCCGCCGCTGACCGTGGATGACGATGATGCGTGGCAGGGCAAGATCGAGGAACTCCTGCTCGATCCGGTGGAGCTGGTCAGTTTCACCTTCGGCCTGCCAGGGGCGGACGTGGTGGGAAAGCTCCGCCGGGCGGGATCAATGGTGCTGGCCACGGTCACGAACAGCGCGGAGGCAGGATTCGCCGCGGAACGCGGCGTGGACGCCCTCGTCGTCCAGCACGGCAGCGCGGGTGCACACAGCGGAGCGTTCCTGTCCGCGGAATCGCCAGCCGCCGGCCGGCCCGGTGACCGGTCCAGTGCCCCCTCCACGACGGCAGATCTGGTGCGGGAGGTGCGCGCCGCCGTCGGCCTTCCGCTGATAGCGGCCGGTGCGTTGTCCGACGCAGCCGAAGTGCAGTCGGTGCTCGCTGCAGGAGCCGAGGCGGCACAGGTGGGGACTGCCCTGCTGCGGACAGAGGAAAGCGGCGCCCGGCAGCTGCACAAGGATGCCCTGGGCTCAGACCGGTTCACGGAGACGCGGCCGACCCGGGCCTTCACCGGACGGTACGCCCGTGCCCTGGTCAATGAGTTCGTGCGGGACCATGACGACGCACCGCAAGGCTACCCGGCCATCCACCACCTCACCGCGCCCATCCGCGCCGCTGCCGCCGCCGCAGGGGACGCCGACCGCCTCAACCTGTGGGCGGGGACGGGATGGAGGTCGGCCCGCACCGGACCCGTCGCCGAGGTGATGGGCGGCCTCCTCGCCGGGGGCTGAGCCGTCCCGTCAGCTCCCGGAGCGCGCACGGACCAGGCCGGCCAGCAGCGCAGGTCCTTCCCCCAGCACGAGTTCCCGGAAATGGCGCACCGGCTCCGGTTCCGGGCCGCTGCGCTCACGCCATGCCAGGCCGATCTCCCGATAGGCCAGTGCCGACTCCAGCGGCACCTCCACCCACCCCAGATCCCCGCTGCGCGCGGCACCGGGCGACTGGGGGCTGGCGCCGGCCGGCAGTGGGCTGGCGCCGGGCGGCAGGATGCTCACTCCCAGGCCCGCCGAAACAAGGCCACGGACGGTATGGGAGTCCTGGCTCTCAAAGGCGATCCGGGGCCGGAACCCGGCCTCCCGGAAGAGTGCATCGGTGAGGGACCGGAGCCCATACCCTGGCCCCAGCGCAACGAAAGGCTCCCCTTTGATGTCCCGCAGGGCGGCGGAGCGGCGTCCTGCAATCCGGTGTGCGTGATGCACCACGAGCCGCAGTGGTTCCCGGTAGAGGGCGGCCGATCCGATGGTCCGGCTGGCCGCCGCCACGGGAGCAGTCAGTGCAAGGTCGGCCGCGCCGGACGCCAACTCCGCAAGACAGGTATCCCTCGCTCCCTGGCTGAGCTGGAACTCGGTCTGCGGGTACCGGTGCCGGAAGGCGCTGATCAGCAGCGGCAGCGTGGCCTCGCCAAACGTGTGCTGGAAGGCCACGGCGATCCGGCCGCGGACCACCTCGGATTCGTGGCGCACCAGGTCAAGGCCGGCGCGGAACTCCGCGAGCGCGGACTCGATGTAAGGCAGAAGCGCCCTGGCCGCCGGCGAGAGGCGGACGCCCCGGCCCTCGCGGATGAGCAGTTCCGTGCCCACCACGGCACTGGCGCGGGCCAGCGCCCGGCTCACCGTCGACTGCGGAACACCCAGGAGTTCGGCAGTTTCCGTGATGTGCTGTGTGCGCCCCAGCTCAGCGAGCAGCGGCAGGATGGGCAGCAGCTGAACGAGCTGCCCATGCTCGATGTCCATTGATTCCCCGCCATTCCCTGCTGCCGCAGAAAGGGATGCGTTCCATCCATCCTTGCATGATTCACTGCTGAATCATGCATTGGATACTAAATTACGGCAGTCCTACGCTGAAAGCATGCCAACACCCGCCGTTCCCGGCTCCCGCAGCCAGCCAAGCCCCGGCCTTCCCGGCTCCGCACCTCCTGAGGAGACGGGATGGGAGGGCCATGCGAAGGGATCGGGCGCCTACGGCAAGATCCTCGCGGGTCTGGCTTTCGCCGGCGTGGCGACTTTTGCTCAGCTCTACTCCACCCAGGCTGTGCTGCCCCTGATGTCCTCTGAACTCAAGGTCACGGCAGCTGAGGCCGCGCTGACCATTTCGCTGGCAACGGTGGGACTCGCCGTCACCGTCATCCCGTGGTCGTTCCTGGCCGACAGGATCGGGCGGGTCAGGGCCATGACCTGGGGCATCTCGGCCGCCACGGTGCTGGGGCTGCTGGTTCCGCTCGCCACCTCGTTTCCTTTGCTGCTGGGACTCAGGATGCTCGAAGGCATGGCACTGGGCGGCATCCCCGCCATCGCCATTGCCTACCTGAACGAGGAAATCAACAAGGCCCATGCCGCAATGGCCGCCGGCAGTTACGTGGCCGGGACCACCCTTGGTGGACTGGCCGGACGGCTGGTCGCCGGGCCGGTGGGCGAACTCTGGGGCTGGCGTGCCGCCGCCCTCGCCGTCTCCGTTCTCGCCACACTTGCGGCCGTGTTGTTCCTGGTGCTGGTTCCGAAGGCCAGGGGGTTCAAACCCTCCCCGGCGAACGGCCTTCGCGGCGCACTCCGGACACTGGGCGGGCATGTCCGTAATACTCGCCTTCTGGCCCTCTACATCCAGGCCTTCCTCCTCATGGGCGGCTTCGTTGCCGTTTACAACTACCTCGGCTTCCGGCTCTCCGGCGCACCGTTCAGCATGCCGGCAACTCTGATCAGCATGATCTTCCTGGCCTATCTGTCCGGGACGGTGACCTCCAGATGGGCAGGCGGCCTGACCCAGCGGTTTGGCCGGCGGACCGTGCTGCTGGCGGGCATCCTGCTGATGACGGCCGGCCTCGCCCTCACGCTCACCCACCTGCTGCCGCTGATCCTGGTGGGGCTGCTGGTGTTTACGGGCGGGTTCTTCGCCGCGCACAGCATCGGGGCAGGCTGGACTGGCACCATCGCTTCCGCGGGGAGGGCACAGGCCGCGTCGCTGTACAACCTCGCCTACTACCTGGGATCCAGTGTGATCGGCTGGGCCGGCGGCCTGGTGTTCCAGTCGCTGGGCTGGACGGCGCTCGCCGTCACCGTGATCGTGCTGGGATGCACGACGGCGGTGATCGCCGCCGTCGTGCATCCCAGCCGGGGCGGAGGTTCCCCGTCGAGGTTAGAGAGTCCCCTCGGTGGCCTGGACGAGGTCTCCAAGAATGTCCGTGGCGTCTTCCAGTCCTACTGAAACCCTGAGCAGGCTGGCATGCGGCTTCGCCTCAGCAGCCACCGGGCGGTGGGTAAGGCCGGCAGGGTGCTGGATCAGGGTGTCCACTCCGCCGAGGGACACCGCATGCGTGATCATCCGGACGGCGGCCGGGACGCGCTCAGCGTGTTCTGCGCTGCGCAGTTCAAAAGCGATCAGGGAACCCGGCCCCGCCATCTGCGTGCCGACCAGCCCGTGCGGGTCACATTCCGGGAGGCCCGGGTAGCGGACCATGCGCACCAGTTCATGTCCGGCCAGTCCGGAGGCCACCTTGTGGGCCGTGGACTGCTGGGCCCGGACCCGGACGGGAAGGGTGGCAAGTCCGCGGTGGAGGAGATAGGCCGGCCATGGCGTGAGGATACCGCCGGTGATGGCCCGAACCTGCCGCAGGCGGACGGCCCACTCCGGCGACGCCGCCACCACCCCGCCCATCGCGTCACCGTGGCCGCCCATGAACTTGGTCGCGCTGTGCAGCACGAGGGCCGCTCCGTGGTCCAGCGGCCGCTGCAGCACCGGGGTGGCAAAAGTGTTGTCCACAAGGACGGGAACGCCATCCGCGGCCGCCACGAGAAGGGCGATATCCACGAGGTCCAGGCTGGGGTTGGCGGGGGTTTCCACGACGACCAGTCCTGTGTCCGGCCGGAGCGCGGCGTGGACGCCATCCGGCGCCGTGAAAGTCACCTCGGTTCCCAGCACACCCGACGCGAGCACATGGTCGCTGCCGCCATAGAGGGGCCGGACCGCCACGATGTGCTTCTTGCCTCCGCCCACTGCTGCAAGGAGCACGGCGCTCAGGGCCGCCATTCCGGTCGCGAAGGCCACGGCTTCCGGCGCCCCTTCCAGCACGGCAACGCCGGCTTCGAACCGCGCCACGGTGGGGTTCCAGAGCCGCTGGTAAACGGTGCTTTGCCCCTCCAGGCGGGGGCCGCCGGTGGCCATCTGCTCGTAGGCGAGGCCGCCGTCCTCCACCGAGGGCA
This sequence comes from Arthrobacter sp. NPDC093139, assembly GCF_044754165.1. Lineage (NCBI taxonomy): Bacteria > Bacillati > Actinomycetota > Actinomycetes > Micrococcales > Micrococcaceae > Arthrobacter > Arthrobacter sp. NPDC093139. Next base: position 336,696 of record NZ_JBIVOO010000004.1, read on the forward strand.
GCGGTGCCGTCGTTGAAAGGTCGACCGGGAGTGCATGGACGCCTTGGCCGGTGAGCCCGTCGCGGCCGGCATGGACTGCCATCGAGTCTCGAGAAAGCATGATGCTCCTTGTGAATTATTCGCCATTGAACGCCGCAAGTATCTGGCAAATATTCGGAGATCGACAGGTCATATGAATGTTATGGACGGAAAGCCCCGTCTATGATGAATGGAGAACACCCTTAGGAGGATCCGTGAGCACCAACGCGAAGAATATTCGGCCCATGTCGGCACATGCCGAGCCGCTGGATGCCATCGACGAGCGGCTGCTGGCGGCGCTCGTCGAGGACGCCCGGATCTCCAACAAGCAGCTTGCAGAACTCGTTGGCATCGCCCCCTCCACGGCACTGATGCGGACCCGCGCACTGTCCGAGCGCGGCATCATTCAGGGTTTCGAGGCCAAACTGAGCCTCTCGGCCATCGGACGCTCCGTGCAGGCGCTCATTGCCGTGCGGCTCCGCGCCCACGACCGCGAGCAGATCGACCGTTTCACTTCCCGCGTTCCCAAGCTGCCTGCGGTGCTGTCCACTTTCCATACCTCCGGCTCAGTGGACTACCTGCTGCACATCGCAGTGGCCACCACCGAAGACCTCCGGGATTGGGTGCTCGACAACCTGGCGACGGACCCGGTGGTGGGCCACACCGAAACCACGTTGGTGTTCGAGCACATGCCGGGCAACCACGGGCCATTGCACGAGCAGGACTGACGGCCGCTGCCGCTCAAGGCGGGGCGGCGGTCCGCTCAGGCGGACCGCCGGGACCGGCGCAGCGCCACCGCCGCGAGCGTGCCGGCGGCGATGCCACAAAGCACGAGGAATCCGGTGGCCGTCGCCTCAAGTCCGTACACCGCTGCCGCTAATCCCAGTCCGATCACCGGGACGGCGCTCCCCAGGTACGTGATCACGTAGACCGTGCTGATGATCTGCGCGTGGCGGGAGGCTTCCACCTTGCCGGCCACATCGTTAAAGGCGGTGCGGAATGCGATGCCCTGGCCGACGCCGGCGGCCAGGCTGGCAGCGACCAGCAGCCAGAGGGTGGCCCAGGCTGCGGCCGCGGCGATGAGGGTCACGGAGATGCCCAGCAGCGCCAGCCCGGCGGGAACGGCAAACCGGCTGCGGACACCAATGAGCTGGCTCAGGGCAGAGGCGGCAAGAGTAAGGCCGGCGAGGACACCGATGAGCGGCCTGGAATCGACGCCTACGATCGGTGCGAAGTAGCCGGGAGCCAGGGACAGGCAGAATCCAAAGACGGTGAAGCTCAGGAACCCGACGGCGGCCGCCAGCCAGAAGGCGCCCCGTGCGGCGTGCGAGACCGAGGGCCGCCGGGGCGCCAGTGCCCTGAGCGGCCGCGGCCCCTGGGCCGGCTGGATGGCCGGCCGGGCGCGGAGCAGGTACAGCGGCACCAGAAGTGCCGCAAGGACCACGGAGTGGATCACGGAGGGAGTGGACGTGGGGTGGGGCAGCAGCGAGAGCACTCCGCCGATGGCCGGGCCGGCCGCCACCCCGCCGGCGGACGCCAGCAGGGTGAAGCGCGAGGCCCATTCCGGCCGCTCGGGAAGCAGTTCCCGGAGGGCGGCCGAGCTGGCGCCGGTAGCCAGGGCCACCGCGATCCCCTGCAGCGCGCGCCCAGCCGACAGCACGGCAAGGCTCTCCGCGTGGGCGAAGACGAAACCGCCCGCGAGGCCCGCCAGCACGGCCAGGAGCAGCGCCGCGCGACGCCCAATGTGATCCGACCAGTGGCCTGCCACCACGAGTGTGGACATGAGCGCCAGGACATAGGCCGAGAACGCCAGCGACACGTCAAGGGATGTGAGGCCCAGCTCCGCCTGCAGCAACGGGTACAGGGGCGTCGCGAGATTGGCCCCCACCAGGAGCGTGAAGATCACCACGCCCGCCATTGCCAGCCGCGCGGTGTTGGAAGCGTCCCAACCCCGACTGCCGGCCGTCGCCGGCCGCATCCGAAGTTCGCTGAAGACGGTCATGCCCGTACCCTTGCCTGCCCGGCAGTCCCGCTCCTTGTGGGAGCTTCGACTGCAGATGAAGATTGATACCTCCAGAATGGGTCAGGGGTGACCAAGGAGCTTCTGTTTTCGTGGAAAAATGATCAAAACAGTCAATCCTCGATGCCAGAAGTGAACCGGAGTGATCATTTGAACAGCCTGGACCCCACCGACCTCCGCATCCTGCTGGAACTGGTCCGTGATCCGCGGATCCAGATCGGCGAACTGAGCGAGAAACTGAGGATCGCCAGGAACACGGCCCAATCGCGCATGCGCCGGATGCTGCGTTCCGGCGTCCTCCGCGACGGCGGCCGGGAAATCGACCTGGAGTCCGTGGGGTACGACGTCGTCGCTTTCGTGACGATCGAAGTGACCCACCGCGAGCTCGACGGCGTCGTGGGCGCCTTGCGCCTTCTCCCCCAGGTCCTGGAGGTGCACGAGATTTCCGGGCGGGGCGACGTCTGGTGCCGGGTGGTGGCCACCGATACGCATAACCTGCAGGCCGCCCTCCGCTCCATCCTCAGGATCAAGGGAGTCATCCGGACTGAAACCGTGCTTGCGCTCCACACCCACATCCCGTACCGGACGGAGCCGCTCATCAGCCGGCTGGTGCAGGGCGCGTCAGTCCAGGCACCTGCCCGTGGGGAATAGGATTCAAAGATGGATTGGCTCTCGTACATCTCCCAGCTCAACTGGCTCGCCGTGCTGCTTGCCTTCATCGCCAGCATGGCCATCGGCTTCGTCTGGTACCTTCCGGCGGTGCTGGGCACGCGCTGGATGGAGGCTATCGGCAAAACGGAAGAAGACCTGAAGAACGCGGAGGGCGGTGCCGGGATCTGGTTGCCCATGATGGTCTACGCCGCGCTGACGGCCATCCTGCTCGGAGCGCTGATTGCCAGGCTGGGCATCGACAACGCGCTGGCCGGCGGATTGTTTGCCCTGGTCCTGGCTGTGGTTTTCCGCGCCGGAGGCCATGTCATCCACAACGGCTTCGCCGGACGCGGGACAGCCGTGACCCTGATCGATTCCGGCCACGACGTGCTCGCCATGACCGTAGCCGGCGTCATCATCGGCGCGATGTCCTGAACGGCCACGGAGGGAACCGCACACCGTGACCATCATCGACAACGCCGTCTACGTTGACGGGATCCGCAGCGCCGAACCAGGAAACCTCGAGCAGACCTTCGAGACGCTGGCCGAGCACGGGGGCATGGCCTGGATTGGGCTCTACCGGCCGACCGAACCCGAAATGGCTGCCGTGGCTGCGGAATTCGGGCTGCATGAACTCGCCGTCGAGGACGCCATTTCAGCCCACCAGCGGCCCAAGCTGGAGCGCTACGGCGACAACCTCTTCACGGTGCTGAGGCCTGCGCGCTACCTTGACGACACCGAGACCGTGGAGTTCGGAGAACTGCACATCTTCACGGGCAGGAACTTCGTGGTGACAGTGCGGCACGCCGAGATGTCCGGGGTGGGGCAGGTCCGGCGACGTCTGGAGTCGCGGCCCGACCTGCTTCGCCACGGTCCCGAGGCCGTGCTCTACGCCCTGCTGGACAAGGTGGTGGATGACTACGCGCCGGTGGTTGCCGGGCTGGAAAACGACATCGACGAGATCGAGGACCAGCTGTTCTCCGGCGATTCCACCGTGTCCCGCCGCATCTATGAACTGGCCCGCGAGGTCATCCAGTTCCAGCGTGCCATCCATCCCCTGCCGGGAATGATGCAGCAGCTGAAGCGCGGCTTCGAAAAGTACGTGGTGGACACCGACCTGCAGCACAGCCTGCGGGACGTGGAGGACCATGTGGAGCGGGTCATATCCCGGGCAAACTCCTTCCGCGACCTCCTGCAAAACGCGCTCACCCTGGACGGCACGCTGACCGCCAACCGGCAGAATGAGGCCAGCGCGCAACAAAACGAACAGGTCAAGAAAATCTCCTCCTGGGCCGCCATCTTCTTCGCCCCGTCCTTCGTGGCAGGTGTGTACGGGATGAACTTCGACCACATGCCCGAGCTGCACTGGTCCTTCGGGTATCCCATGTCCATCGGGCTGATGGCGGGCACGGCGGTCCTGATGTACGTCATCTTCAAACGCAAGGGCTGGCTGTAGGGTCATGTCAAGGTTCGAGCGCGGCCTCATCATCACGCCGGGCACCGACCGGCAGCTGGGCGCCTATGGCCTCTTTCGACCGGCGCCCTCCCAGCAGCGGGTCCTGGAACTGCCGTCACACACCCTGACCGTGAAGAGCGCCGATCCCGACCTCCTCTGGGTGGGGTTCGACGCACTGTGCGGCGGTCCGCTGGGGCAGGCCGACTACTTGACACTGGCGGGCATGTTCCCTGCCTGGGTGGTCGACGGCGTCCCGCCCCCGGACGTGGAGCCCGCAGGGAACACCGCCGCCCGTACCGCCGCCAGTGCCGCGGCGGCGTGGCACCGGTTCCTCGACGTGATGGACATTCTCTGCGACCGGGACATCATGCTCGTTCTCATCAGCCGGAGCCATCTGGATTGGGACGCCGCGTCACGGCCCGCTGTGCCGGCGTCGCCGGACGCCGCCGCCCTCGCCGGGATTGCGGACAGGCTTGCAGTGCTGCGCCGGGTCGAATCGGACGAGCAACTGCAGGAAGAACAAACCAGCGGCTGCTGAGGCGGCGCCGGACTGCGTCAGCGCTCACTCAGCGCGCCGACACCGACAGCCCGCCGCGGGCGCCAGCCGTCCCGGCCAGCCCTGAACCATCCGGCCGTGGACCGTCGGCCCCTGAACCAAGGGCGGCGGCGATCACGACGGAGCTCGCGGAGGCCCACGCCTGCGGGCGGCAGCTGGCCGGGAACGGCACAGGAACACGCATGGTGTCCGAGCCGTGGCCGCCGAACAGCTCAGGAAGCCGCCAGTCGTTGGCCTCCGCCACCTTCAGCAGCCCCGACGCCAGCTCTGCGGCCTCATCGTGGAAGCCATCGGCCAGCATGCCGCTGATAATCAGCGCGGTGTCGTGGCTCCACACGGCTCCGGCGTGGTAGCGGGTGGGCCAGTAGCCGCCGTTGGTGGTGGACAGCGTGCGCACGCCGTAACCCGAGAACATGGTCGGATCCATGATGCGCCTGACCACGATCTCCTGCTCGTCCTCATTGAGGATCCCCGTACCCAGCAGGTGCCCCATATTGGACGTGACGCCGTCGACCGCTTTCTTGTCCGCGTCGAGCGCCAGCGCGGGGTAGGGGCCCAGCTCATCCTCACACCAGAACTGCGAACGGAACCTCTCCGCCATTCCTGCCGCGTAGTCCCGCCATTCCTGGGCGCCGGGGCGGCCGAACGCATCCAGGAGCTCAGCCCCGACCGTAGCTGCCTCAAAGGCATAAGCCTGGACTTCGGCCAACGCGATGGGACCCGTTGCCAGTGAGCCGTCGTGCCACCGGATTGCGTCACCGGAATCCTTCCAGCCCTGGTTGACGAGCCCATGCCCGGAGGTGTCGAGGTATTCCAGGAAGCCGTCCCCGTCCAGGTCGCCGTGATCCCGAAGCCATTCGAGGGCGTCCCGGAGGTTGGGAAGCAGCTCTTCAACCTCGGCGTCGGGCATTCCGGCCTTCCAGGCATCATGAAGGAGGCAGATCCAGAGCGGCGTGGCGTCGATGGTGCCGTAATAGACCGGCGGCAGCCTCAGGGCCTGGCCGCTCTCGGCCATCGTCAGGACTGTCCGCCGGACTTCGTGCAGGATTTTTCCGGGCTGCACCGCCGCGGTGTGGTCCGTTTCTGTTCCCTGCCGTCCGGCCAGCGCCCGCAGGGTGCCGCGGGCGATGGCCGTGTTGATCGGCAGCAGCATGCGGGCGGCAATGATGGAATCCCGGCCGAACATGGTGAAAAACCACGGCGCACCGGCTGCGAGGAAGGTGTCATCCGGGTGCGAGGAATGGGCGAGCCGCAGGCTGTTGAGATCGCTGGTTGAACGCTGCAGGAGGTTCCTGAGGCGCGGATCCGCGCACATCGGGGCCTCGATGGGCGAGCCGTTGCCGGCGAGCATCGGCGAATCGGCGTCAGTCAGGTCCACGGCCCACCCAAGGACGACGGCGGCTCCTGGCTGTACCTCCACCTCCCAGTCGATGGTGACCGTGGTTCCCTTAAAGCCGACGGAGCCAGGCCCCGTCCCGCCGCTGGACCCCGTGGTGAGGTGCAGCTCGGTATCGGCATCACGCCAGGCCCATGTGCAGGCAGCAGGCACAACCGGCCGGTGGGAGCGTTCTCCCTGCTTGATCTGCTCCATGGTGGTGTTGTCGGCAGCCAGGGTCAGGCGGACGTTGAGGGTGACGGGCTCGCGGAACGCCGACTCAATCGTCAGGGTCTCTGCCACGCGGCCGGTGCATCCGCTTAGGGATTCGCTGTCCTGGCCCGGCCGGATCCTGCCCGATTCAGCAGTGCGGGTCCGCACCAGCGAGAGCAGCGGATCAGCCACGTCAGCGTCAGCACGGACGAAGTAGATGTAGTCAGTCTCCTTAGACGAGCGCAGCTGCGTTGATACCCACTCTGGCTCGCGGCCGTCCACGGTCAGCACAGCCCCGTTCAGCACGCGGTCATCACCGCAGTAGATTCCTTGGGCACCCGCCCCGCGGATCTGCCCATGGGCGTCTGCCCATGCCTGGATCGGGGCGCTGAAGACGCCGGAAAGGTTATGCAGGTACGGCTGCTCAGAGGCCACGGAAAACTCCTCGAATTTAGGTTGGGCGGAGACCGGAAGAGTGCTGCGGAAATGGTGCTGCGGAAATGGTGCTGCGGAAATGGTGCTGCGAAATCAACGGAGCACATCCAGCAAAAATTTGATCGATCAAATTTCTGGCGTTAAGATCGTCTCACAACAACCGTCAGAAGGAAAAGCCCCGGCAGATCCTTCCCGCACTGAGGAGCATTCGTGGCCCGGCCCACCCTCGCAAGCCTTGCCGCTGAGCTGGGCGTGTCGAGGCAGACCATCTCCAACGTGCTCAATGCCCCCCAACGGGTGAAGCCGGCCACACTGGATCGCGTCCGGGCGGCCATCGAAGCCGCCGGCTACCGGCCCAGCGCAGCGGCCCGGCAGTTGCGAACCCGGCGGTCCATGAATCTCGGCATGAGGCTGATGCCGGTGACGGACGGTATTAACGGCTCCATCCTCGACCGCTTTCTGCATGCCCTCACCGAGTCTGCCCAGGGCGCCGGGTACCGGCTGACTCTCTTCTGCGCTGACTCGCACGAGGACGAAGTCCTACAGTACGGGGAACTGCTCCATGTCGCGGGAATCGATGGCTTCATCCTCACTTCCAGCAGCCGCGACGATGTCCGTACGAAATGGCTGCAGGACAACGGCACGCCGTTCGCCGTCTTTGGGCGGCCTTGGGAGGACGCTTCGGCGCAGCATCCGTGGGTGGACATTGACGGCGCGGCCGGCACTGGGGAAGCCGTCAGCATACTCGCCGGGCAGGGCCATACCCGCATCGCGTTCCTGGGCTGGAAGGACGGCGGATCGGTGGGAGATGACCGCCAGTCCGGGTGGGAGCGGGCTATGGGGGCTTTAGGCTTCAGCGAGGATGGTTCCGGGCTCTGCACGTCAGCCACCGACACTGTCACCGGAGGCATTTCCGGCGGCCGGGAACTCATCGAGAGAGGCGCGACGGCGATTGTCTGCGCGAGCGATTCGCTGGCGATCGGGGCCGCGGAAATCCTTCGCGAGCTCCGCCCGGAACAGTTCCTGCCGGGGCGGCCCGCCGGCCCCGGACTCCGGGCTGCAGTGGTGGGGTTTGATGACACCCCCGTGGCCGCGGCGTTGGGTCTCTCCAGCGTGGCCCAGCCGGTGGAGGACGCTGCCCGGCACATCGTGCGCCTGCTGACATTCGAACTGGCGGACCGCCGCGGAGAGGGCAGCGCCCCCGAGCAGCACGTGCTGCTTGCGCCGCACGTCGTGGAAAGGGTGCCCTTGCCGCTGGCGGCTCCGCACTGAGACCCGCTCCGCATTTCCCAAGCATGCGGCTGTATCATCCGTCTACCGTTGCCGTAACGGGTCTCGAAGATCTACGGCTCCGGTAGGTGGCCCGCTCTGGTTCACGGGGAATGAGCGGGCCACCGCCCCCGCCCTACACCGCCGGCCCTGCGTTGCTTCGTAGCCTGCGCAACACCCGGCGGGGCGCGCCTCTGCTGCCCTGGCCCGGCGGCCTGTAAAGTCTCGACAAAGCACCTGACCGGAATGGGGACCGATGAGGCTTGAGGGCTGGCACGTTATGGTGCTGTTGTCGACGGTAGTTATGGCAGCGGCCGTCGTCGTTGCGGCCACACTCCTGGTCACCTGGACTGTGCGCAGGGCCAGGAAGCGCAATACGGAGGACGGCCCAGCGGAGAATCCATAAGCCGGCTTTGATGTCTGGCGCTTTCGGTTCCCTACGGCAAGACTGGCAGGGGACGTGAAGGGAGACCCGCATGGAACCTGGCATTCACTTCGCTGCGTCCACCTGCGTCGTTCTCGCGGTAACGTGCTTCGCCGTCAGTGCGGTCATCTCCCGCCACCCACGACAACTGCGGATTGGGAATGGCCAGGGGACGGCCGGCGAGCACCTTCGGTTCGCCGTACTTGCCGGGACGGCCTTCAGCCTGACAGGGGCCCTGCTCATCATCAGAACTCTCACCTGAGGTCGTGATGGCAAGGTCCCGCCCGAAGCAGGCAAGAGGGCGGGCCACCTGAATCATTGGTATTGCCCTGGAGAGCCATGCGCCCAACACGGCCAGCGCACTGATTCAGGTTGTTCTCTGCCGTTTCCGGCCCGCCACGTCTTAATGGAAGAAGTTGAAAGGGGCTTCGAACCCTTGCCTTCTTCGGTGCGAACTCAGGATAACGCCGGTTCACGCATTTTTCACTAAATCCTGTTCAGACCAACGCAGATACAGGGAACCAAGTCAGGACAAGGGTGAAGCAAGAACCGTGTGCTTCCTTGAGAATTGGTAGGCATATTAGATTGCCCGAGTTGATATATTAGTCCTATACTGGGACCTGATCTGCAGAGAACCGATCGTAAACTCGATGAGGAGTGGAACAGCATGCAGCAACTCGCGCACCGGCTCGAACGGCTGGGCACCGAAACCGCCTTCAGCGTCGCGCAAGCCGCGGCCGCCTGGAAGGCCAAGGGAAACCTGGTGTACCCCTTCCACCTGGGCGACATCAACATCCCCACGGCCCCGAACATCGTGGAAGCGATGAACCGGGCCATCGCTGACGGCTACACGGGCTACTGCCCCGGCCCCGGCATTCCGCAGCTTCGTGAAGCACTCGCCGACGACATCGGCTCGCGCCGCGGTATACAGTTCTCCCCCGACAACGTGGTCGTGATGACCGGCGGCAAGCCCGTCATCACCAAGTTCCTGCAGGCGGTCATGAACCCCGGCCAGGAAGTGCTCTACCCCAACCCCGGCTTCCCGATCTACGAGTCGCAGATCGAGTACCTCGGCGGCACGGCCGTGCCGTACCGCTACGTGCCCACGAGCACGGGCTTCGCGATCGACCTCGAGCAGATCCGCGCATCGATCACCCCGAACACGGTCGCAATCATCTACAACGACCTGCAGAACCCCATTTCAGCCGAGTCGACTGCAGCCGAACGCGAGGCCATCGCACAGCTCGCGATAGAGCACGACCTCTGGGTACTCTCCGACGAGGCGTACTTCGAGACTCGCTATGAGGGAGTCTCGAGCTCGATCACATCGATTCCCGGCATGGCCGAGCGTACCGTCATCCTCTACACGTTCAGCAAGAAGTTCGCCATGACAGGCTCCCGCCTCGGCTGCGCCGTCGCCCCGCGCGAGATCGCCCAGGTGCTCAGCACGCTCAACACCAATGACGAGTCCTGCACGACGCACTACGTGCAGTGGGCCGGCGTCGAAGCGCTCCGCGGCCCCCAGGATTCTGTGCAGCAGATGCTTGACGTCCTGCAGAAGCGTCGGGACACCGCATGCGAGATCGTGAATTCCATCCCCGGCATGCACGTCGCCGTCCCGCAGTCGACCTTCTACCTGTTCCCCGACGTCACCGAGGCCATGGAGCGTATGGGTTATACGGCAGTCGGTGACTTCGCCTCTGATGCCCTGTACAAGACCGGCGTTTCCTTCTGCACGCGCGAGCACTTCGGCCGCCGCCTGCCCGGCGAGGAACGGCAGTACATCCGGCTCGCCTACTCGGGCATCGAGGTGCCAGACATCCTCGACGGCCTCGGCCGCCTGCGCGAGTGGATCGAGACGGCATGAGCCGGGTCGTCGTCACGGGGCGTATCCCCGATGCCGCAATCGAGAAGCTCCGCGCCGAGCACGAGGTCGATGCCTGGCAGGGTCCGGAGTCGATTGGCCGCGAGGAGCTCCTGCGCCGGGTAGCCGGCGCCGATGCCGTCGTGAGCCTGCTCACCGAGCGCATCGACGCCGAGCTGCTCGACGCCGCCGGCCCGCAGCTCAAAGTCGTGGCGAACGTCGCCGTCGGCTATGACAACATTGACGTGCCGGCCTGCACCGAACGGGGCATCGTGGCCACCAACACGCCCGGCGTCCTGACCGAGGCGACCGCTGACATCGCGTTCGGGCTCATCCTCATGGCAACTCGCCGGCTCGGTGAGGGCGAACGGCTCATCCGCGCCGGCCAGGCGTGGAAGTGGGGCATGTTCTTCCTGCTCGGCAGCAGCCTGCAGGGCAAGACCCTCGGCGTCGTCGGCATGGGCGGCATCGGCCAGGCAACGGCCCGGCGCGCAAAGGCCTTCGGCATGGACATCGTCTACCAGTCACGCAGTGAGATCGACCCCGCGATCGCAGCGGAACTGGGCGCCCGACGGGTCGATCTCGACGAGTTGCTGACTGTTTCTGACGTCGTTTCACTGCACTGCCCTTACGGAGCAGCCACGCACCATCTGATAGGCGAGGAGCAGCTCGCAGCGATGAAGAGCTCGACATACCTCGTCAACACCGCACGCGGACCGATCGTCGACGAAGCGGCGCTCGCCGCTGCGCTGCGCGACGGCGTCATCGCGGGTGCCGGGCTGGACGTCTTCGAGCACGAACCCCAGGTCCATCCTGAGTTGCTGGATCTGGAGAATGTGACACTCGTGCCGCACCTGGGCTCGGCAACCGTCGAGACGCGCACCGCCATGGCCGTGCTCGCCGCCGACAACGCACTCGCTGTGCTCGGCGGGGAACGACCGCCTACACCGATCGGTTAGTGGCGGCCGGCGCGCACGAGGATGTGTCCTCGGCTCGCCAACGTCACGACCAACACAGAAACGAGTACGAGCCCCGTCCAGAAGGACGGGGCTCGTACTCGTTCATGTTCTCCATGCCGTGAACCCTTCTGCAGTCGCCCCTCCCAAGCGACGTCCACCGCCCGGCTTTCGGCGCAGTCCGGCTTCAGGTACCTTCTCAAACCACGATGATGGCCCCTCGCTCCGAGGAGGCGGCGACGGCGGCAGGGACGTCGACGGCGGTCCCGCCGTCCGCGCGACTGCTGCCGCGCTCGACCGATTGGGCAGCCAAGAACCTTACAACCGCTGGCGCCCGGTGAAGTGACCGACAGTACACGCTTGCTTAGCGACAACGCAAAAACCAAAGCCCGCCTCGAAGAACACGGCCAAGTCATGGCCTACATCCAAGCCGTCCGGGCGGGCGACGACTATCAAAGTCCAGGATCTGCACAAAGAAAACACCCCGGTCCGAAGACCGGGGTGTCCACGATGACTCGACCCATCCGTGAAGGACGTCTCGACTCACCACACAGTGGAGCTAAGGGGATTCGAACCCCTGACCTCTTCGATGCGAACGAAGCGCTCTACCAACTGAGCTATAACCCCGGGGACGCTGCCCTCAGGGAGGAACCGCAACGCCGGTTTCCCTAGGCTACAAATTTTCCGGCCGGTTTGCCAACCAGGCCCCGAATGTCATCCTGCCGTAGGGCTCTCCGGGGGCCAGGTTGCTGCCCGCGCGCAGGAACTTTCCCATCGGGCCAGGCAGCGGCAGCGTGACTATCAGTCCCTTCGAACCTGTTGCCTGCTTCCACGTACGCGCCATGGCCGCCATATCCGTGACGTCGGGGCCGCCGATCGTCCAGAGCCGGTGGTGCTCCCCTGGCGGCGCCCTCAGTGCCGCTTCAAGCAAAGCGGCAGCAACCTCGTCAGGTGCGATCGTTTGGAACCGTGCCCCACGGATCGCCGGAAGGAGCCCTACGCGCGCCCCCGCGGCGAAGATCCGGGCCAGGAGGCTGTGGAACTGTGTGGCACGCACGATCACGGTCTCCAGCTCCGAGCGTGCGTACACCCGTTCCTTGTCTGCTTTCGACCGGTAGTAGCCATAGGTGCTTTGGTCGCAGTTCACGATGGACAGCAGGACCGCCTTCGGCACTCCGGCCTCCAGGGCTGCACCGAGCAGAATCGCGCCGCCGGCGGCAAACTGCCTGAGCGCCTTGCCGGATTGCCCCTCCAGGCAGTCAATGACGACGTCGGCCCCCGCCAGCGCTTCCGGCAGGCCTTCGCCAGTAGTGGCGTCCCCCCGGAAGTAGGTGGCGCCGTCATGCTGCCCGTGAGCACCGTCCTTCGGCGGGTTCCGGCTGAGAACCGCAACTGCATGCCCTTGGCTCAGGGCCTGGCGCACAACTTCCCGGCCAATCTGGCCTGTACCTCCGGCAACGCAGATGCGGCTCATGCTTCCCAGCTACACTCGGCCGTCAAAAGAGGCTACGCCCGGCGGCGCTGCAGGACGTCGTCGAGGTTGCTAAGCGCGCTCTGCGCCTTGCCCTGCGGGCGCCCGGCGTTCGGCGAAGCGACAGCCGGCGCGGCCGCAGTGCCCTGTTTGAGCGACGGCTTGCCGGCGGCTTTGGGGGCCTCCGGGAGGTCGAGCGGTTCGGGGGCAGGGCGTTCCGCCTTGGCGGCCTCGACATAGGTGGGCTTGGGGACCTGGACCGGCTCCCAGCTGTCGGACTCGTCTTTTGCCGGGGCGGCAGCATCCTGCGCCGAGGCCGGGCCGCTCCTGTCACCCGCCGCGAGAGCCACCGCCAGGGCGGCCTCACGCAGTTCGACGGCGGTCAGCGGCTTGGGCTGGGGGGCTGCGGCTTCGGCGTCGAAAAGGGTGCTTTCGCGAAGTGTGGCCGTTTCGTCAGCGGTCTGTGGAACGGCAGGGTGGGCGGCGGGGCGCGGACGATTCGCAGACGCATCCATGGCCGCTGAGAAGGCAGCATTTACCTTCCTGCGGCGGTCACGCACGGCGAGCCTGCGGAGAACAACGACGGCGGCGGCACCCGCCAGAAATGCCAGAGACGGAAGCCAGCCGGTTCCCACTCCAAAGACCGCCAGCACTCCGGATATCAGGGCAGTGGCGAAGGACAGGAGTCCTGCCAGTGCGATGGCAACACGCCCATAGCGGATGCGGAAGGCGCCTCCGTCCTTCGGGGTGGACGTGCCGGCGGGCGTGGAGCGTGCTCCGGATGCGCTGCTCTTCCTGGTGTCCATGGGATTCTCCTGCTGGACGGTCATGTGAAGGACCGTTCCGGCTTGCGGGTTTGCAGTTTCGTGGTCAACGCTCTCCATCATCAGATCGCCGGCCGCCTGAAACTGGTGGCGGCCGCTTCGGAGCAGGTACGGCGCAACCCAAACAATCCAGAGCGCGACAGCGACCACAAGGATGACTGAGCTGCTGAGAGGGAAGTCCACACACAAAACCGTATGAGCAATCGGCGACCGGTTGTGGCATTCGTCTCGGTGTGTCGCTCCGCGCCTCTCAAATCATTGGACTTAAGGCCGATAAGTCCACGGCGGGCGCCGCTCAGGCCGGCCTCGAACGCAGCCACCTGTTGAGAAGTCCTTCCGGAACTTCCTCAGCCGTCAGGGCAAAAGACCGGTGGTCCGCCCATTTCCCATTGATGTGCAGGAACCGGGGCCGGTAGCCCTCGTCGCGGAAGCCGAGCTTTTCCACGACCCGCAGGCTGGGTCGGTTTTCCGGGCGGATGTTGATTTCCATCCGGTGCAGGCCCAAGGTCTGAAAGCAATGGTCGGTGGCCATGGCGACGGCCGTCGGCGCGATGCCCTGGCCTGCCCGCGCCTCATCCACCCAGTAGCCCAGAGTGGCCATCATGGCAGAGCCCCAGATAATGGAGGACACCGTTAACTGGCCCACGATGACAGGATCCCGGAATCCCGGTGTCCATGCAGTAATGAGGAAAGGGAGGGCTGTGCCCTGGGCTGCCTGGGTGTTCAGCGACCGCACCATTTGCCGGTAGTCGGGAAGGGCTCCGCCGGGGGCCGGATTGGAAGCCTCCCACGGGGCCAGCCAGTCGCTGTTGCGCGAACGGACCGCAGTCCATTCCTTACGGTCCCGGTACCTGATGGGACGCAGGACGATGTCACCACACTCCAGTGTGACCGGCCAGATATGGCTGACCCTCATGGGGAATTAGTGGGTGAGGCCGGCAGCGAACTTCGGCAGCCACTCGCGAAGGCCAGGTCCCAGGTCATCGCTGTCAACGGCCAGCTGGACGCACGCCTTGAGGTAGCTGAGCTTGTCCCCCGTATCGTAACGCCGGCCGCGGAAGACGACGCCGAACACACCGCCGCCTTCACCGTCCCTGCTGGCCAGTTCCTGCAGGGCATCCGTCAGCTGGATTTCGCCGCCGCGGCCCGGTTCCGTCCGTTCCAGCACATCGAAGACGGCGGGGTGGAGGACGTAGCGCCCGATGACGGCCAGGTTGGAGGGGGCATCCGCGACATCCGGCTTTTCCACAAGTTTGTTGATCCTGACGAAGCCTTCGCCGTCGATCTCCGAGATGTCGGCGCAGCCATAGGCGCTGATCTGGGAGGGTTCCACCTCGATGAGGGCCACAACAGAGCCGCCGGTCTTTGCCTGGACCTCGATCATGGTGCTCAGGAGTTCGTCGCGGGCATCGATCAGGTCGTCGCCGAGCAGCACGGCGAAAGGTTCGTGGCCGACGTGCTGGCGCGCGCGCAGCACTGCGTGGCCCAGGCCCTTGGGGTCGCCCTGGCGGACGTAATGGATGTCGCCCAGATTGCTGGCAGCCTGGATGGACTCGAGCTTGGCGGTGTCGCCCTTGGCTTCCAGCGTTGCTTCCAGCGCAGGAACCCGGTCGAAATGGTCCTCGAGGGCACGCTTGTTTCGCCCGGTGATCATCAGGACATCGCTCAGGCCTACCTGTACAGCTTCTTCGACTACGTACTGGATGGCCGGCTTGTCCACCACCGGGAGCATTTCCTTGGGCATGGCCTTGGTGGCAGGCAGGAACCTGGTGCCGAGTCCCGCTGCGGGGATGACGGCCTTGCGGACTGAAGGATTAGTGGAAGTCACTCGACTAATGTAACGGAGGGAACATTCATACAGTAAATGCTTCCGGCAGTGGCTTGGCCGGGATTCCGTGCAGCAAAGGATGGCACACCATGTCGCAAACGACCCGGCAATCGAAGGATGAGATCCGTTCCCGGCACCGGACAATCCGTCTGGGCCTGCAGCCTGAGGCCCTGTCCGCAGCCGCCTCAGGGATAGCCCGCCACGGCCTGTCCTGGGCTGCCACCATCGCGGACGGCAGGCCGGCGACGTTTACCGCGTATCTGGGCGTGGCCCACGAGCCGCCCACCCTCGCGCTGATAGCGGCGCTTCACGAAGCGGGCCACAAAGTACTGCTGCCGGTATGCGAGCCGGACCGCGGGCTGAGCTGGGTGTTGTGGAATCCGGACAGCGAGTTTGTCCGGAGCCGGTACGCGCCCATCAAGGAACCGGCCGGAGAACGCCACGGCTTGGAGGCCATCCGGGGGGTGGCAGGACTCTTCCTGCCGGCGACGGCCGTGGACATGAGCGGAAACAGGATCGGACAGGGCGGCGGGTATTACGACAAGTTCCTGGCGGACGCCGAAGCCGCGGGCCTGCAGGCGCCCAGGGCTGCGGTCATTTACGACTCCGAACTCCTGCCCGCGTCGAGCATTCCTGTTGAGGGGTTTGACCGTCCCGTCGACGCGGCACTGACGCCCTCGGGCCTGGTCCGACTTTCCTGATGCAATCTGCGGGAAGATGCTAGAATTGGCACTCAGGCCCTGCGACTGCTAATGGAGTTGTTTCTGCACGGAGATCCCGCAAGGAGTTCCGCGCAGTGGCACCCCCGCAGCACGGGACCTGTCGTTTGTCCAAGAGGAGGATCTTCAGTGCCCACGTATGCCTATGCCTGCAAGGATTGCAGCCATGCCTTTGACATCGTGCAGTCATTCACTGACAGCACTCTGACAGCCTGCCCCCAATGCGAGGGAACCCTGCGCAAGAAGTTCAACAGCGTAGGCGTGGTCTTCAAGGGCTCTGGCTTTTACCGGACGGACTCCCGGGACACGAAGGGCAGCACGGTGTCACCGTCCCCTGCTGCCTCCTCTCCGGCGCCGGCCGCTCCTGCAGCCGCACCGGCCGCTGCCGCCAGCTAGACGCTCTGTCCCTTCCCACGGCTGACCGCCACGTTGCGGTTATCCACATACGGGCATTTTGCCGGGCCACTTTCCACATGGGGCCGGCTTACACTGCCGCCCGGGGCCGGGGTTCCATAGCGTGGCAGCATGCCAGCTCTCGGACTGCCTCCCGTTAGAACCTTCCGCCCTGCCGCCCGCGCCCGCAGAGGCACTTCGGCGTCCGGACCTCCCGAACGCCGCAGGCCGAGCCGTCTGCGGGGCTGGCTGAACCGCAACCGGCGCCTTGCCGTAGCGCTGCTGCTGTGTGCGGCGGCCGGTGTCACGGTCCACCAGCTGACCCCGGCCCCGGCACACACGTCCCCGGCCCTGGCCGCAGCACGGGACATACCGGCGGGAGCCACTCTCGGCGGGAGCGATGTGGCAGCAGTTAATGTCCCGCCCCACATGCTCTCCACCGGCACGCTCACCAACGCAGCGCAACTCAGCGGAAAGCAGCTGGCCGCACCGCTCCGGAAGGGACAGCTGCTATCCGACACCCAGCTCGTGGGGCCAGGCCTGCTGATTGGGTCGCCGCCGGGATCAGCCGCCGTCCCCCTGCGCATGGCGGACCCCTCATCCATCCAGCTCGTCTCCCCCGGCATGCTCATCGACGTCGTCCTGACCAGCGGGCCAGGCCTCGACCAGCAGTCCCCGTCCAAGGTCCTGGCCAAGGCGGTACCGGTGCTCTGGACCTCGGCGCGCGAGGGGCAGGGCGGCCAATGGCTTGCCGCCGGGGACTCCGACGGCCTGATGGTGGTTGCCGCCACGCCGGCGCAGGCAAGCGCTCTGGCGGGAGCTTCAACCCAGGGAAAACTCTTCTTCGTCCTCGTGGGCTCCAAGGGCCGGTGACGCCGCCGGGCTGCGGCTAACCCCAGTGCGGGGGCTTCTGCTCCTTGAGCCAGGCGTCGTGGTCGTTGTCGGACTCCGGGTCACCCCAGGCCCGGGGATCGTCCTCCGAAGCCTTGTTGGGCACTGCACCGCCCGGCGTCACCGGAGCTGGGGTCGTGCCTGACGCTGGGGACTTGGCCGGTGGGGTGCTTTTTTCGCCAGCCGGGCCGTCGCCTGTGCGGGCATCATGGTCTGCTGCATGCGGGCTCACTGCGCGTTTTCCTTCCTGTCCGGCAGGCCGGCGTCGTAATCGTCCTCGCCGTCCTCGTCCTGGTCCCCATCCTGGTCCCGGACATCCTCGACGCTGCCGTCTTCGAACTGGCCGTCGTCGAACTGGCCGTCATCGAACTGACCGTCGTCGAACGTGCCGTCCTCCTCCGGAGCTGGCCCATAGGAATCGTCGTCCAAGCCTGTGACATCCTCGTCGAAGAAGCCCGGTGAGGCCACAGCCCGGACGGGCGGCGCCGGCTTCTCGAGTCCGAGGTAGCCGCCAATCCGGTCGGCGCAGGCCGAAGGATCCGTGAACACCTCAATCGTCCACAGGGGCATATAGCGCCAGCCGAGACGCTCCAGAAGCTGTGGACGGAGCCTGCTGCGTTCGCGGACGGTCATCTGGCGGTACTGCTCGGTGCCGTCGGACTCGATGGCCACGGGCCGCGGGATCTCGGCCTCGTCCTGGCCCATCGTGCTCAACGGATCGGCCGCCGCCACGACGTCAATGACACCGTCGTACTGGTGCCAGACGCGTGCACCACGTGCCCTGAGCCGGTCTCCCAGGTCAGCCACGAGCGGATCCGCACCCAGCGCCTGCTCACTTGCCGCTGCCCGCGAAGCCGGCGTTCCGAGGTCGGTGTTGCCCGAGATCTCGCGGTCCAGCAGCTCGTATAGGTCGATGGCGCCATGGGCCAGCCGGTTCCTGTCCAGGTCCTCCGGCTTGAAGCAGGTCAGAACATGCAGGGACTGCCGTGCGCGGGTCATGGCCAGGGCAAACTTGGCGCGGCCTCCCTCGGCGGAGAGCGGACCAAAGTTGTGCAGTGCCCGTCCATGGGGCGTCCGGCCGTAGCCGGGAGAGAAAATGACGTGGTCACGAACCAGCCCCTGGGCCCGCTCCAGATCCACCACGCGGAATGATTCCTCGCCTGCCGTGAAGAATCCAGAGAGCCCCGGATAGTTGGGAAGCTGCAGGCGGATGGCCTCGCCGATCCTCGCGGCATGCCGCAGGCTGGCAGTGACGACGGCCAGGGATGTGCGCGGACGGAGGCGGGCGTGCTCGAACACCAGCTCAACGACGCGGTTGACCTCGGCCACGACTGACTCCACGCCTTCGTGGTCGGCGCTGGGAAGTCCGGTGCCGTCCGGCAGGTACTCAACCAGCAGGGCCCGGTCCAGGCCCGTGGCGGACTGGCCTTCGGGCAGGCGGCGGAGACCGCCGTCGTAAAAGCCCTTGCTCAGCTGCAGCACCAGGTCCTCGTCCACGGCGCGGTAGACGGAGTGCAGCCGCCACGTCGGAAGGACCTCTGACAGGGCGCTGAAGGCGCTCTCCACACTCTGGTGCGTCGGTTCGCCGGCGGCGAGCCGCTCCACCGCCACCGTGAACGTACGGGGGCTGGCGATCTTGTCGTCACCGAAGGCAATAACCTGTTTGGCGCGGGCCACGGCAGGCAGGACAGCCTGGAGCGAGGTCGCCTCGGCGTCCAGAATCACCACCGCGTCGAACTTCTGCTCGGCCGGGAGGAGCCCGGTCATCAGGTAGGGGCTGACCGACCAGACGGGCACCAGCATGGGGACCAGCGCGGGGGCCTGGGCTGTCAGCGCCGCAAGGGTGACCCGTCCGTCCTTGAGGAGGCTCCGGAGAAGGTCAGCCTGGCGCGGGTTCTCCGCGATCCCGGCACGCCAGCGCTCGGCAAGCTGCCACCGCAGGCGTCCGGCGCCGCTGGCGATGTGGGCGTTGTCCGCGAGCCGGTACTCGGCTTCGAGCTGGCGCAGGGCGTCGCCGTCGGACATCGCGAGGTAATCATCACCGCTGATCATCGCTTCAAGCGCTGACTGCCACCAGGCCAGGTCGAGCTCGGCGGCGACGGACTCGGCAGGAACCTCCCGTTCAGACAGGTCGGCGAGCAGCTCGCCAAGGCCGTGCTCGCGCATGTTCTCGATGAGGAGTGTGCGCTCCGGCAGTGTCTTGAGGGTCTGGGAGTCGGCCACGAGCCGCTCGAGCCGCTCCATCAGTTCCGGATAGGGGGTTTTTTCGAGCGCCCCGCCGGCCGCGGTGTGCCGCAGCGCGTCCCCGAGCAGCTTGAGTTCCCGGGTGAGGCCGCGGTACATGATGCTGAGCTCGGCAAGGCCCGAGGGCACCGCCGGATGCCGCTGCGTCGTGGCGTAGTCGGACCACAGCGCGCGCTGCTCCTGGACCAGCACCAGCGAGCTGTGAAGGTCGGAGATGTGCACACCCGGGCGGACGTACTCCTTGGCCACCCGCCGCAGGCGCGACCGCTGCATGGAGGGCATGTCGATGCCGTGTTCCCGGCGCCAGGCCGAGGAGGCGGTGGCCGAGATGAGGTCATGGACGGGCCGGTCGAAGATGTCCGGGGTGAACTTGTCCAGGCTTTCGCGGACGGCCACGAGCAACCTGAGCTGGGCGCCCCACTCGGCGAAGTTCGTGCCAAGCCGGATCTCGGCGTGGTCCGCCACTTCCTTCATGCGTTCGTGCAGCACAGGCAGCTTTTTCTCCACCGCACGCGCCAGGTCGTGGGCTTCTTCGGTCTCCTTGCGCGTCACGAGACGGGCGCCGTGCCACGGGCTCGACGTCGAGGACTTGCTGAAGCTGCCGAGTTCCGCAGCGCGCTTCAGCCTGCCGGCGAGTTCCTCGCGGTCCCGGATGCTGTCCAGCACGCTGCGCTTCAGGCGCACGGTCGTGGCCGGGGCGGGCTGGATGGATGTCAGCTCCGCCAGGGACTGCATCGCCTGGTAGGGCGAGCAGCCCCACCGTTCACGGACGTTGTGCAGCGACGCCACGTGGTCCATCAGGGCGTGGCGGTGCTCCGTGAGGGTCCTGTGCAGGTTGCCCAGGTGCGGCTCGGCTGACTTCTCGTTCCGCATGATGGCCCGGACCAGCTGCCCCTTGAGCTGCTGCGGCGTTGCGCTGCCCGAGAGCTGGAACAGGACGGATTCCAGGCCCAGGCCTTCGAACTTCGCGGCCACTTCGTTGAGGCTGGCGCGCCGGTCCCCCACCACGAGGACGGTTTTGCCTTCGTCCACCAGCGCGCCGATGGTGTTGATGGCGGTCTGGGTCTGGCCGGTGCCCGGCGGGCTGCTGACCAGCAGCGAGTCCCCTGCCCGCACGGCGTCGATCACGTACTGCTGGTCGGCGTCGGCGTCGAGCAGCAGCAGTTCGTCGGCGGGATCCCGCTCGTCCACGCTCGGGAAGCGCCCCGGCTGCAGCTCAGGCACCTCCTGTACCTCGCCGGCAGCCGCCCGGGCCAGGGAGGCCACGAGGGCATTCTGCTGGTTGATCCAGGGGTCGTCCAGGTTGCCCGCAAGGTCCGCGAACGTGGACACCAGCAGGTTGTGCTCCACCTCCGCGCCGTGGATGGGTTTGACGAGCGTGCTGAGTCTGTCCAGCACCGGCTGGGGATCGAAGCGTGCCGTGCTGTAGGCCATCCTGGTGACGGCGTTGACGTCGAAAACGATGCCGTGGATGGTCTTCAGGTGACGGATGAGCGCCGGGTTGATGCGGGCCTGCTCGGTGAGCTGCAGTTCGTAGTCATCTTCCCCGGGCCTGATGGTCAGTGAGATGGCGGTCAGCATGACCGGCGCCGAGACGCGCTGCGGCTTGCCCCCGACGGCGGATGTCCACACCACCGTGCCGGCGGACAGGTATCCGGCTTCGATGCCGCGGTCGTTGGCCAGCTCGAAAATTTTGGAGCGAAGATTCCGGGACGCGCGGGCGGCGACGACGTACTGCTGCTGGTCGCGGATCAGCGTGGACAGCCTGGTGCGGCGTCCAGCCATGAGCTGGGCAAGGCCAGAGGGGTGGGCGTGCGTCAGGTCGATGGAACCCTCGGGGGTTTTGGTGAAGCGCAGCATCGTGTCCGCCCCGGTGACGGGCTTGAGCCCGGAGAGCCACTTTTTGAGCTCTTCCGAACCTTCCAGGTCGGCCTGACCAACTGACACTACTGCCTTCTTTTCTGCGCTTGCACGTGACGCCATGGACCATACGGGCATAGTTTCGAGCGTAGCCGGAAACCGCCGCCCGCGAGAGACCGCAACACTGGAACGGGCTAAGTTGCGGCGCATTTCACCCAGTGCCGGCCGTGGGCGGCAAGCGCAGGGTCGACAGCGGCCACATGGCACGGTCCCACGGTGTGGTCTCAAAAGCGGAGCGGCCGGCCTCCTTTCGGAGGCCGGCCGCTCAGACTGCTATTCCCACTCGATGGTTCCCGGCGGCTTGCTGGTGACGTCCAGCACCACGCGGTTGACGCCGTCGACCTCATTCGTGATCCGGTTGGAGATCCGGGCCAGCAGGTCGTACGGGAGGCGTGACCAGTCGGCCGTCATGGCGTCCTCGGAGGACACCGGGCGCAGCACGATCGGGTGGCCGTAGGTCCGTCCGTCACCCATGACGCCAACGCTGCGGACATCCGCAAGCAGCACGACGGGCATCTGCCAGACGTCGTTGTCGAGGCCGGCGGCAGTCAGTTCGGCGCGGGCGATGGCGTCCGCCTTGCGCAGCAGGTCCAGGCGTTCCTTGGTGACCTCACCGACAATCCGGATCCCGAGACCGGGCCCGGGGAACGGCTGGCGGCCGACGATTTCCTGCGGCAGTCCGAGCTGGGCGCCGACGGCGCGCACCTCGTCCTTGAACAGGGCACGCAGCGGTTCGACCAGCTCAAACTGCAGGTCCTCCGGCAGTCCGCCCACGTTGTGGTGGCTCTTGATGTTCGCAGCACCCTCGCCGCCGCCGGATTCGACGACGTCCGGGTACAGGGTGCCCTGCACCAGGAACTTGATCTTCTCGCCGTGGGCCGCGGCCTCGGCGATGATGGCCAGCTCGGCTTCTTCGAAGGCACGGATGAATTCGCGGCCGATGATCTTGCGCTTGGTCTCGGGATCGCTGACTCCGGCAAGGGCGGCCTGGAAGCGCTCCTGCTCGTTGGCCACGTACAGCTTGACGCCGGTGGCGGCGACGAAGTCGCGTTCGACCTGTTCGGCCTCGCCCTCACGCAGCAGGCCGTGGTCCACGAAGACACAGGTCAGCTGGTCCCCGACAGCTCGCTGGACCAGCGCGGCGGCGACGGCCGAGTCCACGCCGCCGGAGAGGCCGCAGATGACCCGGGCGTCACCGATCTGCTTGCGGATCCGTTCGACCTGCTCTTCAAGGATGTTGCCGGTGGTCCAGTTCGGTTCCAGCTTGGCGCCCTTGAACAGGAAGTTCTCCAGGACCTGCTGGCCGTAGGCCGAGTGCTTGACCTCCGGGTGCCACTGCACGCCGTACAGGCACTTCTCTTCATTGGCGAACGCCGCAACTTCAGCGCCCGCCGTCGTCGCGAGTACTTCGAAGCCCTCCGGGGCTTCGTGCACGGAGTCGCCGTGGCTCATCCACGTGTTCTGGTGCTGGGGCATCCCTTCCAGCACGGACCGGCCTTCGCCAAGGATGGTGGTCTGCGTGGACCCGTATTCCCGCAGGCCGGTTTTGTCCACCTTGCCACCCAGGGCATTGGCCATCGCCTGGAAGCCGTAGCAGATGCCAAAGACCGGGATGCCTGCCTCGAAGAGGTCGGCGCCGACGCTCGGAGCGCCGTCGGCGTAGACACTGGAGGGTCCGCCCGAGAGGATGATGGCGGCAGGGTTCTTGGCCAGGAGCTGCTCGGTGGTGTAGGTATGCGGAACCACTTCCGAATACACATTCGCTTCCCGGACGCGGCGGGCAATCAGCTGCGCGTACTGGGCACCGTAGTCAACAACCAGCACCGGCTTCTGGGAAGTCTGGGATGCAGTGGGAGTAGTCACCGTCCTAGACTACTTTGCGCCGTTGCCCCGACGCACCTTGAGAGGCCCCGCTGTGACGCACGAAACGTCACCCGCCGGCCTAGTAGCGGCTGGCTGCCTCCGGGTTGGCTGCGAGCTCGGCCTCCACCTCGGCGTGGAACTTCTTCTCCACGATGAAGGACAGGAACGGCACCACGCCGCCGAGCGCCAGCAGGATCAACTTAACGAAGGGCCAGCGCATGAGGGTCCACAGCCGGAAGTTCGACATGAGGTACACCACGTACATCCAGCCGTGGACGATCAGCACGGTCACGGACAAGTTCACGCCGCCGAGGACGCCCTTGGGTTCGGCGTCGGCAAATCCAAACGCAAACGGCTGGCCGGTCACGGCGTTGGTTCCGCCGGCGAACAGGTACTGGCCGAAGCCGTAGCGTGCCACCAGCTCCGCGCAGAGCAGCAGCAGCATGGCACCGGTGAGGTAGGCCATGACCTTGTAGAACTTCAGGGCAGAGCGGATCTGCGCCTGCGTGCCGCCGAAGCGGCGCTTCTTCGGTCCTGCTCCCGTTGAGCTCGACGGCTGCACGGCAGGCTTGGGTTCAATCATGGCTGTACCTTTTGTTGGGTCTCGTTTGGTTGGGTGGGTGCCGGTCCGGCATGGCCGTGGTCCTCATGCTCCTCGAGGCTGCGCTGGTAGTCGTCCTTGACCAGCCGCCACCAGATGAAGAGGGCGAAACCGGCGAAGACGATCCATTCCACGGAATAGAAGAGGTTGAGCCAGTTGACCTTTGCCGGCGGAGGCTGGGCGCCGATGTTGAGCGGTTCGAGGCCCCCCGCGGCGGCGGCAGCACCGACGTCGGACGTTCCGGACATCTCCGCCGTGGCGGAAACGAAGGCAGGGTAGCTGCTGACGTTCCAGACGTTTATGAGCTCGGCCACGGAGACGGCGGATGCCTGTCCCGGCGCGGGGGCCTTGCCGGGAACAGGTGCCTCGGACGGCAGGAGCCGTCCGGTCAGGCGGATGGTGCCCGACGGCGGGTCTTCGGCTTCGGCGGGGTCAGCCACCCAACCGCGGGCCACCGGTATCCAGGTTTTCGGGGACACTGCCGCGCCCTTAAGTGCGGGGGCGCCGTCGACGGCGAAGGCCGACACGACCCAGTAGCCGGTCTTCCCGCTATGGAGCCGGCCCGGAATGATCACCTGCTTGGCGGCGTCATAGCTGCCCGTGGCCGTGACCATCTGGTCGGCGACGGAGCCACGGAAGAATTCCCCCGGCTGCAGCAGCCCCGTGAGGTCCTTGACTTCCTCGGTGGTCGGGCTGACCGGCACCTCGGGCTGCGTGGATCTGCCGAACTGCCACTGGCTGAGCAGCACGAACACACCGGAGACGACGATCGCAAAGACCAGGCCTGCGATCCACCGGGGCTGGAGGGCTGTTTTCCACACCCCTTAACCGTACTTCGTCTCTGTGTAGAACAACGAAACGGCTGGTGGGGCCTGCCCAATCTTCAGTGGTCGAAGAAGACCAGGCTCGAGTTGATCAGCTCCGCGATCACTTCTGCGTCGTAGGCCCTGCGCAGCGAGTCCCGGAAGGATTCCTTGGAGAGGGACCTGGCGAGTGTGGCCAGCACTTCCAGATGGTCAGAGAACGAGCTCGCGGGCGTGGCGATGAGCAGCACCACGTCGGCGGGACCGTCGGCGGCGCCGAAATCGAGGGCCCTTCCGTACTTGGCAATGCCAATGGCGATGGACGTCCGCGAGACAAACTCACTGCGGGCGTGGGGCAGCCCCACGCCCCCGGGAAGGCCCGTGGCCAGCTGGTGCTCGCGGGCGTTGACGTGCTCCAGGAATCCTGCAAGGTCCGAGATCCGGCCGGCGTCGTATAGTCTGCGGGCAAGCTGCTGTGACGCATCCAGCTTGTCCGTCGCGTCCATCTCCAGAATCACCATGTCCGGTGTGGTGAGCTCCGCATCGTAACGGTCCAGTGCTTCCGCCAAGTGGTGTCCCTTCGGTGAGGCGTGGGCCCCTTGCGCGGCGGATGGCGAAATCAGCGCAGCGGCACGATGTCCTCTACACCCAGGCGGGCAGCGTCTGCCGACTCGTCGTCCGGCTGCTGCTGGCTGAGTCTTTCGGCTTCCACCCGCGCAAGGTAATGCTTGATTTCGCTTTCCCGCTGCGCATCGCTCCAGCCAAGAATTTCTCCCATAAGTTTAGCGACTACCGGCGCAGCAGAAACACCACGGTCCCAGGACTCAATGGAAATGCGGGTTCTCCGGGTCAGCACGTCCTGCACATGCCTGGCACCTTCATGGCTGGCCGCGTAGACCGCCTCTGCCTGCAGGTAGTCGTCTGCTCCGGGCAACGGCTCCGCGAGGTCCGGGTTGTCATGGATGAGTGCCAGCACCTCCGGCGTCATGGCCCCGTACCGGTTGAGCAGGTGTTCCACGCGCGCCACATGGACGCCGGTTTCCTCGGCGGTTCTGTTGCGCCGGTTCCACGCCGCCTTGAAGCCGCTGGCGCCCAGGAGAGGGATGGTCTCCGTGCAGCTCGGCGGCACGCGTTCGTCCATGCTCCGTGTGGCCTCGTCCACGGCGTCCTTGGCCATGACCCGGTAGGTGGTCCACTTGCCGCCGGCCACCACGACGAGACCGGGCAAGGGATGGGCCACCACATGCTCGCGGGACAGTTTGGCCGTGGAGTCGTTCTCCCCCGCCAGCAGTGGCCGCAGGCCCGCGTAGACGCCCTCCACGTCCTCGCGTGTCAGCGGTCGCTTGAGGACGGCATTGACGTGCTCGAGCAGGTAGTCGATGTCCTTGCTGGACGCCGCCGGGTGTGCCTTGTCCAGGTGCCAGTCGGTGTCCGTGGTGCCGATGATCCAGTGCCTTCCCCAAGGGATGACGAACAGCACGGACTTCTCGGTGCGCAGGATGAGGCCGACGGTGGACTGGAACCGGTCCCGCGGAACCACCAGGTGGATGCCCTTGGAGGCGCGGACCTTGAGCTGGCCGCGCTCGGTGATCATGGCCTGGGTTTCATCCGTCCAGACGCCGGTGGCGTTGATAACCTGCTTGGCCCGGATTTTGAAGCTGGAGCCGTCCTCATGGTTGACCACCTTGGCACCCACCACGCGTTCGCCTTCGCGGAGGAAGTCGACGACGGCCATCTGGTTTACGGCATGGGCACCGTAATGGGCGGCCGTGCGGACGAGGTTGGCCACGTATCTGGCGTCGTCCACCTGCCCGTCGTAATAGCGGATGGAGCCCACGAAGGCGTCGTCCTTGAGACTCGGCGCCGCCCGCAGGGTGCCGCGCCGCGTCAGGTGCTTGTGGAACGGTACACCGCGTTTGTGGCCTCCGGAGATGGACATGATGTCGTAGAGGGCGATGCCCGCCCCGACATAGGGCCGCTCCAGGAACGGCCTGGTCAGCGGATAGAGGAACGGCACCGGACGGGCGAGGTGCGGCGCCAGCTCCGACAGGAGCAGCCCGCGTTCCTGCAGCGCTTCCTTGACGAGCCCGAAGTCCAGCATCTCCAGATACCGGAGCCCGCCGTGAATGAGCTTGGAGGAGCGGGAGGAGGTGCCCGCCGCCCAGTCGCTGGCCTCCACGATGCCGACACTGAGGCCCCGTGTGATCGCGTCGAGGGCAGCGCCGCAACCTACGATTCCGCCGCCGACGATGAGGATGTCGAGTTCCTTGCCTGGCTGCGTCGTGGCCTTGAGTGCCGCGACGGAGGCTTCCCTGGCCTCCGGCCCCAGGGCTCCCCTGGGTGCGGTCGAACCGCCGGCGAAACTGGTCATGATGCGCCTCCTACCTCATCGAACGTCGTAGTTCACCAGACTACTTGTTACCTCTGCCGATGGGCAGGGCGCGGCTAGGGGCGGGAGGGGTCAGTACCCCGCGTACGGCGACACGACGACGTCGACCCGCTGGAACTCCTTGAGGTCCGAGTAGCCGGTGGTCGCCATGGACCGCCGCAGCGCCCCGATCAGGTTCGACGTGCCGTTGGTGTGGTGGCCGGGCCCGAAGAGTACCTCTTCGAGGGGACCCACCGTACCGACGTTGACGCGGTCGCCGCGCGGCGATTCGAGGTGGTGGGCCTCCTGGCCCCAGTGCCAGCCCCTGCCCGGTGCTTCGTCGGCACGGGCCAGTGCGGTGCCGAGCATGACGGCGTCGGCGCCCATGGCGATCGCCTTGACGATGGCGCCGGAGCTGCCCATTCCGCCGTCGGCAATCACGTGGACGTACCGTCCGCCTGATTCATCCATGTAGTCCCGGCGCGCGGCGGTAACGTCCGAAATGGCCGAAGCCATGGGCGAGTGGATCCCCAAAGCCCGACGGGTGGTGCTGGTGGCGCCGCCGCCAAAGCCAACGAGGACGCCGGCAGCACCGGTGCGCATGAGGTGCAAAGCGGGCGTGTAGCCTGCCGCGCCGCCCACGATAACGGGCACGTCGAGTTCGTAGATGAACTGCTTGAGGTTCAGCGGTTCGTGGTCTTTGGACACGTGCTCGGCGGAGACCGTGGTTCCGCGGATGACAAAGATGTCGACGCCGGCGGCCACCACGGTTTTGTAGTGTTCCTGTGTGCGCTGGGGCGTCAGCGATCCGGCGACCGTAACGCCGGCGGCCCGGATTTCTGCCAGCCGGGACGTGATCAGGTCAGGCTGGATCGGTGCCCGGTACAGCTCCTGCATCTTTCGGGTGACGGCGGGGCTGTTCCTTTCGTCGTCGAGCTCGGCGATCTGGTCCAGAACCGCTTGCGGGTCCTCGTACCGGGTCCAGAGCCCTTCGAGGTCCAGGACTCCCAGTCCGCCGAGCCGACCGAGGGCGATGGCCGTCGCCGGCGACATGGCGGAGTCCATCGGAGCGGCGATGACCGGCATGTCGAACTGGTAGGCATCAATCTGCCACGAGACGGAAACGTCCTTGGGATCACGCGTACGACGGTTGGGGACGATCGCGATGTCATCCAGGGAGTAGGCACGACGCCCACGCTTGCCACGGCCAATCTCAATCTCGTAAGTCACGTGACCACTTTACTTGACCGGTGCCGACTCCCTGGCTCAGCTGCGATTCGAACATCCTGAAGTAGCGTCCGTGCAGCGCCACGAGTTCCTTGTGCGTGCCCTGCTCCACGATCCGGCCGTCCTCCAGCATGTAGACGATGTCCGCTTTCTCGATGGTGGCAAGGCGGTGGCTGATGGCGATGATGGTGCTGCTCCGGTCCGCGAAGAGCCGGGTGAAAATGCGGTGCTCGGCCAGTGCGTCGATCGCGGAGGTCGGCTCGTCCATCACCATGAAGGAGGCGTTCCGGTAGAAGTTCCGGGCCATCGCCAGCCGTTGCCACTGCCCGCCGGAGAGGCCGCTCCCCTTCCGTCCCCGCGGATCCTCCATCCAGTTGCTGACGTGGTTATCCAGGCCGTTGGGAAGCTTGTTGATGAAGTCGAGCGCTTCGGCATCCGCCGCGGCCTGGCGGATCCGCGCGTCGTCGCGGGGCGAGTCGACATCGCCGAAAAAGATGTTCTCCGCTGCGGTGGCAAACTCATACTTCAGGAACTCCTGGCTGAGGACCGCCAGATGGCGGTGCCATGAGGTGACGTCGACGGCGGCGAGGTCAACGCCGTCGAGCAGCACCTGTCCCGAATCGGGCCGGTAGAGCCCCGCCAGGATCCTGATCAGGGTGGACTTGCCGGCACCGTTTTCCCCCACGATCGCTATATGCTGCCCCTCCCTGATCGTCAGGGAGATGCCCTTGATGACCTCCAGCTCACTGCCGGTGTAGGTGAACCGGATATCGCGCAGTTCAACTTTTTCCGGAGCGTTGAGCAGCGGCGGCGAATGGTCGGAGTGCACCGGCAGCGCCATGAACAGCTCATAGTCCTTGAGGTTGGCCAGGTCCTCGTCGATGGAGCTGAGGGAGGAGACCAGACTGTTGGCGGTGGACAGCGCACGGCTGACGATCTGCTGCACGTACAGAAACTGCCCCACCGGCTGGGCACGGGCGATGATCTGGCCCACCACCCAGATCAGGGACACGACTTCCGCGCCGTACTGCAGGGCGTCCGCCGCCAGCTGTTTCGGAATGTAGCGCTTCTGGAAATCAAGCCGGCGCCGTTCGTCCGCGTCACGCAGCCGGGAACGCAGGTCCATGAGGTAGCCCACTATCCCGTACAGCCGCATTTCGGCGATGTGCTGCGGGCGCAGGAGGTTGGTCTCGATCATCCTGCGCTGGCGGCGGGAATCCACCTGGGTGTTCCAGTGGGCAATCTGCTCGCGGGACAGTTTGAACTGGAGGTAGACACTGGGCACGATGGCCACCAGGACGATCACGGCGATCCACCAGCTGACCAGCAGGAGGGCGCCCACCGCCAGGATCACGGAAACCAGCTGCGTGAAGATCGCAGCGATCCGGTCCAGGACCCTGGCATACGAATCAGAGAACCTCTTGGCGCGGTCGTAGAGATCCACGGTTTCTTTGTCGTCGTAGCGCCAGAATTCCAGGGCGAGGAAGCGCTCATACATGAGGTCGCCCACGATCGCGCCCACCTTGAAGCTCATGAGCTGCTGGATGTAGCGGTCCACGCTACTGAAGCCGCCCCAGAAAAGACCGAGAGCGGCGGTGATGATGACGTAGACGACGGCCTGCTGGCCCGCGGCCGCGTCCCCGGAGTACGCCGCGGCGAGTGCTGTGGTGGTCAGCGCCGCAAAGTAGGTGGTGACGAGGGGCAGCGTCGCGGAAATCAGTGAGCCCGCGACCTTCATGATGACCGCCGCCGGCGAGGCCCGGAAGCTGACCCGCAGCACCTGAGCCACTGCCCGGGCGTAGGGCCTTACGGCAAGCCTGCGCCGGGGGTCCCGTTTGGGATTGAGTTCGGCGGGATGGACTGGTGCGGACATGGCTTCAGCCTAGTCCGCACCACTGCTGGGCCTACGGCGCCCCGGGTTCCCTGGCCGCAGCGAAGCAAGGTCAGGGAAGCGCCGGTGGGCCCACGGCGCCCGGGTTCCCTGGCCGCAGCGAAGCAAGCTCAGGGAAGCGCCGGGGATCAGCGTGAGCCGTAGTTCGGCGCCTCGACGGTCATCTGGATGTCGTGCGGGTGGGATTCCTTCAGGCCGGCCGGGGTGATCCGGACGAACTTGCCGCGTGCCTTCAGTTCGGCGATGGACGGGGAGCCCACGTAGAACATGGTCTGGCGGAGGCCGCCCACGAGCTGGTAGGCGACAGAGGCCAGGGGCCCGCGGTAGGCCACGCGGCCTTCGATGCCCTCGGGGATGAGCTTGTCGTCACCGGAGACGTCAGCCTGGAAGTAGCGGTCCTTCGAGTACGACGTGTTCTTGCCGCGGGACTGCATGGCGCCCAGCGAGCCCATGCCGCGGTAGCTCTTGAACTGTTTGCCGTTGACGAAAATCAGCTCGCCGGGGGACTCGTCACATCCGGCCAGCAGGGAACCGAGCATCACGGTGTCGGCACCGGCGACCAGCGCCTTGCCGATGTCGCCCGAGTACTGGAGGCCGCCGTCAGCGATCAGCGGAACGCCGGCCGGTATGGCGGCCTTGGCGGACTCGTAGATGGCGGTGATCTGGGGAACGCCCACACCGGCCACTACACGGGTGGTGCAGATGGAGCCCGGGCCGACGCCCACCTTGATGCCGTCGGCTCCGGCGTCGATGAGCGCCTGGGCGCCTTCGCGCGTGGCTGCCTGGCCGCCGATGATGTCCACGTGTGCCGCGACGGGGTCCGACTTGAGCCGGCGGATCATGTCCAGCACGCCCTGGGAGTGGCCGTTGGCGGTGTCCACGAAGAGGGCGTCCACGCCGGCGTCGACGAGCTTCATGGCCCGGTCCCAGCCGTCGCCGAAGAAGCCGATGGCGGCACCGACGCGCAGCCGGCCCTCGTCATCCTTCGTGGCCAGCGGGTACTGCTCGGCCTTGGTGAAGTCCTTGGTGGTGATGAGTCCCTTGAGGCGGCCCTGCTCATCAACGAGCGGCAGCTTCTCGATCTTGTTGGTGGCCAGCTTGTGCGACGCTTCATCGCGGCTGATCCCCACATGGCCGGTGACCAGCGGCATCTTCGTCATGACGTCGCTGACGAGGCGGATCGGGTAGTCCGATTCCGGCACGAAGCGGGTGTCCCGGTTAGTGACGATACCGAGCAGCCGGTTGCCGTCGTCGACCACTGGCAGACCGGAAACGCGGTACTGGGAGCAGAGATCGTCGAGCTCCTGCAGCGTGGCCTCGGGGCGGATGGTCAGCGGGTTGGTGATCATGCCCGACTCGCTGCGCTTGACGCGGTCCACCTGGTCGGCCTGGTCGTCGATGGACAGGTTGCGGTGCACCACGCCCAGGCCTCCCTGGCGTGCCATGGCGATGGCCATGCGGGACTCAGTGACGGTGTCCATCGCGGCGGACAGCAGCGGGGTCTGCACCGTGATCCGCTTGGAGATCCGGGAGGACGTGTCGGCATCTGACGGGATGACGTCGGTGTGGCCGGGAAGCAGCAGGACGTCGTCGTAGGTCAGGCCAATGAAGCCGAAGGGGTCATGTTCGGGCTGGGTCATGAGTGCGCCTCTTACCTTGGGTATGGGTTCACGGGTAGGGGTTGCAACTGATGACCAGCCCGTCATTACGGGACTGGCCTGTGCAGAAGTGTTGAATAAATTCTAGAACCTCCGCGGCGATCCCCATATTCCGGAACGGCTTTGTGAGCAATGGCACGTGACGGCGGCCGCCGCCGGTTTCTCAGAGCCTGCTATTTCCAGCCAGTGGCGGCCAGCAGCCGCTTCTCGAACATCGGAATCATGGACTGCACGTACGTCTTGGTGAGGTGGTTGTCATCCTTATAGACGTAGACGTTGCCGACCACCGCCGGGCAGGTGCCGTCGGCGCAGATGAAGTCGCTCATGTCCATCAGGTGGAGCCCGTCCACCTTGCCCCGGTAGTCATCCAAGGGTGATGACAATGCGAGGGACTCGGCGAGTGGGGCGTTGCACTCGGGCGCCTGGGCTCCATACTTTTGGACGCATTCGGGCATGTTGATGGCGAAGCGGGGGTTGTCCCGGATGCCCACCACGTCGATTCCGGCGTCAGTGAACGGCTTGATGCCCTCCACGTAGCCCGGCACTTCGGTTTCGAACGGCGCCTCCTTGTGGGTCAGCGACGCCACCGTGAACACGGCATCCGGCCTGTGTTCCATCACGTAGGCGGCACTGGCCCGGTTGAACGCGTTGCACTCGGCATCGCGCTCCGGCGATTCCGCACCGAAGCGGCAGTTTCCTTTGAGCAGCGTGACCACTTCCCAGCCGTGGTCCCGGGCGATCGGCCCCAGCGCGGCCATGTACTGCTGGGCGTGGGAATCCCCCAGCACCACAATCCGCTTCTTCACGTGCTCCGGCCGGCTGTTTTGCAGGCATCCCGAGAGGAGCGGGTCGGTGGGGACGTTTCCATCCGTGCACAGGCCGTCGATGTCTGCCCATTCGTTTTTCATGGCCGCGGGGGCGGGAATGACCGTGGCTTTCGGGGTGGGCTTGCCGGCGTTTTCGGGCGCTAGAGCGGCGGCGCCGGGGGTCAGTTCGCGCGGCTGCGCTGCGGCGGCCGCTTCGTCCGCCGTCAGCCTGGTCTGCCAGAGAGAGACGGGGCCGGCCAGCAAGGCGCCGCAGGCAACGATCACGACGGCGGTCCGCCAGGCCCGCAGCTGCGGCCAGTGCCATTCCCGCAGCGGCTTTTCCACGAAGCGGGTGGTGAGCACGGCAAGGACCACGGAGGCGGCCACGATGGCCAGGCCCTGCACCAGGTTGGGCTTGTCGATTCCGGTGCCGGCCAGCGCCAAAACCAGGAGCGGCCAGTGCCAGAGATACAGCGCGTACGAGTTGTCCCCGAGTGCAACCAGCGGCCTGGAGCTCAGGACGCGGTCCACGCCGAACCGGCTGCCGCTCTGGCCCGCGACGATAATGGCTGCGGCCGCCAGCGTGGGCCACAGTGCGATGAAGCCTGGAAAGGACCGGTCCACGGTCAGCACCAGGCCGCAGGAGATCATGGCCGCCAGCCCGGCCCAGCCCAGCACCACGCGCGCTGCCTTGCCCGGCTTCAGATATGGCAGGGACAGCGCCAGCAGCGAGCCGAGCGCGAACTCCCAGAGCCTGGTCCGGGTGTCGAAGTAGGCGTAGGCCTGGTTGGTGGCGGTCTGTTCGATGGAAAAGATCAGGGAAGCGATGAAGATCCCGGCGAAGGCCACGAGCAGGATGAGCCGGTAGCTGATGTCCCGCCGGCGCCTGAGCAGACGCCACACGAGGGCGGCCCCGGCGAAGATGAGCGGCCACAGAATGAACACCTGGCCCTGGATGGACAGGGACCAAAAATGCTGCAGCGGGCTGGCGCCCGCGTGGTTCTGGGCGTAGTAGTCCACCGCGGTGTCCGCGAGCAGCCAGTTCTGCCGGTACAGCAGTGAGGCCCAGGCCTCGTTGAGGACGTCCGGCCAGCGGCTCTGCGGAATGACCAGCCAGGTGCCCGCCAGGACACCGAGAATCACCACGACGGCGGCAGGAATCAGCCGCTTGAAGAGGTGCAGCCAGTGGCTGACCAGGCGCAGTGGCCTGCCGTTTTCGACTTTGCGGACAAAGGACAGCGTGAGCAGGAAGGCGGAGATCAGCAGGAAGATGTCTACCCCGCCGGAGACGCGTCCCAGCCATACGTGGTAGGTGACCACCATGAGGACGGCGAGGGCGCGGAGCCCCTGGACCTCGGGGCGGTAGCCCTGCTTTGCCTTCACCTGAGCGGAGCGCGTGACCTCACCGGCATGATGGTGTGACTCGTTCCCCCGCTGGCCCGTCTTTCTCGCTACTGGCACAGACAACCCCTCAAAGCCGGTGGCACACAAAACATCCATGTTACCAATTCGTGATCTTTGCGGCCAAACCGGCAGCTGCGTGCGGCGTGTCCCTCGCCAGGGCCGGGGGCAGAATCAGCCTGATCACACTGCACGTCAGCGGATTTCCACAGCAGGGATTTCCACAGCAAAAGAGCCGGCCCAGCGATGCTGGGCCGGCTCTTTGGGGCTGCCGCCGTGCGGGGCTGCAGCCTAGTGGCTGTGGCCTGCGTGCTCGTCTTCCTCGGCAGGCTTCTCGGCAACAAGGGTCTCGGTGGTGAGAACCAGCGCGGCAATGGAAGCCGCGTTGCGGAGGGCTGCACGGGTGACCTTGACGGGGTCGATAACGCCCGCTGCGATCAGGTCCTCGTACTCGCCGGACTTGGCGTTGAAGCCATTGTTGGTTTCGAGTTCGGCAACCCTGGCGGTGACGACGTAGCCGTCATGGCCGGCGTTCTGCGCGATCCAGCGCAGCGGCTGGACCAGGGCACGGCGGACGATTCCAACAGCAGCTGCCGCGTCACCTTCAAGGGCCGTCACTGCCGGGTCCTCGTCGAGTGCCTTCAGGGCGTGGATCAGCGCGGAACCGCCACCGGCCACGATGCCTTCTTCGAGGGCAGCGCGGGTGGAGGACACGGCATCTTCGATGCGGTGCTTCTTTTCCTTCAGCTCAACCTCGGTGGCAGCGCCAACCTTGATTACGCCGATGCCGCCGGCCAGCTTGGCCAGCCGCTCCTGCAGCTTTTCCTTGTCCCAGTCGGAGTCGGTGCGGGTCAGCTCGGCACGCAGCTGGGCAACGCGCGCCTCTACGTCCTCGGCCGAGCCGGCGCCGTCAACGATCGTGGTGTTGTCCTTGGTGACCGTGATGCGGCGGGCGGTACCCAGCACCTCAAGGCCGACGGAGTCCAGGCTGAGGCCCAGCTCGGGGGAGACAACCTGTGCACCAGTGAGGGTGGCGATGTCCTGCAGCATGGCCTTGCGGCGGTCACCGAAGCCCGGAGCCTTGACGGCAACGACGTTCAGGGTGCCGCGGATGCGGTTGACGATCAGCGTGGACAGGGCCTCGCCCTCGATGTCCTCCGCAATGATGAACAGCGGCTTGGAGCTCTGCAGGGCCTTTTCCAGCAGCGGCAGGAATTCCTGGACAGCAGAGATCTTGCCCTGGTTGATCAGGATCAGGGCGTCCTCGAGGACGGCCTCCTGGCGCTCCGCGTCAGTGACGAAGTACGGGGACAGGTAACCCTTGTCGAACTGCATGCCCTCGGTGAGGACCAGCTCGGTCTGGGTCGTGGAGGACTCCTCGATGGTGATCACACCATCCTTGCCGACCTTGCCGAACGCTTCGGCCAGCAGCTCGCCGACCTCGTCGCTCTGCGCGGAGATCGCAGCCACGTTGGCCACCTGGGTGCCCTCGACGGGACGGGCGTTCTCGAGCAGGCGTGCAGCAACGGCTTCGACGGAAACCTCGATGCCGCGCTTGATCTGGCCCGGAGCGGCACCTGCAGCAACGTTGCGCAGGCCTTCCTTGACCAGTGCCTGCGCGAGCACAGTAGCCGTCGTGGTGCCGTCGCCGGCCACGTCGTTTGTCTTGGTGGCTACTTCCTTGGCCAGCTGGGCGCCAAGGTTTTCGTAGGGGTCATCCAGTTCGACTTCACGGGCGATGGTCACGCCGTCGTTGGTGATCGTGGGAGCGCCCCACTTCTTGTCCAGCACGACGTTGCGGCCGCGGGGACCAAGCGTCACCTTGACCGTGTTGGCGAGCTTGTCGATGCCGGCTTCAAGAGACCGGCGGGCAGCGTCGTTGAACGCAAGCTGCTTTGCCATGGTTTGTCCTTTCAAGACAGAACCCCGTGCTGCCGACCGGTCTGATGAAAACAGACAGGATCAGCGGCACGGGGATCCAGAGAGTTACTTAACGACGATCGCCAGAACGTCGCGGGCAGACAGCACGAGGTACTCTTCGCCGCCGGTCTTGACT
Organism: Arthrobacter sp. NPDC093139; assembly: GCF_044754165.1. Classification (NCBI taxonomy): domain Bacteria; kingdom Bacillati; phylum Actinomycetota; class Actinomycetes; order Micrococcales; family Micrococcaceae; genus Arthrobacter; species Arthrobacter sp. NPDC093139. Next base: position 372,897 of record NZ_JBIVOO010000004.1, read on the forward strand.
TCAGTTCCGCCGTACTTGGAGTAGATAACGACGTCGCCGATGGCTACGTCGACCGGAACGCGGTTGCCGTCTTCGAAGCGGCCGGGGCCTACTGCGACAACTTCGCCTTCCTGCGGCTTCTCCTGCGCGGAGTCCGGGATGACCAGGCCGGAAGCCGTGGTCTGCTCGGCTTCGAGCGGGCGGACAACAATACGATCCTCAAGAGGCTTAATAGAGACCGACACTCGGACCTCTCCTTTTCGTCAGCAAATTCATGGGCAGTAAAACTGTGGTGCGTTGGCAGCAGACCGTCGTCGCGGTGCCGGCAGCAGCCAGGCTGGCAGTTCTTCTTGTGTTAGCACCCTCCTAGGGAGAGTGCTAATGATGACTCTATGTAAGGGGTTAGCACTCGGTCAAGGTGAGTGCCAGATGTTCATCTGCGGTGAACAGCCCTAAGTGCCGGAAAGCCGCTGTTCACCGGCCAGCCAGGGCATCAAATCCGACATCCTCGCCGCCGTCGTCGTCGCTTTTTGGCGAATTTTTACGCTGGCGGACGAGGACGACGGCGGCGCCCGCGGCGGTCAAGGCCGAGACCCCCAGGACCACCACGCCTCCGACGCGTGCCCCCGCATACAGGTCCCGGATCTGGCGGGCTTCGTCGGTCGCATCGTGGATGTCTTTGCCGCCCACCGAGTAGACGGTGGAGTTGAACGAGTCCAGCAGGAAGATGATCACCAGCAGCAGGAGGCAGACGATGGCGACAGCGACCCCGGCAATCAGCGCCGGGCGCGCATACCGGAACAGTTGCGGGTAGCGGGCCACCTCGGCAGGAGCATCGGGAGAACCGGCAGGCTGATCTTGACTGGGAGTTGCACTGGAGTCCATTCAGTCCACCCTATCGGGCACGCTCGCCGGTCCCTCCACTAGGCTTGAAGGCATGTCTGACGCACCGCAGGACCAGATCGCACAGCTCCTCACCGAAGAAGGATGGCAGCTGCTGGCCTCGCTGGGGCCCTACCGCGAGGATGAGTCCTTCGCGCTTAATTCCAGCCTCCGGAAGGAGGGGCACTCCCCCGATCTGGTGTCGGCTGTGCTCACCCAGTCCAGGCTGCGGACCAGGGCCGAAGCCAAATTCGGCGAATTCGCCCGCCAGATGCTCTTCACCCAGGCCGGCCTCGAGCAGGCAACCCGGCTCAATGTGGCGGCCAGGCATGCCCAGCGCTTCGCCGAGGCGGGCATACGCCACGTGGCCGACCTCGGGTGCGGCCTGGGCGCGGACGCCATGGCGCTGGCGTCGCTGGATATCGCCGTCACGGCCGTGGAGGTCGACGAAACAACGGCCGCGTGCGCCACCATCAACCTCATTCCGTTTCCGCACGCCACAGTGGTGCATTCGGATGCGACGTCCGTTCCCCTCGGTGACGCCGACGGCGTGTGGCTGGATCCGGCCCGGCGCACCACATCCACGTCCGGGACCAAAAGGATCTGGGACCCGGAGGCCTTCTCGCCGCCGCTGTCCTTCGTGGAATCACTCGCGGCCTCCGGGCTCGCCGTGGGCGTCAAGATGGGGCCGGGCATGCCGCACGATTCCATCCCGGCCGGCTGCGAGGCCCAGTGGGTTTCGGTGGGCGGCGACGTCACCGAGGTAACGCTCTGGTTCAACGCCGTTGCCAGGCCGGGGATCCGGAGGGCCGCCCTGCTGCTCGGTCCGCAGGGGGCCGCCGAACTCACCAGCGCGGAGGATTTCGACGGCGGCCCTGTTGCGCCCGTCGGGCCGGTCCAGGGCTACATCTACGAACCCGACGGCGCCGTGATCCGTGCGGGTCTCGTGGCCGACCTGGCCCTGCAGTTGGGCGGGCACCTCGTGGACGAACACATCGCATACATCTGCGCGCCGGAAGCAGTGGACACCCCCTACGCCCGGGCCTACAGAGTCCTGGAGGTCATGCCGTACAGCGTGAAGGGGCTCAAGGCCTGGGTGAAGGAGCACGGCATCGGCGTGCTGGACATTAAGAAGCGCGGCACGTCCGTCACCCCCGAGGAGCTCCGGAAGCAGCTCCTCCCGGCGGGCAAGGGCAGTGGAAAGAAGGCCGGCAAAAAGACAGCCACCCTGGTCCTCACCAGGATCGGTGACGAGCGGGTGGCCGTCTCCGTGGAACCGGTCTAACCCGCGTCTCCTAATGGGGTGGCGATGTAAGGCCGCGCGCAGAGGACTGTCTGGTAGGTCTCGCAGTGTGTTCTGCAGATGGCTCGCGGTCGGGCGGGCGCTTTCCGCGCCGTTGCGTAGTCGCCGGAGGTGACAAGGCGCCTTTCGGGACCGCGGCCAGGCCGCGCATGGTGGATCCGATCCGCGTTGGTCGTATCGGGCGGGGGTGGCGGCGTTTTTGTCAGAGCCTGCCGTCATGCTGGGGGTATGGATGGCAGTTCGATTGTGGAGGCGGTGGAGGCCATGGAAGTCTCCGTCTCTGACGTGGCTGTTTGTGTCGGGCGCGGGACGGGCGGCCCGGCCGAGATCGGTGCTGATCCTCTTCGTGACCACGCGGATGCCTGCCTGGACGGACTGACTGCGCTGTCCAGGTTGGAAGCCCGCCTGGCCGCCCTGAAAGTCCACCTCGCGGCCGGATATGCCACCACTGCCACGGCGGTGGCACCCCCGGCCGGGAACGCGGGCGATGAGGTTGCGCAGCAGATGTCTGTGGTTGCCGAGGTTGCATGCGCCCTGACCGTCAGTGAAGGCGCGGCGGCACGGTTCCTGGCCGAAGCTGCCACACTCAGCACTGACCTGCCGTTGACGCTGGCCGCGCTGGAGGCGGGAACGGTGTCCTGGCAGCACGCCCGGGTGCTGTGTGATGAGACCTCAGGGCTGGACCCGGCGGCAGCCGCGGCGTTGGAGGCGCATTTCCTGGACCCGGACGCTCCCGGCGCTGCCCGGGGCTGCCCGGCCGGGGACCTGGTGCCGGCAAGGTTCCGAGCCAAGGCACGTGCCTGGCGCGAGCGGCACCACCCGGTAAGCATCGAGGCACGCCACCGCCGGAGCGCCCGGGACCGCCCGCTGGAGTACCTCCCGGACCGGGACGGCATGGCCTGGCTCTCCGCCTACCTGCCCGCAGACCAGGCCGCCGGCATCTGGAACCGCACCACGGCCGCGGCCCGCGCCCTGCGGGGCCCCGAGGAAACCCGGACCCTGACGCAGCTGCGCGCCGACGTCACCGCTGCCTGGCTGCTTGAAGGCGTTGCTGCAGGAGCCCCGTCGCGCGCGGCGCAGGTCCTCGTCACCGTCCCGGTGTTCTCGTTGCTCGGCCAGACTGAGGAGCCGGCGGTGCTGGACGGGTACGGGCCCATCCCCGCCAGCATGGCCCGCCGACTCGTCAGCGAGGGCGCTACGTCGTTTCTGCGGGTGCTGACCGATCCGCGTGACGGGGCGCCGCTGGAGATCGGACGCACCAGCTACCGGATCCCCAAAGCCATGCGCCAATGGCTGCGGCTCCGGGACGGACGCTGCCCCTTCCCCGGCTGCAACAACCACTCCCTGGACAATGAGGCGGACCACCTGCTGGCATGGTCCGACGGAGGCGGCAGCGGCATCACCAACCTCGCCCAGCCCTGCCCCAAACACCACCGCCTCAAACACACCACACCCTGGCGACCCGCCCACGCCACCCGCGACACACCACCTGGCTGGATCTCACCCACCGGACGCCACTACCCCAGCGAACAACAAACCTGGGAACCACCACACTGGCCAAAACCACCACACTGGGCACCATCCACCGCCGCATAGGAAAGCGCCAATAACGAGACGCGCCCTGGAGGGCTGCTGCGCCCGAAGCTACTGCGCCCGAACGAACGCCTCGGCGTCCCGCACCTGCTGGTCGGTGGGGCGGATGCCGGTATACAGCACGAACTGCTCGAGCGCCTGGATGGTGGCCACTTCCGCGCCCGTGATGACCTGCTTGCCGGCTTCCCGGCCGGCCTTGATCAGCGGCGTCTCCGGCGGCAAGGCCACGACGTCGAAGACGACCTTCGCGGCTTGGACGGCTTCTATAGGGAATGACAGCGAGCCGGCCTCGGCGCCGCCTGCCATGCCGATCGGCGTGACGTTGATGATCATGTCGGCCGTGGCGTCGCCCAGCTCGCCACGCCACTGGAACCCGTAGAGGTCCGCGAGCGCCCGGCCCGCAGCCTCGTTCCGGGCGATGATCGTAACATTTTTGAAGCCGGCATCCCGGAGGGCGGCCGCGGTGGCCTTGGCCATGCCGCCCGCACCCCTGAGCAGCACCGAGGATTCGCTGGGAACGGCATTGCGCTCCAGCAACTGCTCGATCGCCGTGTAATCCGTGTTGTAGGCGGTGAGGCGGCCGCCGTCGTTCACGATGGTGTTCACCGAATCGATGGCCTTCGCTGACGGGTCCATGGCGTCGACGAGGGCGATCACGTCTTCCTTGTAGGGCATCGAGACGGCACAGCCCCGGATGCCGAGGCCGCGGACGCCGGCGATCGCCTGGGCGAGGTCGGTGGGCGCGAAGGCTTTGTAGATCCAGTTCAGTCCGAGCTGGTCATACAGGTAGTTGTGGAAGCGGGTCCCGTTGTTGCTCGGCCGGGCCGAGAGCGAGATGCACAGGGTCATGTCTTTGTTCAGAATCGGCACCCCTCCATTAAACGGGCATTCGGCCCGGCGGGCGGGACGGTGAAGGAATCGCCTGAGTGTCGGCTGTCAGCGGCAGCCGGTGCCCTGGCGGTAGGGCCCGACGGCGGCCGGCAGCTTGCCGGGGGCCTTCGACTTGCCGGCCAGCACGGCCAGCAGCGCCTTGAAGGCCCCCGGCGTCCGGCCGAAGAGTGCCACCTTCGTGGGCGCGGTTGAGCGGGCCAGCGGCCAGGGCGCATCGAGGGCCACGGCGATGTCTCCGCCTGCCGGGGCGCCGCCGTAGCCGATGAGGCTCACCAGCGGGCCGGCACCAAGCGTGATGCCTGCCTCCCTCGCGGCGGCGGCAAAGTGTGCCCGGTCCTGGGCGGTGCCGCCCGACAGGCGGAGCCGGCCGGGCGCCAGCGGACCCCGGCACGGGCCCGAAAGAACGGTGACGGCAGCGGCAGATACCCTTGCCGAAACGCCCTCCGCGCTGCCCGGGGCGGCCCCGTGCTGCCGGGGAGCCGTGCGCGCGCGCCAGATCATCATGGTCACCACCCGGCGGGCGGCTTCCTCCAGCCGCGGCTGCGGAAGGCTGCCAGCCCCGACGGCGTTGACGATGGCGGAGTGGGCCGCGTTCACGTCGGCCGGCATCAGCAGGAGGTCCGCGCCGGCGGCAAGTGCAGCCGGGGCTTCGGATCCGCGGGGATACCGGGCGCTCACCGCCTTCATGTTCAGGGCGTCCGTGACGGCCACTCCTTTGAACCCCATCCCCCGCAGCGCTGCATAGCTTGCCTTGGACAGGGACGCCGGAACGCCCGGCTCAAGGGCGGGGACAGCGATGTGTCCGGTCATGATCATCGGGGAGCCGGCCGCGATGGCAGCCTGGAAGGGCCTCCAGTCCCGGGCCTTCAGCTGTGCCGCCGTCGCTGTCTGGACCGGCAGGTCCTTATGGGAGTCGACGGTCACGGAACCATGGCCGGGAAAATGCTTGACGGAGGACAGCACGCCGGTTGCCAGCATGCCTCGGGAGAAGCCGACGCTCAGGTTGCCCGCCGCCGTCGGATCGGACGACATGGAACGGGCGCCGATAGTGGGGTCGGCCGGACCGAGGGTGGTGTCCGCGGTCGGAGCGAAGTCCACGGTGAACCCGAGGGCGGCCAGTTCTCCGGCCAGGGCCTTGCCCGCCTCGGTCGCCAGCGGCACGCTTCCGGCTGCCCCGTAGCTCATGGGCGCCGGCCATCGGGTGAGAGGGGCACCCAGCCTGGACACCAGTCCCCCTTCCTGGTCCACGGCAATCAGCCCGGGCCACGTCCTGCCGCCGGATCGGGATGCTTCCCCCAGCCGCCGGGTGGCGGCCATCATGCCCCGGACGTCAACGTGCCCAGCGGCAGTGAGGGGCACGTTGTCGCCCATGATGATGGAGCCGGCAAGATGCAGCCGCTCCACGGTGGCGGCCTGGGTTTCGTGGTTGAGACCTGTGTAGAACGGCAGGAGTACCTGCCCGGCCTTCTCGCTCAGCGTCATCCGGCTCACGGCTGCCGCCGCCGCATCCTGATCGCGTTGCTGCGGCCCCCAGCCCAGGGGCGCGGCGCCCTTCCCGGCCGCAGTCTTCGGCGGGGCTGCCGGCCCCGGGGGTGCCGCCGTCGTCTGCTGTTGCCGGAAACTGGGCGTTGCCGGCGAACTGGGCGTCGCGGTGGAACCGGACGTTTCCGTTGGAGGCGTCGGCGGCGCGGACGTGCAGGATGCCGACGCGAGCAGTACCGCCACAGCTGCTGCAGCCGCGGCTGGTCTGTTAGTGGGTCTGTTGTTGGAGGGGTTGACGGAAGACGCTCTGTGAAAACTGTCACGCGCACTCTGTAGCCATGCCATCATTCCGATGCTACCCCTGCACTAGACTTGAATGACCGTTCGCCTGCCAGCCGTTCTGCCAGAAGCGGCCAGCAACCGGACAGCAGAAGAGCGAGAGGAACACATGAAGATTGATTTCGCTTCATCCCGGCAATCAACTCTTGGTGTGGAATGGGAACTCGCCCTGGTTGATGCGCAGACCGGTGAACTTGCCTCCGTGGCGAACCAGGTCCTGCGGGGAGTCGCTGCGAAGCACCCGGAACTGAACGAGGACGACGAGCACCCGCACATCAAGCAGGAACTGCTGCTGAATACGGTGGAACTGGTTACCGGGATCTGCGAAACCGCCGGCGAAGCGAAGGAGGACCTGAACAGGTCCCTTGCCGCCGTCCGTGAAGTCACGGACCCCATGGGCGTTGAGGTGTTCTCTGCAGGAAGCCACCCTTTCAGCCCTCCGCAGCTGCAGACCGTCACGGACAAGGAACGGTACGCCAAGCTGATCGACCGCACCCAGTGGTGGGGCCGCCAGATGGTGATCTACGGCGTCCACGTCCACGTGGGGATAGACCGGCGGGACAAGGTGCTCCCGGTCCTGGACGGCCTGGTCAACTACTTTCCGCACTTCCAGGCGCTGTCCGCCTCGAGCCCGTTCTGGGGTGGCGAGGACACCGGCTATGCCTCCCAGCGAGCCCTCATGTTCCAGCAGCTGCCCACGGCCGGGCTGCCCTTTCAGTTCCCCAGCTGGGAAGAGTACGAGTCCTACGTCCAGGACATGTTTACCACCGGCGTGATCGACACACTTTCCGAGATCCGCTGGGACATCCGGCCGGTGCCGAACCTGGGCACGATTGAGATGCGCATCTGCGACGGCCTGGCGACCTTGGAGGAAGTGGGCGCCGTGGCCGCCCTCACCCAGTGCCTGGTCCACGAATTCTCCACCACGCTGGACAGCGGAGGCGCCATTCCCACCATGCCTCCGTGGCACGTCCAGGAAAACAAGTGGCGTGCCGCCCGGTACGGGATGGAGGCCATCATCATCCTGGACGCGCAAGGCAACGAGCAGCTCGTCACCGACCACGTGCTCGAAACACTGAACCGGCTCGAACCCATCGCGGCAAAGCTCGGCTGCCCGGATGAGCTCGCCGACGTCGAGAAAATCATCAAACGCGGGGCCGGGTATCAGCGCCAGCGGCGTGTGGCCGCAGAAAACGGAGGGAACCTCCAGGCCGTGGTGCTGGACCTGGTGAAGCAGATGCGGAACGGCCCCACCGCCTAGCTAGGTCATTCCGGCCAGGCGGCGCTTCGCCCTGATTGGGAGGCGCGCGGCAGCCGTTCCCAACTGCCCTGGGTGCTAGGCCCGGGCAGCCGTTCTGACTGGCTCGGACGCCGGCGCTGACACTGTGGTCACAGGCATGGACGAATCCGGGGCGAAGGCGATGCCACTGGGCGCAATCCCTGCCATCACCAGCTGCGCGCCGAGGGCCGCCACCATCGCTCCGTTGTCCGTGCAGAGATCCAGCGGAGGGACGTGCAGCGTGATGCCTGCTGCGGAGCAGCGCTGTTCCGTGAGCTGCCGGAGCCGCGAATTGGCTGCCACGCCGCCACCCAGCAGGACGTTGGTGATGCCCTGCTCCCGGCAGGCAAGGACGGCCTTGGACGTGATGACATCAACCACAGCTTCCTGGAACGCCGCCGCTATGTCCGCCACGGGGACGGGTTCGCCTTGCGCCTCGAACTGCTCCACACAGCGGGCCACGGCCGTCTTCAACCCGCTGAAGGACCAGTCGTAGCGGTGGGGGCCGGGCTCCTCGGCGGTGCCCATGTACTTGGGCTGGGTGAGTCCCCGCGGGAACCGGATAGCCTTCGCGTTGCCCTCACGGGCGATCCGGTCAATGGCGGGACCGCCTGGGTACCCCAGGCCAAGGATCCTTGCCACCTTGTCGTAGGCTTCCCCGGCGGCGTCGTCAATCGTGGAACCGAGCATTTCGACGTCGTCAGTGATGCGTCCGATCCGCAGGATTTCGGTGTGGCCGCCGGAGACGAGCAGGGCACCGAGATTCCCGGGCAGTCGGGCTCCGGCTTTGGCGTCCAGCAGGCCCACGCCCACGTGGGCCACGAGGTGGTTAATGGCGTACAGCGGCTTTCCCGTGGCCACGGCCAGTGCCTTCGCCGCGCACACGCCCACCATCAGGGCGCCCGCCAGTCCGGGACCGGATGTGACGGCGATGGCGTCGATATCGGCCAGGGTCACGTTGGCTTCGGCGAGCGCTGCCTGGAGCGTGGGCACGAAAGCATCGAGGTGGGCGCGGGAGGCGATCTCCGGGATGACTCCGCCGAACCTGACGTGTTCGTCCATCGAGGAGGACACAGTGTTGGTCAGAAGATCCGTTCCCCTGACGATCCCGACGCCTGTTTCGTCGCAGGAGGATTCAATGCCGAGCACGAGCGGCTGGGAACGGTTCATTGCTGGTCTGCCTCCGTGGGGGTGGTCTGGGCGTGCTGCCCGGCGTCATGCTGTCCGGAGCCGGATTGCCCGGCCTCCCCGTGAACCGTGTCCCCGTGCACGATGTCCTGGTGCACGGCCATGACATCGGCCAGCTCGAGCCTCATGATCAGGGCGTCGACGCCGTCGCGGTAGTACCTCCGCCGGACGTGGATCTGCTCAAATCCGAACCGCCGGTAAAGCTGCTGGGCACGGGGGTTGTCGGCCCGCACCTCAAGCAGCACGTCCGCTGCGCCGCGCCGCCGGCCCTCGCTGATGAGTTCTGTGAGCAGGGCGGTTCCAATGCCCCTGCCCTCGTATTCCGGGACGACGGCGATGGTCTGGACGTCCGCGACCGGCTCGATGCACATCAGGCCGGCGTAGCCGACGATTCCGTCCGCTGCCTCTGCCACCAGGTAGCGGCGGGTCTCGGGCTGGGACAGCTCGTTCACGAACATCTCCAGCGGCCAGGCGTCCACGGGAAAGAGCCGCACCTCCAGCGCATGGACTGCCGGAATGTCGGCCGGCACCATGTCCCGCAGCGATATGCCCGGGCCGATCAGCGTATCCTGTCCGGACTGGCCGCTCACAGGGCACGCTTCCGGGGGCCGGGTACCTGCGCATCGGATTCACGGAGGTAGAGGGGCGTGGAGTCAGGGAGTTCCTCCCCTCCCGCGAGGCGCACCAGGGCGAACTGCCCGAGGTACAGCGCATCCGGCTGCTCCGCGCTGAAATCCGGGTCCGCCCGCAGGACGTCGGCGTAGAGGCCGGCACCGGCCCCGTAGGCAGGAAGGTCGGGAAGGTCCGAGGCGAAGCCCACGTGCGGCCCGTCCACGAGCCTGGGGAGCTGCCCCTCCTGCAGCGTGTACCGGGCCCAGTACACCTCTTTGCGCCGGGCGTCGGTGGCCACCAGGAACTCCCCCGGGGCGTCGGTGGACTCGGCCACTTCCAGGGCAACGGCGTCCAGGCTCATCAGCCCATGCAGCGGCTTGCCCCAGGCAAAGGCAAGGGTCCTGGCGGTGGCGATCCCTGAGCGGAGCCCGGTGAAGGGACCAGGCCCGACGCCGACGACGATGGCGTCGATGTCAGCGCCCGTGACGTCGGCCTCGGCCAGCAGCTTCTCGATGCCCGGGGCGAGCACCTCGGCGTGGCTGCGCGTGTCTTCGGTGGAAAAGCTGCCCACCACTCCTTCGAGTGCATCGTCGGAAACCAGTGCGGCACTCGCCACGGCGGAGGTATCGATCGCAAGGATGAGCATCAGGAGATCCCTTCGGATGCCAGGTTCAGGACCGGCTGGTCGGCCCAGCGGGGACCGAAGCCGCGGATGATGATGGTGCGGGGCTCGTCGTCGTCCTCAGCGTCGAAGTCCAAAACGCCGTCCGTTTCCCGCGCCCCGACTGCCGCCCCGACTGCCCCGTTTCCGGTTGAACGGTGAAGCTCCACTTCAAGGCGGCTGTCGCTCAGGTGCTCCACCCGGTCGCGCCCCCACTCCACGACGGTCACCGATGAGTCCAGCGTGTTTTCGAGGTCGATGTCATCAATTTCCGACGCCGATCCCAGCCGGTAGGCGTCCACATGGACCAGGTCTGGACCGCCGGGATTCGGCCCATCGGGAAGGTTGGGATGGATCCGGACCAGCACGAACGTCGGCGAAATGATGCCCTCCCGCACGCCGAGCCCTTCGCCAAGGCCCTGGGTGAACGTCGTCTTCCCGGCGCCCAGTTCGCCGGTGAGGACCAGCAGGTCGCCCGCCCGAAGCACCTCCGCGAGGGCCGCGCCGAGCGCGTGGGTCTGCTCCGCCGTCGTAACCTTCAGGTTCCGGACCCAGCGAGGCGGGTCAGCGGCTGCCGGCACGCTCACAGCGCCGGCGTTTCGTTGATGAAGGTGCGGGGTACGCGGGGACTGATCCGGGTGACGATCTCGTAGTTGATCGTGCCCGCGGCGCGTGCCCAGTCATCAGCCGTGGGACCGCCGTCGGCACCGTCGCCAAAAAGCTGCGCCTCGGCTCCAAGGACACTGTGGCCGCCCGCGGAGACGTGCCGCGGACCGAGGTCGATCACCATCTGGTCCATGGCAATCCTGCCCACCACCGGGTAGGTCACGCCCTCCACTCGCACCGGACCGCCGGTCGCGACGCGGGGCACGCCGTCCGCGTAGCCGAGGGGGATGAGTCCCAGCGTGCTGGCACCGGAGGTGTGGTAGTTGAAGCCGTAGGAAACGCCCTGGCCGGCGGGTACGTCCTTGCAGTGGGACACCACGGTGCGCAGGGTCATGGCCGGGCGGAGCCCCAGTTCGGCGGACGTCTGCCCCTCGAAGGGTGAGAGCCCGTAGATGCCCAGGCCCACGCGGACGAGGTCGAAGTGGGTGTCCGGCCGGGACAGCGTGGCCGGCGTGTTCGCGAGGTGCCGGACTTCCGGATCCACTCCGGCGTCCTCGGCGATGGCGAGTACCTCGCGGAACGCCGCAAGCTGGTCGTCGGTTTCCGGCCGCTCAGGTTCATCGGCCACGGCGAGGTGCGAGAAGATGCCCACCACGCGCAGCAGGCCCTGGTCCTGGTATTCCACGGCTTCGCCCACGAGTCGGTCCCACACCTCCATGGGGGCGCCGTTCCGACCAAGGCCGGTGTCCACTTTCAGGTGGACGCGCGCCGGGCGCTCCTGCTCCCGGGCGGCGGCAACGATCCGATCGAGCTCCCACCCCGAGCACCCAATGTCGACGCCGGCGGCCACCGCCGCGCCGAAGTTACTCTCCGGGGTGTGCAGCCAGGCAAGCAGCGGCGCGTCGATGCCGGCGGCGCGGAGGGCCAGAGCCTCGGAGATGTGGGCCACGCCCAGCCAGCGGGCTCCCGCTTCGAGGGCGGCCCGGGCCACCGGCACCGCACCATGGCCGTACGCGTCGGCCTTGACCACAGCCATGACGTTCGCGGGGGACGCGGCAGCGGCCAGCCTCCGGACGTTGTGCCGGATGGCCTCCAGGTCCACGATGGCGGACCGTTCCTGGGAGGACCGCTCCTGGGAGAGCGGCGGCACCGGCCCTGCTGCCGGGGGGAGGTCTCCTGTTGCTGCGGGGTAATTCACTCTAGTGATTCTAGTGCTGGCGTCCGGGGCCGGATAATTCCTGCCCCGCCGGTGGGTTAGGCGTCGGACAGGTGCGCGATCGTGGCTGCCGCCCGCCGCTGGGCTTCCGGGGGCACATCCCGGACGATGTCGGACAGGAAGGCGTAGCGGCGGAGCCACTGGCTGCCGCGGCGTTCCGGCCGGGCGTTCGCACGTTTCCACCAGTCCGCGATGTCACCCCAGCCCGGCGCCGCGAGCGAGCCGCCCACCTCCTGCACGGCGAGCGCGGCGCACAGGTTGGCAAAACGCAGCCGGTCCCCCAGAGGCCACCCCGCCAGGCAGCCGACGACGAATGCCGCGCCAAAGCAGTCCCCCGCACCGGTAGGGTCATACGCGGTCACCGGCAGTGACGGCACCCATTCCTCCTCGCCGCTCTCCGAGTCCACAGCCATGGCTCCCTGCTGCCCGAGCGTCACCACGGCCACGGGCACACGGTCCGCCAGTGAATACAGCGCGGCCCAGGGATTCTCCTTGCCGGTGAAGGCCATGGCCTCGCGCTGGTTGGGCATGAAGGCGTGGAAGTACTGCAGGTTTTCCAGGCGCGCCTGCGACCACTCGCCGCTGGGATCCCAGCCCACATCGCCGAAGAGCTTCACGCCCTCGGAGTGGGCCGCGAGGGCCCACGGTTCCATTTCGTGGCCCAGGTCCGCCACGGCCGCCAGCGCGGGTGGCGGCTGCTGCCCGATCAGCTCGGACGGCGTCACGGGAGCAGGGTGGCCGTGCGTCACCATGGAGCGGTCGTGGTCCACGCTGAGGGAAACCGTCACAGGGGAGTGCCAGCCGGCAACCCGCCGGGACAGCGACAGGTCGACATGCTCCTGCCCGGCGAGGATCTTCCAGTTGTAGTCCCCGTAGCCGTCGTCGCCGAATGCAGCCGCAAGCCCGGTACGCAGGCCCAGCCGGGCCGCCGCGATGGCCTGGTTGGCCACGCCGCCGGGGCAGCTTCCCATTCCCTCGCTCCAAATTTCGGTCCCCGGCTGCGGCGCGTGCGGGAGCCCCGTGAAAATGATGTCCTGGAACACTGTGCCGGCCAGCAGCAGGTCAAAGCGACCGGCCGACGGTGATCGGACGGCGGCGAGCGGATCGAAGCGGCCTGCGGGAATCGCATCCATGTTCGGCACACTACGCCGTGTGCTCCGGGGGTGGAACCCCGAAATCTGGGGGGTATAGCCAGGGCGGGAACCGGCTGCCACACCCTCGGTTTCCGGGTGGCCGAATTGCGTTGCCCGTGGCTGCGCATAGACTCCATTCCATGCGGCTCATGATCGCCGGCGGCGGCGGATTCCGGGTTCCCCTCGTCTACCGGGCGCTCTGCTCCAGCCCGTACGCCGGGTTGGTCCGGGAACTGGTGCTGTTCGACGTCGACCCCGGCCGCCTCGCGGCCATCACCGCGGTGCTGCGCTCCATGCCCACGGTGGGCTCACTACGCTCCCCAGCGTCGGCGCGCTCCGCGGCGGAAGGCAGCGCCGCCGTCGGGCATCCCCCCGCTGTCACCGCCACCACGTCGCTCCGCGAGGCGCTCACCGGCACCGATGTGGTGTTCGCGGCCATCAGGCCGGGCGGGACGGCGGGGCGCATAGCCGACGAACGCGTCGCCCAGGACCTGGGGCTGCTCGGCCAGGAAACCACCGGAGCGGGCGGCATCTCGTACGCGCTGCGCTCCATCCCCGCCATGCTGGAGCTCGCGGAATCGATGCGGACGCACTGCCCCAATGCGTGGCTGGTCAACTTCACGAACCCGGCAGGCATGGTCACCGAGGCGCTGCTGCCCGTGCTGGGACGGAAGGTCATCGGTATCTGCGACTCCGCCAGCGCCCTCGTCCACCGCGCCGCCCGCGCGGCCGGTGCGCCGCTGCCGCCGGGAAGGCTCGACGGCGTGGGCTACTACGGGCTGAACCACCTCGGCTGGCTGTACCGGCTGGAGTCCGGCGGGCGGGATCTGCTTCCGGACCTGCTGGCGGATGCCGGCGCGCTGGCAGGGTTTGAAGAAGGCCGGCTGTTCCCCCAGCCCTTCCTGCAGGAACGCGGGGTCCTGCCCAACGAATACCTGTTCTACTACTACGACACCGCCCGGGCAGCCTCGGCCATGCGGGCCATGGATGTCACGCGCGGGGAGTCGATCCACGGCCAGCAAGCGGAGCTGTACCCCAGGCTGGCCGCAGCCGGGGCAGAGGCGTTTGAGCTGTGGGACACCGCTCGCCGGTCCCGCGAGGAGGGCTACCTGGCCGAAGCCCGCAGTGCTGACGAGGCACGCGACGCGGAGGACCTTGCCGGCGGTGGCTACGAGCAGGTGGCCCTGGCCGTGATGCGGGCTCTCACAGGTCAGACACCGGACCCGTACGCGGGGTCGGGCGGCACCCAACTCATCCTCAACACGCGGAACAAGGCCGTTAGCGGGCAGGGTGCTACTGGGCCGGCTGCTACTGCGCCGGCGATTCCCGGGCTGCCGGCGGAGGCCGTCGTCGAAGTTCCCTGCACTGTGACCGCCGCGGGGGCGGAACCAATCCCCCAGGACCTGCCGGCCGGGCCGCAGCTGGAGCTCATGCAGCGGGTGAAGCGTGTGGAGCTCCTGGCCGTCCGGGCGGCGAGCCATGGCGACCGGCAAGCCGCACTGGAGGCCTTCGCGGAACACCCGCTGGTGGGGTCTGAGCAGCTCGCCGGCCGGCTGCTGGCCGGCTACGAGGCAGCATTCCCGGAGCTGGCGAGGCTGTGGCAGGGGTCCGCCTAACCCCCTGCGCCTGCTGCTTTCCCGGACCGCCCGACAATGGAATCAGCGTGCCCCGCGATCCAGGAGACCAGCGGCAGTAGCAGCGCGGCAAGCTCCTGCCCGCTGCCGGTCAGGCTGTAATCGACCCGCGGAGGAATGATCGGCTGTGCGTCGCGGCGGACAAATCCATCGGCTTCGAGGGTCTTCAAGGTCTGGGCCAGCATTTTCTCGCTGATCCCCTCAGCGCGCCGGCGCAGTTCGCTCCACCGCTGCGGCCCCTCGGACAGCGCCACCAGGATCAGGACACCCCACTTGCTGGTGACATGGTCGAGGACGATTCTGCTGGGGCATCCCGCAGGAAAAATCCCGTCCGCGAACGGGAAAGCAGGCGCCTTCTCCTGGGTACTTACTTTCATATCAGTACCTTACCTTAAAGTGCGTACTCTCTTTCGGGAAGTAACTGGCACCGGGTCTGGTTGGCACAGGTGACAGTCATCCACCGTGAAAGGACCACCATGACCCTCGTCATCACCGGCGCCACCGGCCAGCTCGGCCGCCTCGTCGTCGAAGCACTCCTCAGCCGCAATGTCCCCGCCGGGCAGATCGTCGCGGGCGGCCGTGATCTCAGCAAGATCGCCGATCTCGCCGAGCGCGGCGTCCAGGTCCGCCGGATCGACTATGACGACGCCGGTTCCCTCCGCGAGGCGTTTACGGGCGCCGAGAAGGTACTGCTGGTGTCCGGGAGTGAAGTTGGCCAGCGTCTCCCCCAGCACCGGAATGCGATCGGCGCCGCTAAAGAGGCCGGCGTCAGCCTGATCGCCTACACCAGCGTCGCCAACGCCGACACCACCGCGATGCAGCTGGCCGCGGAACATCAGGCCACGGAAGACGCGCTCCGCGATTCCGGAGTCCCCTTCGTTTTGCTCCGCAACGGCTGGTATCTGGAGAATTACACGGACCAGGTCTCCGTTCAGCTCCAGCATGGAGCCGTGCTCGGCAGCGCCCGAGACGGTCGTGTCAGTGCCGCTGCCCGGGCTGATTACGCCCAGGCCGCCGCGGCCGTGCTGCTCAGCGAGGGCCAGGAAGGAAAGGTCTACGAACTAGGGGGCGACGTGCCCTTCAACCTGAGTGAGCTGGCCGGCGAAGTCAGCGCGGCCGCGGGCCGGCCGGTCAAGTACCAGGACCTGCCTGCCGAGCAGTACACGCAGGTGCTGGTGGACGCCGGCCTGCCGGAAAACTACGCGGCCATTCTGGCGGACAGCGACCTCGGCATCGCCCGGGGCGACCTGCTCGTGACCAGCGGGGATCTCAGCCGGCTCATCGGCCGGCCCTCCACTCCGATGCGCGACGCCGTGCAGGCCGCCGTGCGAGGCCACCTGGGCGCATGAGCTGTGGCGGCGGGGCTTCGCTCGGGGCCCCGCCGCCACAGGGCTGCCGTTTCATCGGGTGCAGCTCCAC
Source organism: Arthrobacter sp. NPDC093139 (assembly GCF_044754165.1). Taxonomy (NCBI): domain Bacteria; kingdom Bacillati; phylum Actinomycetota; class Actinomycetes; order Micrococcales; family Micrococcaceae; genus Arthrobacter; species Arthrobacter sp. NPDC093139. The sequence continues at coordinate 389,114 of NZ_JBIVOO010000004.1, forward strand.
CTTGAGGAGTAGTGTTTTACCGGATGCAGTTCCCGGTTGGGCGCCGCTGTGGCACCGGGAAGGATGCGTTCCCGTAGACCGAGAGGAGAGCCATGACCCTGATCAAGCGTGTGGCCTTCCTGTCCCTGCACACGTCTCCGATGGAGCAGCCCGGTTCCGGTGATGCCGGCGGCATGAACGTCTACATCCGGGGCCTGGCCTCCGCCCTCGCCGAAATCGGCGTGGAAGTGGAGATCTTCACCCGGTCCACGGACGCCCGACAGCCCGCCGTCGAACATCCGGATCCCGGCGTCTGCGTCCACAACGTCTTCGCCGGTCCACCGCGGAAGCTGCCCAAGGAGGAACTGCCGGAACTGCTCCACAGCATGGTCGCCGAAATCGAGCGGATCCGCGAGCGCCAGCCCCACGGCCGCTACGACATCATTCATTCCCACTACTGGGTGTCCGGGGTGGCCGGCCTGGAACTTTCCGGGCTGTGGAATGTGCCGCTGGTGCACACCATGCACACCATGGCCAAGGTCAAGAACCTCCTGCTGCAGTCCGGCGAAAAGCCCGAGCCGCGCCGGCGCGAAGTGGGCGAGCACCACATCGTGGACGGGGCGACAAGGCTCATGGCCAACACCACCGCGGAAGCCGCCGAACTCGTGTCCCACTACAACGCGGACTTCGACCACATCGACGTCGCTCCCCCTGGCGTCGACCTCTCGGTCTTCACACCCGCCTTCCGCAGCCGCGCGCGCTCCGAGCGGGGCATCCGGCCCGGCATGTTCCATCTGGTGTTTGCCGGCCGGATCCAGCGCCTCAAGGGTCCGCAGATCCTGGTGAAGGCGGCCGCGCTGCTCCGCGAGCGCCGTCCGGACATCGACCTGAAGCTGACCATTCTGGGCGCACTGAGCGGCGCCAAAGACTTCAACCTGAAGTCGCTGGTCACCGCCGCCGGATTGGACGACGTCGTCACGCACCATCCGCCGGTTGCCGCGGCCGAGCTTGCGGCATGGTTCCGCGCGGCGGACGTTGTGGTGATGCCCTCGTACAGCGAATCCTTCGGTCTTGTGGCCTTGGAGGCCCAGGCCTGCGGCACGCCCGTGGTGGCCACCAGGGTGGGCGGCCTCTCCCGCGCCGTCTTTGACAGCCGCACAGGGCTGCTCGTGGACGGCCACCGCGCCGCCGACTGGGCCGACGCCCTCGAGGCCCTCTACGACGATCCCGCCACGAGGGAGGACATGGGCCGCGCAGCGTCCGTCCATGCGCAGAGCTCCGGCTGGCAGCGCACGGCGACCATTACGCTGGAAAGCTACCATGCCGCAGCCGAAGAATTTTCGGCCGGCCGCACGGCGCCTGCCGGCTATGCCCCGCGGCTCACCGGCTGAGCGCAGCCGGTACGCCCCGGCTTGGCCCCAACGATGAAGGACGACGATGTCTGACAGCACTCTGAGCGATCTCGAGATAGCCCGTAATGCCGTGCTGCGGCCCATTGAGGAGATCGCGTCCGCCGCCGGTATCGATCCCGGGGCAGTGGAACTCTACGGCCGCCACAAGGCGAAGATCGATCCGGCGAAGCTCTCCGCCGGGGCACCGTCGGGGAAGGTGGTTCTGGTCTCGGCGATGTCGCCCACGCCGGCGGGCGAAGGAAAATCCACCACGACGGTAGGGCTGGCCGATTCACTGGCCAAGGCCGGCCACAAGGTGATGATCGCCTTGCGGGAGCCGTCGCTCGGCCCGATCCTGGGCATGAAGGGCGGGGCCACCGGCGGCGGATATTCCCAGGTGGTGCCCATGGACGAGATCAACCTGCACTTCACCGGCGACTTCCACGCCGTGACGTCCGCCAATAACGCGCTGATGGCGCTGGTGGACAACCACATCTACCAGGGCAACGAGCTGAACATCGACCCTCGCCGCATGACGTTCAAGCGGGTGCTGGACATGAATGACCGTGCCCTCCGGGAAGTGGTGATCGGGCTTGGCGGCCCGACCCAGGGCATCCCGCGCCAGGACGGCTTCGACATCACCGTGGCTTCGGAGATCATGGCGGTGTTCTGTCTCGCCGCGGACGTGGCAGATCTGCGCGATCGGCTGGGCCGCATCACCTTTGGGTACACCTATGACCGAAGCCCCGTCACAGTGGCGGACCTGGGGGTACAGGGGGCACTGACCCTGCTGCTGAAGGATGCCATCAGGCCCAACCTGGTGCAGACCATCGCCGGGACTCCGGCGCTGGTCCATGGTGGCCCGTTCGCCAATATCGCGCACGGCTGCAACTCGCTCATCGCTACGCAGACCGCGCGCAGGCTTGCTGACATTGTGGTGACGGAGGCGGGTTTCGGTGCGGATCTGGGCGCCGAGAAGTTCATGGACATCAAGGCCCGGGTAGCGGACGTGGCGCCCTCCGCCGTGGTGGTGGTGGCCACGGTCCGGGCCCTCAAGATGCACGGCGGGATTGCCAAGGACCAGCTCAAGGAGCCGAACGTGGAGGCCCTGGCGGCGGGCGTGACCAATCTGCGCCGGCATGTCCGGAATGTTGAAAAGTTCGGCGTCACCCCCGTGGTGGCGATCAACAGGTTCGCCACCGACACCCAGGAGGAGCTCGACTGGCTCCTCGACTGGTGCGCCGGCGAAGGCATCCAGGCCGCGGTGGCGGATGTGTGGGGACGCGGCGGCGGGGGCGACGGCGGCGATGACCTGGCGGCCAAGGTTGCGGCAGCGGTGGCCGGGCCCGGCTCGTTCCGGCACCTGTATCCGCTGGAGCTGTCTGTGGAGGACAAGATCCGGACGATTGTGCAGGAAATCTACGGCGCGGACGGCGCCGACTTCTCCGTGCCGGCGCTGAGGCGGCTTGCGGACATTGAGAAGAACGGCTGGGCGGGGCTGCCGGTCTGCATGGCCAAGACCCAATACTCGTTCACGGACGATGCCTCGCGGCTGGGCGCGCCGAAGGGCTTCACCATCCACGTGCGCGACCTCATTCCCAAGACCGGCGCCGGCTTCATCGTGGCCCTGACCGGTGCCGTGATGACCATGCCGGGCCTGCCGGCCGTTCCGGCGGCCATGCGGATGGACGTGGACGACGACGGCAACCCGGTAGGCCTCTTCTGACCCTCCCTCACTCCCCGCCGCCCCATCCCCAACCCTCCCTCACTCCCCACCGCCTCCAACGCGCCTGTGGATAACTTCTGCAGGACGGGCGCCTTTCAAGTCACAATGCGGGTATGCAAATGCGCAATCATCTGCCGGAAACCCTCCTGTCGGGACCGTTCACATGGGAGACGGCGAGGGCATCCGGCGTATCAGCAAGCCGGCTGCGCCGGGCGGACGTCGTCCACGTGGGCCGCGGACTGTATCGCCCGGCGGATTGGGACTTCGACCTTGAAGCCGCGGCGCGGTCATTATCTGCAGTGTCCCCAGGCGCCTGGATCTCCCACGTCACGGCGGCGCGAATCCGCTGCCAGATTCTGCCTGCCAGGCTCTCCGACTCGACTGAGCTTCATCTGAGCAAACCGCGGGCCCTGCCCGAAGTACGGCGTAAGGGGGTTTACGGCCATTCGGTTTTGGCCCGGGAGGAGGAGATCGAATTCGTGGATGGCATTCACATCAGCACCCGATCGAGGACGTGGCTGGATATGGCGAGGCGCCTGTCAGTCAGCGAGCTTGTCTGCATGGGCGACGAACTGATCCGGACTCCGCGGCCGCAGTTCGAGGACCGGACCGAGCCGTTCGCAACGCTGGCAGGATTGCGCGCTCTCGTGGGCCGTCACCCCAACCTGCAGGGCGTTGTGCGTGCCCGGCAAGCTTTGGACATGATGCGCGTTGGGGCCGATTCCGCCCCCGAATCACTGCTGCGGCTGGCCATGGCCGACGCCGGTCTCCCGGAACCGGGTCTCCAAGTGGCCCTAAGACTCCACGACGCTATGTCCCCCACGGCGGATCTTGGATACCGGCATCGACGAATCGCCATTCAGTACGACGGCGGCCATCACCTTCTCGATGCCCAGGCCTTCAGCGACAGGCGACGTGACAAAGCGTTCGAATCCGCCGGGTGGACCGTCCTGACGTTTGACAAGGACGATCTCGCCGACGCCTTTCAGTCGGCTGTCGGACGGATCAAACGGGCACTGCGCACCGACTGGCTGGACCATCCTCAGGCGTCAGGCTTTGCCGACGCGATCTGAGGGAGCGTCGCCTGTCAGCCGGCCAAAACTGAGGGAGCGTCCCCGCTCAGCCTGCCAAAACTGAGGGAGCGTCCCGGCCGGGCTGATTTGTGTCTGAACCGGCCGCTGGGCCCGCTGGGTTCCCCCGCTTCCTCGCCAGAGAACCAGACCGGCCGCCGAGCTTCAGTGAGGCGAAGATGACGGCGACGCTGAGGACAACGACTCCAGCGACGTAAAGGGCGGTGGGCGCGTCGTCGACCAGGAGACGGGGAATGGCCCGGCCGGGCACTGCGACAGCGAAGACAAACGCCACGGCAATGCCCACGTAGCTGCCCACCATGTTCCCGAGGTGGGCAGCGATGTTCCCACGGATGGCGCTGACCAGTCCAAGGGTGACCGTTACCAGAGTGAAGGCGGACAGCCCGTGCAGCCAGGTGAAGTGTCCTTCGGTGACGATCCAGAAGCTGCTGGCACAGACGTAGTACATGGCAGCAACCCAGAGGTATCCCATGCTGCGGTGGATCCGGTCGCGGCGCCGCCGGAGTATTTGCAGCGGCCCGATCGCAAGCACAAAAAGCGCGGCGATCACGTGACTTGCAAGCAGTGCGTTCCAGGACTCCATAGCTTTAGGATAGGAGCACTATCCAATTCTTGTACATCAAGATAGTGGGCGCTGGTTTTGCTATCCAAGCGGCAGGACGGGAGGCAGGGTGCAGCTTAAAGAGCTAAGCGAGCGCGCCGGGGTTTCCGCGGCGAGCATTAAGTTCTACCTCCGCGAGGGACTGCTGCCCGCCGGTGAGTCGGTTCACGCCACGCGGGCCAGGTACTCCCATCGGCACGTCAGCCGCCTAAGGCTGATCCAGGCCCTGCGGGCAGTGGTGGGGCTCAACATCGAACAGATCCGAACGCTGGTGAAACTGGCCGACGACGGCGCGCCGCGCCTCGAGCTTCTCGCTGCGGTGCAGCGTACGGTACTAGGCCTCACTCCGGTAAGCAGTGGGCACGGTGACACGGGCACTCGGGCGGGTGACGCCGTCGTACGCCTGCGAAACTGGCCGGACGCGCCCAGCGACGCCAGGGCGGCACTGGACGCGCATGTCTCGCAGATGGAAAGCCTCGGCGTGCCCGTGACCGTAGAGCTGCTGGACGCCTACAGCAAGGCACTCGACTCGATCGCCGACCGGGACATTAATGCGACCGCGGCGCCGGAGGACACTAACGAGCTGATCCTGACGGCCGCCGTCGGGATGCACCTGCACGGTCAACTGGTGCTCAAACTACTTGCCTTGGCGCAGGCGAGCCACGCCATCGGGCGCTACAAAAAGGACGCCGAAAGCACGACGCTCCCCCACCCGTGAGGTGAGGGAGCGTCGGGCCGAACCCTGCCAGGAGGTGAGGGAGGGCCGGAAAGGGGGTTAGCGCTCGATGTCGCCGCGGATGAAGGCCTCGACCTTTTCCCGGGCGAGGTCGTCGTTGAACTGTTCCGGCGGGGACTTCATGAAGTAGCTCGACGCGGACAGCAGCGGCCCGCCGATGCCGCGGTCCAGGCCGATCTTCGCCGCACGGATCGCATCGATGATCACACCGGCGGAGTTCGGCGAGTCCCAGACCTCCAGCTTGTACTCCAGCGACACCGGCGCGTCACCAAAGTTCCGGCCCTCCAAACGCACGAACGCCCACTTACGGTCATCCAGCCACTGCACATAATCGGACGGGCCAATGTGCACATCCTTCGCGGCGAGCTCACCCTCAACGTTGGAGGTCACGGCCTGGGTCTTGGAGATCTTCTTGGACTCCAGCCGGTCACG